>JABBAI010000199.1 GCA_018608045.1 Octadecabacter sp. | reverse complement strand
TGGGTCGTCGTTGCCTGCAATGACGAAGGTGTTCTGGGGGCCACAAACGCGCTCAGGAACGCAAGCTTCGGAGCGGATGACGTGATCGCTGTTGGTCTTGGCGCCTATGAAGCATGTCGTCCTTGGGCGGCGGGCATCGAAACCGGCTTCAAGTCCGCGCTTTACATCAGTGGTGTAGACGTTGGCGATGCCGCAGCGCGTGCGTTGATCAATTCGATCGAAACCGGTGAAGATCTGCCGCTCAAGTCGGTTGCGAACACCACGATCGTTGATCCGACGACATATGCAGACGTTATGACCTGCAACTAAGCCACGACGGGCAGGCCGCTAGGCCTGCCCGAACATCGCACTCATAGCACTCATAGATGGGCACGTCATGACCTCGGCAATCTTGGAAATCTCAAATGTTGGGAAAAGCTTCCCAGGTGTAAAAGCGCTTTCAGACCTGTCGATGAATGTTCATCCAGGTGAGGTCGTTGCCTTCGTCGGTGAGAACGGTGCGGGAAAATCGACTCTTCTAAAAATTCTAAGCGGTGACTACCAGCTTGATGAGGGCCAGGTGATCCTCGACGGCGTTGTGGCCACCCATGCGAGCCCGCTGATGGCCCGCCAAGCCGGATTTCGGCTGGTGCGCCAAGAGCCGGAGATCGTGCCGGACCTTTCTGTCGCCGAGAACATGTTTATCGGTGAATACCCCAGCCTGAGCGGCGGACGTGTCGACTTTCGTAAAATGCGCGACACCGTGACCGAAATGCTGAAACGCTACGGTTTTTGGGGCCTTGTTGATCTTGATACACTTGGGCGAAACCTTTCGCCCGCGCAGATGCATATCGTTGAGATCATGCGCGCACTTAAAGACGGCGTCAAAGTCATCGCATTTGACGAGCCGACATCATCCCTGACTCACGACGAAACCGAACAGCTTTATGGCCTCATTCGCCAGCTCAAAGCTGATGGCTTGGGGATCATCTACGTCTCACACAGGCTGCACGAGGTTATGGAAATCTCGGATCGCGTTGTCGTGTTGAAGGACGGGGTTCCAACGGGCAACCTTGCAACCGCGGAATCCACTGAACCGGAGATCGTCAGCCTGATGGTCGGGCGCGAACTTGAACATGGGTTCAAGCGCGAAGAGACCACCCGCGACGAGGTTGTGCTTGAAGTTGAACACCTGAGCAGCCGTTGGCATGACGACATCAGTTTCAAAATCCGCGCTGGTGAGATTGTCGGTTTTGCGGGGCTGGTTGGCGCGGGCCGCACGGAACTGGCGAAGGTTCTGTTTGGTGAATATCAAAAGAGCGGCGGTGTCGTGCGCATTTGCGGCGAGGAAACCCGGATCAAGAACCCGTCTGACGCGATTGCGGCCAGTATTGGGTTCGCGCCCGAGAACCGCAAAGCTGAGGGCCTTATCCTCGTGCGCTCGGTGATCGAGAACGCCTCGATGGCGGTTTATTCGGCCCTGTCCAAATTCGGCGTCTTGCGGAACCGTCAAATGATTTCCGCGGTCTCGCCGTTTATCGAACAGCTAGAGATCAAGACGCCTTCGCTCACCCAAGAAGTGGGCAAGCTGTCAGGTGGAAACCAGCAAAAGGTGGTTTTGGCGCGGTGGCTAGCAGCAAACCCCAAGCTTTTGATTTTGGACGAACCGACCCGCGCAGTCGACGTTGGTGCAAAGGCCGAAATCTACCGTCTGATGGACAAGCTGGCGCAGGAAGGGATCGCAATCATGATGATCTCCTCGGAATTGCCAGAGCTTCTGGCGATGTCAGACCGGATCATCGTGATGAGTGACAGAAAAATTTCGGCACCCGTCGAAAAGCAAGACGCCACAGAAGAGGCGATCGTCAACATGGCATTGGGGTCGTCGGTCAGCTGACCGTCTACCGATGCAACAGGAGAAGAAAATGACTGCCACCGATCAAGCAGGAACGGCCCCAAAAGCAAAAGGGCTATTCAAACGCATCAGCGATGCGATGGGCCCCGAAAACCTGTCTTTGGTCATCGCACTTATTGTGATGGTCGCTCTGATAACAACGCAGACCGAATATTTCTTTTCGGCTCGGAACCTTTTTAACATCGCACAGAACATGGCCGTGGTTGGATTGATCGCGGTTGGCATGACGATGGTTATCGTCTCGGCGGGCCTTGATATCTCTGTCGGCTCGATTGCCGGTTGCGCTTCTGTGACCACTGCCTTGGTTGTTGTCGCTTCTGGCTCGGTGCTTGGCGGTATCGGGGCCAGCCTTTGTGTCGGCTTGTTGCTTGGTTTGGTCAATGCCTCAATCGTCAGCTTCCTGCGGGTAAACCCAGTTGTGGCGACACTGGCGACCTTCTCCGCGTTCCGTGGCGTGGCATTCTTGATTGCGCCCGGCGGGCGCCCCGTTGGTGTTCTGGACCCAGGGTTTGCCACCCTCGGGTCTGGCCGTATCTTTGAATTTGGATCGTTCCCCGGTGTTCCCGTCGCCTTTGCGATCCTTGTTGTGGTCGCGGTTGGCGCACATTTCGTCATGAGTTCAACAGTCTTTGGCCGCTCGATCTATTCGATGGGTGGTAACCCCGTGGCAGCGCGCCTTGCGGGTATCAACCTGACCAAGATGCGCCTTATGATCTATGCTTTGTCCGGCGCACTTGCCGGATTGGCCGGTGCGATTGTGACGGCCAGAACCAGTTCGGGCCAGCCTGCATCCGGTACGCAGGGGCTGGAGCTTGAGGCGATCACCGCCGTCTTTCTTGGTGGTGCATTGCTGGCGGGTGGCAAAGGCACGATCCCCGGATCAATGCTTGCGGTCCTTCTGCTTGCGACACTGTCAAACGGGATGAATCTGCTGGGTATTCCGACCTTCTATCAGCTTGTAGCTAAAGGCCTGTTGCTTGTGCTGGCTGTTGCAATCGGTCAATGGCGCATGGCCCGCGCTGAACGTATCCAAGCGGAAATCACCGCAGCCGGCGCGTCGTAAATGACCGCGACTGTCACCCTTAAAAACGACCGGATGCAGGTCGACCTTGCGCCAGAGTTTGGCGGTCGGGTCACCCGATTGATCGATCTAGCAACCGGTCGGGACTGGCTTGTGCCGGGACCATGCGAGGGGGGCACAACGGATGAGGCGCCCTATCTGGGCGCGCAAGCGCGGGGTTGGGATGAATGCTTTCCTACCGTTGCGCCCTGCACAATGTCGCCGCGCGATCACGGTGATATCTGGGGGCGGCCAGTCAGCAGTCAGACAGATGCCAACAGCATGACGATGATCTATGAGGGGCCGAACTTTCGTTTTGAACGACAGATCACGCTGGATGGAAACAGGCTGTTGGCCAACTATGCGACCTCAAACACCGGTGTGGCCCCCATGCCGTTTTTGTGGAGCCAGCACTGCCTTTTGAACCTGAATTCCGATGATCGGATCGGGATTATCGGCGTCGGTCCGTTTGCGGTGACGGGGGTGCTGGGGCAACCCGCACCAGCGACGCCGCAGTTTATCTGGCCCCTATTTGATACTGCACGCCCAGACTTGACGCGGGTCGAGGCGATTGATGCAGGCTGGGCGATGAAAGCCTATGCGCCAGTGTCTGACACAGCACGGGCGTGGGTCGATGGCCCGAATGGCGGCATCACGTTTACATGGCCCGGGGCTGAGATCAGTACTTTGGGCCTGTGGCTGGATTATGGCGGATGGCCGGACACGCAGCCCAGCCATCAGGTCGCCATAGAACCCACCACAGCACCCGCAGACGATCTAAGCAGCGCCGTTGATCAAAAAAGCGAACGCTGGATCGCGCCAAATGAAACAATCGAATGGTCGGTCGCAATTTCACTTACGACACCAAACAATTCTTAGGGAGAATTAAGATGAGCGATAGCGATCATATCCTGTTTGAGGTCCGCGACGGGATTGCGTTTTTGACAATCAATCGTCCAACAAAAATGAACGCGATCACTGCGGCGATGGGCGGCGAAATCGAACGTCTGGCTCGCAAGGTTGATATCGACGACGACATCAAGGTCTTGGTTATCTCAGGCGCCGGAGATCGCGCCTTTTCCGCCGGATCGGACGTAAATGCGCTGGATGACCTGGGCACCGCATGGGATGGGCGCAACCGCGCGCAATACCAGCGGGACTATATCGCGCCGCTCTTGGGTCTGCGCAAACCTGCGATTGCAATGATTGATGGTTACTGCCTTGGCGGTGGTCTTGAAGTGGCGATTTGCTGTGACATTCGCGTGGCAACCCCGCGTTCAGGGTTCGGTGCGCCCGAAGTCCAACGCGGCTGGCATGCCGGATCGGGCAACACATCCATTCTGCCCCGCCTGATCGGATACGGAAACGCAGCGCATTGGATTTTGACTGGTGACATTTTCCCCGCAGGCGAGGCGCATCGGGTCGGCTTTGTGCAAGTGATCGCGGAACCTGAGGACCTTTTGGCAACGGTGACAAAAATTGCCGAACGACTGGCAAAGAACCCGCCAATCGCCGTGCAATCCGCCAAAAACGTCATTCGTCAAACCCAAGGCACCTCAATCGCACAGGGTCTGTCGTGGGAAAACGATGGCTACACCCTGTGCATGATGACTGAGGATGCGCAGGAAGGCATGCGCGCCTTTGGTGAAAAACGCGACCCTGTTTTCCGTGGCCGCTAAAGCCTGACCCTTCGAGAAAAGAAAGCCATGAACATGACAACAGACACCAGTGCACGTGGACCTCTAGAAGGGCTGAAAGTTCTTGATCTGACAATCGCGATGGCGGGGCCAATGTGCTCGCAGCGGATGGGCGAGATGGGCGCAGAGATCATCAAGATCGAAGCCCCCGGCGGCGGCGATTTTTCGCGCCATGCCCCAATGGCGGGTGTGACGAAATTCGGAGATTCGACCTGCTACGTCACTCTGAACCGGAACAAGAAATCATTGGTGCTTAATCTAAAGTCTGATGAGGGTCGTGAATTGCTTTACGATCTGGTCCGTCAGGCGGATGTCGTGGTGCAAAACTTCCGTCCACGCGTCGCGGGTAAACTGGGGATCAGCTATGAGACCCTTTCCGAGATCAACCCGCGTTTGGTTTATGGCTCAATTTCTGGCTACGGCGAAGAGGGACCGATGAAGGACCGGCCCGGTCAAGATCTGCTGTTGCAGTCTTTTACGGGCCTGACCATGAACGGCGGGCGTGCGGGCGACCTCCCTGCTCCAAGCCCGCTGTACATGGTCGATGTGACCGCATCACACATGTTATGCGAAGGCATTTTGGCGGCTTTGGTGGCGCGTGGCGTCACTGGACGTGGCCAGCAGGTTGGCGTGACTATGATGGGCGCGATCATGGAAATGCAGTGTCAGGAAATCACATCCTATGTAGAGGCAGAGTCGCCACCACAGCGGGGTGAAACGCCGCAGGTGTCTATCTATCAAGAGCCGCCATATGGCGTCTATGTCTGTGCCGACAAAACCTATTTCGCGATTGCGCAGGCGGATTTGGCTGCATTGGGTGACACGCTCGGTCTGCCTGAGCTGGCAGAGTTGAAGGCGAAGCGCCCGTCGCAGTCAGACGGTGCTGCCGTCGCCAAATGGCGCGACGAGATTTACGAGATCGTCAGCGCAAAGCTGAAAGAGGCGAAAGCAGATCACTGGGATGCATTGCTGTCAGAACAGGGGTTCTGGTGCATTGTTGTGAACAACTACGGCGCCTTCCTCAAACACCCGCAGTCGCAGCGTTACGTGACAAAGATGACCCATCCGGTTGGCGGGGAATACACGGCCATCGCACCGGGTATTCATTTTTCAGATGACCCCGATCCGGCCTTGTTTCCTGCACCAAGCTACGGCGCGGACAGCCGCGCGGTGCTGGCCTCATTTGGCTTGGCGGCAGCGGACATCGACAGGTTGATTGCGGACGGTGTGGTGCTCGCGGAAAATGCCGCAAAATGAAAATTACCGCACTAAAAACTTATGTTGTTCCGCCACGCTGGCTGTTTCTAAAGATCGAGACAGACGAAGGTGTGTCAGGCTGGGGTGAGCCTGTTCTTGAAGGCCATGCCGAAACCCTCAAGGCGAAGATCGAGGAGTTTTCCGACTTCCTGATCGGGGCTGATCCCGCAAAGATCGAAGACATCTGGCAGATGCTGTATCGCAATGGCTGCTATCGTGGCGGCCCTGTTTTGATGAGTGCGATTTCGGGCATCGACATGGCCCTTTGGGACATCAAAGGCAAAGCGCTTGGTGCCCCAGTGCACACGCTGCTGGGTGGTCCTGTGCGTAACAAAGTTCGATCCTATCGCTGGATTGGTGGCGACAGGCCAGACAATTTGGTTCAGCAGGCGAAGGCGCTTCAGTCAGACGGATTTGACGCCTACAAGATGAACGTTTGCAGCGAGTTGCAGATCGTTGACAGATACAAAGCGGTGGATGACATCGTGGCGCGGTCTTTTGAGTTGCGCGAAGCGGTCGGCGCGGACATGGACCTTGCGTTTGATTTTCATGGCCGGGTCCACGCACCGATGGCTAAGATTTTGCTGCGTGAACTGGAACCACTGCGCCCGATGTTTATCGAAGACACGGTCGTGCCCTCCCAAATTGACACGATGGCCGATCTGGCCCGCGGAACCACGATCCCGCTGTGTACGGGCGAGCGGATGTACAGCCGCTATGATTTCAAACCCGTGTTCGAGGCACGCGCCGCCAGCGTGATCAACCCCGATACCGCCCATGTCGGTGGCATATCAGAAATGGTGCGCATCGGGCATTGGGCCGAGGCCTATGACATCGCACTGGCCCCGCATTGCCCGCTAGGACCGATTGCTTTGGCAGCCTGTCTGCAGGTGAACGCAGTGTGCCACAACGCCTTTATTCAGGAACAAAGCCTCGGCATTCATTACAACGAAGGCAACGACCTGAACGACTATCTGTTGCCCGACAGCCGCTTTGAGATCGTTGACGGGTATTTGGATATTCCGACCGGGCCGGGGCTGGGCATTGAGGTGGACGAAAGCTTTATAGAACAGCAATCGCAAGTTGGTCATCGTTGGCGTGCCCCAGTTTGGCGTCATAAGGACGGGTCCATTGCCGAGTGGTAGCGAAACACAACAACCCGATTTGATCGGGATTGATTGGGGGACGAGTTCTTTCCGCGCCTTTTTGTTGGGAGCTGATGGTCAGGAATTTGACCAGGTCAGTTCGGCTGATGGCCTCTTGGCCGTTCGCGACAGGGCGTTCGGGGCTGTTTTGCAAAAGACCTGTGGGGCATGGTTGGCCCAATGGCCGGACTTAAAGGTCATCATGTGTGGCATGGTCGGCAGCCAAAGCGGTTGGCGCGATGCGGGCTATCTGGATGGTGACGCCCGTGTACATGACCTCGCGGCTGCACTTGTGCCTGTGCAAACGGACACACATGGGGCGGATGTGCGGCTAATCCCCGGTATCAAAGGCCAGGATTTCGCGGGCCGCCCCGATGTTATGCGCGGCGAAGAGACGATCCTCATGGGGGCGTTGTCACAAGGGATGCCGGCCACATCTGTTGTCTGCCAGCCCGGAACGCATACCAAATGGGTCACGATGCAGGAGGGAAACATTTCCCGATTTGCGACGTATATGACTGGTGAATTGTTTGCGATGCTTTGCAATCATTCCATCCTCACGCCTTTGATCATTGAGGCAAGCACCAATTGCGATGATGCATTTCGTGAAAGCCTTGCGATGGCAAGCAGTACCTCAGATGTCGCGCATCAGCTTTTTAGCTTGCGGGCCGGTGTTCTGACGGGCGCGGACAAAGCCGATACGTTGGCTGACCGCCTGTCGGGGCTTCTGATCGGGTCAGAACTGAATGCCGTGGCCGCGCAAGGCTTGCTGGATCACCCCGTCACGCTGATATCTGACGGGGCGCTGACGTCACGCTACGAACTGGCGCTGATCAACGCAGGCGTCGCATTTACAAAACGATCAGCCGAGGCCTGTTGCAAACAAGGATTGGCAGAGGTCTTTGCACACGCTTAGGCAAAAATCAGCATCAAACGACCGGAGGACATTATGAGTAACATCAAACGGCTTGGCAATCTTGTTAAGGAACTCGGCGCGGATTGGGCCGTCCTGACCGGTGCGGATTCGATCTGTGCAGTGACAGGTCATGTTGTCCCGATTGAGATCGGGCAATCGCCATTCTCAGGCGGCCCATCGGTTGCTTTGGTGTCCCGCGACGGGATTGCAGGCCTTGTCTGCCCCAACACCGATGGCGGGCAGAAAGCAGGTAGCTACGAAGAGCTGATCTATGCAGGCTTTGCCAACGAGGTTACCGACCAGGTTGGCCACTACCGTAAAGCTGTGTCCGAGATGACAGCCAAGCTGGGTGTGAGCGGCAAGCTCGTCTACGAGGCCAATACCTTTCCCTATGCGCTGCACGACCTGTTGCCAGAGAAACGAACGCCGTTTGATCACGACCTTGCCCGACTGCGCGCCGTAAAGTCGGCGGTGGAGATTGAAAAAATGACCCGTGCCGCGCAGGTCGCCGCAATCGGTCAGG
>JABBAI010000122.1 GCA_018608045.1 Octadecabacter sp. | reverse complement strand
GCGAACACGGGAACCCAGAACGAACCACCCCAGATCAGCCATGTGGCCAAAAATGGATAGGCGAAGGAAAACCAGATCAGCTGACCCGGAACTTTATCGGCAAACAAAACGGGTGCGAGGGCCACAAAGAACAGCACAAACGCCAGGATCGGGCGCCAGTATTCTTCTGGCGGATAGAAGCCGAACATGATCTGCAACCAACGGTCTTCGATCACGGCCCAACATGCACCGCCATGGCCGCCCTTGTAGAAGGAAAACAGGACTTCGCGGCATTCGGTCAGCGATCCCGCGTTCCAGACACCGCCAAACGCCCATGGCAGGACCAAGGACAGCGCCCAATAGACCGCGAACAACGAAAGCACCGTCAGCAGGATGTTCAACCACCCCGAGAACAGGTTTTGACGGACCCACTTAATCGCACCCCTTTGAGTGACAGGTGGGGACTGTTCTGCGATCATTTCTTTACGCACATAGCTGAATTCAGGATTGCTCATATCAACGCTCCTGCAATTGAGTGCGGTTGTTGTAAATGTTCATGACACCCGAAATTAACAGGCTCACGATGAGGTAGAACGCCGCCATCAACAACATCCCCTCAAGCTCTCGGCCTGTTTGGTTAACCGTAATGCCGCCCAGCGTGGAACGCACATCCATGTATCCCACCGCAATCGCCAGCGATGAATTTTTGGTTAGGTTCAGGTATTGCGAAATCAGTGGCGGAATTATGACTCGCATCGCCTGTGGCAAAATCACGAGGTTCATTGTGCGGTTCGGGCGCAAGCCCAGCGCAGCCGCAGCTTCGGACTGGCCTTTGGAAATCGCAAGGATACCAGCGCGAACAATCTCGGCGATGAAGGCACCTGTGTATAGTGACAAAGCCAACCACAGCGCGATCAACGAGTTGCGCAGGTGAATACCGTCCGTGAAGTTAAAGCCTTTGATGTAGGGGTACTGGAACTGCGCACCCATCAAGAACATGACGATGCCGACCGGAATAACCAGCAAAGCGAGCTGCTGATACCATGTCGTCGGGCGCACGCCGGTTGCTTCCTGAACGACGTCCGCACGACGGCGCACGATACGGATTAGAACAAGGCTGGCGATAAGGATCGCGCCAAGCAGAACCCAGTTCATGACTGCAGACCCCAAGAAGCCGTTTTCAAACACGATACCGGGGACATAAACACCACGATTAGTCACAGCTACGCTGTCAAAAACTGCCATACTTGCGTCACCGCCAGCCTTAAACTCGCGGGGTTGAGGCATACTTTCGGTCATCAACGCAAAGATCGCAATGATCCACAAAAGGAGCGGCACGTTGCGGAAGCCTTCAACGTAGACGGCCATCAACTGGCTGACGACCCAGTTTTTCGACAGGCGCAAGACACCCGCAATCACACCAAGGAAGGTCGCCAGAAGACAACCAAGGAACGCGACGAGAACCGTGTTCAGGATGCCGACCATAGCGGCCTTACCGTGCGAGGATTGCGACGTATATTCGATCAAACGCTGGTTGATGTCATAACCCGCAGGCTGGGTCATGAAGCCGAAATCGAAATCCTTGCCTAATGCGGACAGGTTCTGGATCGTGTTGTTCACGAGCCAATAAAGACCCATCAATACTAGAATCATGGCAATCACTTGGATGGTGATCGACCGGTAGCGGGTATCATAAATAAGCTGGCTGAGTTTAAAGCCTTTTTTCGGCGCGACATTGGGTGTCGACATCCGTGGATCATCTAGCATCGTCATCTGCAAAATCCCTTGCCCTGCCAGGCGATTTGAAAACATCTATGGGCCGGTTTTCCGACTTCGTGTCTTCAGGTTTATTCTTAGTGTTTAGGTATGCGAAAGGGCGCGATCATTTCTGATCGCGCCCAATTCTAAGTGTTTAGCGGAACGGTGGGGAGTAGATCAGACCACCTTCTGTCCACATGGCGTTCAGGCCACGTGCAAGACCGATTGGTGTGTTTTCACCAATGTTCTTTTCAAACAATTCACCGTAGTTGCCACCCGCCATGATCGCGTTCATGGCCCAGTCAGCGTCGAGGCCGATCTTCGCGCCCAGTTCATCTTCGGTGCCCAAGAGACGGTTGATCTCTGGATTGTTTGTGCCAGCAGATAGTTCTGCGATGTTTGCAGATGTCACACCCAGCTCTTCAGCTGTGATGAGTGCATTCAGCGTCCAGCGTGCTATGTCACTCCATTCGTCGTCGCCGTGGCGAACAAGTGGGCCAAGTGGCTCTTTAGAAATGATTTCTGGAAGCAGAACGTGGTCACCTGGTGCTTCGAACGTTGCACGTGTAGCAGCCAAGCCGGATGCGTCTGTCGTGTAAACGTCACATGCGCCAGCAAGGTACTGCTGCTGTGCTTCTGCATTTGTTTCGATTGGCACTGGTTCATAAGAGATGTTGTTGGTCCGGAAGTAGTCGGCCAAGTTCAGCTCTGTTGTTGTGCCTGTCTGAATGCAGACAGTTGCACCATCGAGATCTTTCGCAGAGGACACACCGAGATCACGAGGAACCATGAAGCCTTGGCCGTCATAGTAGTTAACGCCAACGAATGTGAACTTGAGGTCAACATCGCGGGAGAATGTCCACGTGGTGTTGCGTGCCAGCAGATCGATCTCGCCGGAAGCGAGCGCTGTGAAGCGTGTCGAGCCTGTTGTTGTAACAAATTCGACAGCCATAGGGTCACCGAGAACGGCAGCAGCAACAGCGCGGCAAATGCCTACGTCAAAGCCACCCCAAACGCCATTGGCGTCAGGTACAGCAAAACCGGTCAGACCAGTTGTTACACCACAGTTCAGCGTGCCGCGCGCTTTGACGTCGTCAAGCGTGCCAGCGAAACCTGCACCGGCAGCAAGACCAGCAACGGTCAGCGCGCCGAGGAATACTGATTTTTTCATTTAAGATACCTCTTCCTGAGTTTCCCCGCGTGAGCCGCAGGGATTTTATTGTTTGTCCTGTTGGACAAGGCGATACAACGCAGGTGAACCTGCGCAAGTGCATACAGTGGAAGGAATCACCGTCGTACGTCAAGGGTACCATTTTGAGAACCGCCGTGAATCATGAGGTTTTTTGCAATGCAAACCAGTGCGTTTGCAGTCGAATTAACTTTGTGGCCCAAACTCTGCCAAAAAGTAGAAATCTGCAGCATGATTGAAAGCTAATCTTTTGATTTCAGAGACTTGTTCGGCATCCTCATCCGTGCCCCAATGCTCGGCTTGCCACTTCTCGTCGATCCGCGACAGCGCCCAGGCGTCTTTCGCACTAAGACGACGTTGCGTAACCGCGTACGCCAGGACAAGGGAGCCAGACATCGCAATTAAATCGTGTAGCGCGGCAATTTCGAACGCAGTCGCATTCTTAAGCGGCTGATGAAGCGCCGTTAGCGCGTCTTCGGGCTGCATTATCGGCATAATCCCAACGGTAACGGCAAGGCGCGCATTATAAGTTTCATCCACCCAATCCAACAAAGAATCCCACGCGGAATTCTGTCTTTCAACCAGTTCAGCGGGACCGTGTGCACGGTAGCACAACAGATCGCTACCCCCGTAGGCCGCGAGCATATTAACCACTTCGTCAATTTGCACAGCGACCTTATCGATGGCTGCATTCGCTGATCTGGTGAAGGGCATAACGGTCGGGTCAATCACCCCGTCAACCACGGCCCATTCGTCGGCAATCGCCTGCGCCATCGCGTGGGTCGGCACGATCATCGGGGCCTTCGCAGGTGTCTTTACCGCGCGGGAATCAAGACGGATGGCAAAGCCACCATCTTCTTGAACAACACCCACATCTGTCCAAAATCTTTTTGCAGCCCAAGCACTCACATCAAAACCCTCACAGCAGTCCTTCAAATGGCTTATCGGGGGCGTGATTTTCGGCCCAACCAAAGAAGCTCCATGAATTTTCCATGTGGGGTGGCAGGGATGCTTTGATCCAGAGTTCTTTGCCCGTCTCGGGGTGTTCAATACGCAAAGACCGCGCGTGCAGGTGCAATTTGCGCCCAATCTCTTCGCCCATGCCAGCGCCCCAACCGTCACCGGGGTTGTCTTGCACGGATGCGGTGCCGTATTTTCCATCGCCAATAATCGGATGCCCAATTTCAGCCATATGCGCGCGCAATTGGTGCGTGCGACCCGTGACAGGCGTCAGCGCGACCCATGCGGTGCGATCCGCCAACGACGTCAGAACCGTATAGTTTGTCAGCGCGCGTTTCGCCCCGAAGGTTTTGTCGACGTCTTTAGGATGCACGCATTTCATCCGTTCGCTGTCTCCCTTGGCACCGTGCCCACCCTGTTTGACCAGCCCGTATTTGATCGACCCGAGCTTGGGGATCGGTACACCAGCGACCAAGGCCCAGTAAATCTTCTCAGTGTTGCGGTGGCGGAAGGCGTCGGTCAAGGATTTCGCGGCCATGCGTGTGCGCGCAAGGATTAGAACACCGGATGTGTCTTTGTCCAAACGGTGCACAAGGCGCGGTTTTTCATCATAGCCGAACTTCAACGCCTCAGCGAAACCATCAACGTGGCGGGTTTGTTTGCTGCCGCCTTGTGTCGGCAAACCGGCGGGTTTATTCAGCGCGATCACGTGGTCGTCTTTGTAAATCACGCAACCTTGGATCAGCTCAATATCGGACTTCTTCATGTCACGCGGGCGGTTATCGACCTCGTCCGCGTCGGGCAGTGGCGGGATGCGAACGGATTGACCTACTTCGACACGGGTGTTGGATTTCACCCGACCACCGTCAACGCGGATTTCGCCCTTGCGGCACATCTTTTCGATGCCGCCCTGTTGCAGATGCGAAAAGCGCCGCTTGATCCAGCGATCAAGGCGTTGATCGCCCTCATCCGGTCCGATTGTCAGGTTTTGAACGCGGCTCATGCCAGCAGTCCCCTCATGATGAAAATGCCAGCGATCAGCGCGGCAATGGATAAAACAACGGATGCGATCACATAGATGGCCGCTTGGCCAACCTCACCGCGTTCGAATAATGTGTACGCCTCAAGCGAAAATGCCGAAAACGTCGTGAAGCCGCCCAAGATTCCCGTCATCAAAAACGGGTTCAGATGTGACAGCATTTTTTGCCCCAGATAAACAACGATCAACCCCATCAGAAACGACCCAATGATGTTGACGGCCAGCACGCCAATCGGGAATGCACCGGGACGCACCAAAGCCACGCCCACGCCGTAGCGGGCTGCGGCGCCAATGGCACCGCCAAGGGCGACTTGGATCACGGTTGGTATCATGGGCGCGTCATATGCGCATAGGGCACAGAGTCAACCTTTGCGCTTGTCGCGCAGCTTGGCAAAGTAATCGACGCGCTTCTTGAGTTCACGTTCAAACCCACGATCCACAGGGGTGTAATAGACGCCGCGTTTCATGTTGTCGGGGAAATAATTGGCCCCGCTGAACCCGTCTTCCGCGTCGTGATCATACGCGTAATCCTTGCCGTACCCGATGTCCTTCATCAGTGACGTCGCCGCGTTCAGGATATGTTTGGGCGGCGGTTCGGAACCTGTTTGCGTCGCCGCATTCATCGCCGCCTTATACGCCACATAAACCGCGTTCGACTTGGGGGCGAGCGCGAGATACGTCAACGCTTGCGCCAAGGCCAATTCCCCTTCGGGCGACCCCAGCCGTTCATACGTTTGCCACGCTTGCAGGCAGACATGCTGCGCCTGCGGGTCGGCCAACCCGATATCTTCCACGGCCATGCGGGTGATACGACGTGCCAGAAAACGCGGGTCCTCGCCGCCCTTTAGCATCCGTGCAAACCAATACAGCGCTGCATCAGGATCAGACCCGCGAACGGATTTATGCAAGGCACTGATCAGATTGTAATGTTCATCGCTCGACTTGTCATAGCGCGCCGCGCGTTTCATCAAGCGGGTCGTCAGCGCATCTGTGTCGAGTTTCCCGTCCACCTTCCACGCGGCGACCTGTTCGATCAGGTTAAGCAACGCACGACCGTCCCCATCCGCCATTTCCAGCAGATTTTCACGCGCGTGACCGTCCAATGGCAATTTGCGCGCGAGTTCCTGTTCTGCACGCTGCGCCATGCGTTCCAGATCCGCGAGAGACAGGCGTTCAAGCACCAACACTTGGGATCGCGACAGTACAGCGGCGTTCAATTCAAAACTGGGGTTTTCTGTGGTCGCGCCGACCAGCAAAATCGTGCCGTCTTCCATGTGGGGCAGAAACCCGTCTTGCTGGGCTTTGTTGAAGCGATGGATTTCATCCACGAACAACAAAGTACCTTTGCCATTGGCGCGCCGTATCTTTGCGGCCTCAAACACTTTGCGCAACTCGGGCACGCCTGTAAAAATCGCGCTGATCTGGATGAAATGTAAATCCGTTTCGTCCGCCAGCAGCCGGGCGATTGTTGTCTTGCCCACGCCGGGCGGCCCCCAGAAAATCAGCGATGACAATGATCCCGATGCCAGCATGACACCAAGAGGCGCTTCGGGGCCGAGGACCTGTTCCTGTCCGATGACTTCACCCAAGGTGCGCGGGCGAAGACGATCCGCCAATGGGCGGGGCGCGGTTTCGGGCACGGAAGCCCCTGTGTCGAACAGATCAGCCATAGGCCGACGTTACGCCCCTACCCTGCAATCCGCTAGTGCAACTGGTTGCCGAAATCGATCCAGACGGCCTGATAATCAATCCCGCCCATATTCATGTTGCGCCCTGCTGCTTCCATATCCAGCTTACAGCGCGCGGCCCAGCGGTGCCAATTCGACGGCAACAACGCGACCATCCGTCCGATGCCTTCAACGCGGGATGTGCGCAACATTTCCAGCACCAATTTCATCCGTACCTTTTGGCGCAGTGATGCAGGCAAGTCGGACACGATAAAACCGCGCGTGACTTCCCATGTGGCTTCATCAACAGGCGCGTCGTCAAACAAAAGATCCGTGGGAATAGACTCCAGCAGCCCGTTTTGCGCATCACGGATCATGTAAGAATATATCCCGCAGCGTGCTGTTGTCGGCGTCAGGCGAACACCTGCATAGACACGCCCCGCTTCGTGGACTGCGATCCAGCGCGATTGCGGCGTATCGTATTGGTCATATTCCATCCCCATCGTTTGGGGCAGATCCCACTGATTGTTGAGGATAAACGCATCACGGCGGGCACGTAGAATGTTGGCAAACAACTCTCCGTGGTTGTGAAGATTGGCGAATGAAAGGGCAGCAGATTCCATGGGGCCTCCTATGGTCCGGCAAAGCGGTCCAAGAACGTCACATCGGGTAGATCAGATGAGCCGGTAATCCTTCGCCCGCTGAATGGCCTCAGCGGTGGTGCGGGCAAGAAGGTTAGATCGCGCAGATGCGAGCCGCGCCTTAAACGCACTTTCCGAAATATTCAGTTTGGCGGCAGCGGCAGCATACCGGTCCCCCTCAGCGACGCACTTGAGTGCTTCGGCCTGAGCGGTGGTTAAAGTTGTCGGGGGTTCTGTTGCCTGATGCAGATCATTGGCGAGCGCTGCAAAGGCGGTAAATTCGCGGTCCGATCGGGAGGCAGACGCAATCGTACGTGATTGCATCGTCCCGATCGACACTGCCAACCCGAAGTTCATCCCGTAAGCCTTGGCCTTACCGAGGATGTTGAGGGGATCAAGCTGTTCAATCTCGCTCCACCGGGTTGTTCCGGTTTCACTAAACCCCCAAGCAATGATCGGATCACGCAGCGCGTAGGCTTCTTCGGTATAGGTGTCCGTCCAACCCTTCGGGTAGGTTTGATGATGCAACATCGGTAGGGCAAACCGGATGTGCAGGGCGTAAAAAACCCTTCGGGTGCGAGATGCGCCATGCGGGATGTTTGCAGATCAAGACGGCTCCGGACGGACATAAGAGGTTCAAAACCTTGGTTACTATAATTCAACCCTTACGTGCATATCGCGATTCTACAACACCTCAAAATAGAAAAAGCCCGATCGCTGAATGACCGGGCTTTGTCTGTAATACTTTGGTGTCGCTTATGCGTCGGCAGCGTCTTCGGCTGCTGTGCGGGCGTGGTCTGCCTTACCCTTCGCGTCAACATCGCGGTCGACGAATTCGATGATCGCCATCGGCGCCATGTCACCGTAACGGAAGCCCGCCTTGAGAACGCGGACGTATCCACCCTGACGATCTTTGTAGCGTGGGCCCAAGATGTCGAACAATTTAGATACGTATTGATCCTGCTTAAGCTGCGCGTTCGCCTGACGACGGGCGTGCAAATCGCCGCGTTTCGCCAATGTGATCATCTTTTCGATGATTGGGCGCAGTTCTTTTGCCTTAGGCAATGTTGTTTTGATTTGCTCATGTTCGATGAGCGAGCCAGCCATGTTGGCCCACAAAGCCTTACGGTGTTCGTGGGTACGGTTGAGGCGGCGGTAGCCTTTTGCGTGACGCATGTGTCTTCTCCAATAATGTGCCCTCTACGGGCCGTTTTTGCTTTGTCTGGCAGCGGATGCGTGTCCGCTACTCTCATTGGGGCGTTAGTGCCCAGGGTCGTAAGCGGGGGGCCATGCAGCCCCCCAGCCATTATTTAGAAAGAATCTTCAAATTTCTTCGCAAGATCTTCGATGTTGTCCGGTGGCCAGTCCTCAACGTCCATGCCGAGGTGCAGACCCATGCCTGACAGCACTTCTTTGATCTCGTTCAAAGATTT
>JABBAI010000056.1 GCA_018608045.1 Octadecabacter sp. | reverse complement strand
CCCGTACATCGTTGCGGGCGCTTTTTTGTAGACGTCTGCTGGGATAGGGTGGCGACATGTATAGCGATTCAATGATCAAAGATGTGTTGCAGCGCACCTGCGTGGTGGCGGTCGTGGGCGTGTCGGCCAATCCCGTGCGTCCTAGCTATTTTGTGGCTCGTTATCTGAGGCTTAAAGGGTTTCGCGTGATCCCTGTGAACCCCGGTTTGGTCGGACAGCAGTTGTTTGGGGAGACCGTTTACGGCACGCTGGCGAATATCCCGTTTGATATTGATATGGTTGATATTTTCAGACGTTCGGATGCGGCGCCCGCACTTGTTGATGAGGCATTGGCGCGTTGGCCTGATTTGAAAACGATCTGGATGCAAATCGGGGTGGAACATGAAGACGCGGCAGCGGTGGCTGGGGCGCGCGGTGTAACCGTGATTATGGACCGCTGTCCAAAGATAGAATATCAGCGATTGTTCGGAGAATTGCGCATGGGTGGTTTCAATACGGGCGTGCTGTCGTCCAAGTTGTGAAATGACAATTCAGTCGTCGTTTACCAACAGATCAGCGGCGACCCGAATATCGCGTAATGGGCGCACGAGGCGAATGGATTCAGCGTACAAGGGATGGGCTTTGTAGGCGGCCAATTCATCCTCATTTTCGATGTCTGCCATGACAACGAAATCAGGGTGAGGACCTGGGATTTCGTCCAAATTCAGATTGCGCGATACCGAAAACCGCACCGCATGGGGATTGTCTTTCAACACCCAAAGCCCCGCTTCGATGGCATCAAGATTATTGGGATCAATCGTGGAAAAGAATGCGATATGGCGGATCATCGGTTTGCCTTTTCCCTCAGGCCGGATTGGGATGTGCGATTGGCAAGTTCAGCCTCGATATCGGACAGCGTGACGCCGTGCGCGGCACACATGACCAGCAGGTGATACATCACATCCGCGGCTTCCGAAGTGAGCCTTGCGGGGTCGCCTTTGGTGGCTTCAATGATTGCTTCAACGGCTTCCTCGCCAAACTTTTCAGCGGCCTTGTCGGGGTTGGACAACAGTTTTGCGGTCCAGCTCTCCGATGGGTCAGAACTGGCGCGATCCGTGATTGTCTGGGCGAGGTCTTTTATCGACATATCATATCCTTACGGGCACGCCAGCGGCCTGCATGTGGGCCTTGGCTTGTGGGATTGTATAGGTTCCAAAGTGGAAAATCGATGCGGCAAGAACGGCAGATGCACCGCCCTGTGTCACCCCTTCGACAAGGTGATCGAGCGTACCAACGCCCCCTGATGCGATGACAGGAATAGACACAGCGTCCGTGATCGCGCGGGTCAGGGGTAAATTAAAGCCAGCCTTTGTGCCGTCGCGATCCATGGACGTCAGCAGGATCTCACCGGCCCCTTTGGCTTGCGCCGTGAGGGCAAATTCCACGGCATCAATTCCAGTTGCGCGCCGCCCGCCGTGGGTGAAGATTTCCCAACGCCCTGGTGCGACGGTTTTGGCGTCAATGGCGCAAACGATACATTGCGACCCGAACCGCATTGCGGCTTCTGTCAGCACGTCAGGATCAGCGACCGCGGCAGAGTTGAACGACACTTTGTCAGCACCCGCGAGCAGTAGATTGCGCACATCAATATGGGTGCGCACACCGCCGCCAATAGTCAGGGGCATAAAGCAAGCCTCAGCCGTGCGGGTGGCCAGATCATACATGGTGCCGCGGTTTTCCTCAGTCGCCATAATGTCGAGAAAACACAACTCGTCCGCGCCCATATCGTTGTAACGGATTGCAGATTCGACGGGGTCGCCGGCATCCACGATGTCAACGAAATTCACACCTTTGACCACGCGGCCATTGGCGACGTCTAGACAGGGGATGATGCGGGTTTTCAACATGGCGTTGTTTTACCCCGACCCGCGCGCCTAGGCCAGAGCCTTGAGCGCCGCACCCAAATCAATCGCCCCGTCATACAAGGCACGCCCCGAAATCGCGCCAGAAATGACTCCAGTGGCTTTGAGGGCGCTCAGATCATCCATGGACGACACGCCGCCCGATGCGATGACGGGGATGTTGACGGCGCGGGCCAAGGCCTCGGTTGCTGTGATGTTGGGGCCTTTCATGGCGCCGTCGCGCAGGATGTCAGTGTAGATAATCGCGGAAATACCCGCATCCTCAAACGATTTGGCGAGGTCAGTGACCTGAATTTCAGTTTCGGTGGCCCAGCCTTTGGTAGCCACAAACCCGTTGCGCGCATCTAGTCCAACAGCGACTTTGCCTTGGAATTCGCGCGCTGCTTCGCGGACCAGATCAGGGTTCTCGACGGCCACAGTACCAAGGATCACGCGGGCCAGTCCTCGATCAATCCAGCGTTCGATCGTTTTCATGTCACGAATACCGCCGCCGAGCTGGGCGGGGACGGGGCAGGCCTTCAGGATCGCCTCAACCGGGGCGGCGTTAACAGGTTCACCCGCAAAAGCCCCGTTCAGATCGACAAGATGCAGCCATTCGCAACCTGCATCAACAAAACCACGGGCCTGGGCGGCGGGGTCATCATTGAAGACGGTGGATTGGTCCATGTCGCCATGCACAAGGCGCACGGCTTGTCCGTCTTTGAGGTCGATTGCGGGATAAAGGATCATGGCGGCACCTGCTTTGAAATCTCGACCCGCATATAGCCGAGCAGGGGGCAGATGCAACGCGACCCCACGTTACGCTTGCCCAAATTGCCAATAGTCGGGCAGGATTCCCCCAATCTCAGGGAGGAGACAACCAAATGAACAAGATTTTGCTTACACTCGCAGCGACGGTCGGCTTTGCAGGTGCGGCGTTCGCGGACCCGCTTGAAGGCAACTGGCGCACGCCAACAGACGACAATGGCAATTCTGGCATCGTGCAAGTTGCGCCATGTGGGGCGGCACTTTGTGGTACGTTGATCCAGTCGTTTGACAGCAGCGGCGCGCAAATGGCCTCCGCCAACATTGGTCGTCAGATCATTTTTGACACGACCTCAAGTGGCGGGGGTGAATACCGTGGTCGGGTCTGGTCGCCGGATCGTGATAAGACGTATAACTCGCGCCTTCAGCTTAACGGCAACACGCTGTCTGTTTCGGGCTGTGTTTTGGGGATTTGTCGCGATGGTGGAACTTGGACACGCAATTAATGTGTCACATTAGGTGTAGTACCTAAGTATATGATCTAGTTTATAAAGGCCGCGTTCAAGAATATACCTACGCGGCCTTTTTTATGGCGTCCATCGCAAGAAATTTGCAATCAGTCGCAGCCCTGCATCCTGGCTTTTTTCGGGGTGAAACTGCGTGCCGATGATGGTGTCACGGCCCACGATCGCGGTGATGTCACCGGCATAATCACAATGCGCCAACCGTTGCGAAGGATCGCCCATTTTCATCTGCCATGAATGCACGAAATAGGTGTGATCGCCTGTTGCCAGCCCGTTTAGAACCGGATGGGGTGCGTCGATCACCAGATCATTCCAGCCCATGTGCGGCACAGGGAGGGTTGGATCGCTTGGCGCGATCTTATGAATCTCCGCGTTGATCCAGCCAAAGCCATCGGTTTCTTCATATTCGAATCCACGCAGGGCGAGCATTTGCATCCCCACACAGATGCCCATGAACGGCACGGCGCGGACCTCAACGGCCTCGACAATCGCGTCGGCAAGGCCCGAAATACCGTGCAGTTGCGCGTGGCAATGCGGGAAGGCACCGTCGCCGGGCAAAACAATGCGGTCCGCGCGGCGCACGACATCAGGGTCGGACGTGACGATGACATCGCCCGCATCGACTTCGCGGGCCATGCGTTCAAACGCCTTTTGCGCCGAATGCAGGTTGCCGCTGTCGTAATCAACCAGAACTGTGGTCATCGTTTACAAAGCACCTTTGGTCGACGGAATCGCGTCTGCCTTGCGCGGGTCTGTTTCCACGGCCACGCGCAACGCACGGGCGACGGATTTGAACGCGGCCTCAGCGATGTGGTGGCTGTTGAACCCGTGCAACGTGTCGATGTGCAGTGTGATGCCGCCGTGCGTGGACAGCGCTTGGAAAAATTCGCGCACCAATTCGGTGTCAAACGTGCCAATTTTGGCGGTCGGTAGGTTCAAATTGCAGATCAGGTAGGGGCGGGCGGACAGATCGAGGGCGCAGCGCACTTGTGCGTCGTCCATCGCAAGGTGGCAGTCGCCGTAGCGGTTGATGCCACGCTTGTCGCCAAGGGCGTCAACCAAAGCCTGACCCAATGCGATGCCGACGTCTTCCACGGTGTGGTGATCGTCGATGTGCAAATCACCCGTGGCGCGGATCGTCATATCAATCAAGGAATGGCGCGCCAGTTGATCCAGCATGTGGTCAAAGAACCCCACGCCCGTTTGGTTGTCATAAATCCCTGTTCCATCGAGGTTAATTTCAACGGAAATGTCAGTTTCGGCGGTTTTACGGGTGATCGAAGCGGTGCGCATATCGGAATCCTTAGGGATGCATCTTGCGTGGCTTATAGGGGGCCGCCCGCGTCGCGCCAAGCGTGCGGTTTGGATTTTGAGAACAGTTTGCGGTTGGGCAACAGGCGTTATACCGCGCGCAACAGGCGAGTCTTGCGCCGTTCTTCTTGATCAGACGCTTGCGTGATGTCTGACAGGCGGTCTTTTGCGCCCGCACGGTTGCCCGTTTTCAACAGGTAATCCGCCATATCGAGGATCAGGCCCGTGTTGCCGCCAGACACATCCACCGCGCGTGCAAACCATTTTTCTGCGCGTGGGTCGTTTTGTGCGGCCAATAGTTTGGCGAGGACTTTGAACGGCGTCGGGGAGTTGGGGGCCATGTCAGCCCATTCAACCGCTGCTTCAACAGCATTGTCGTATTGATCAATCATCACATTTGCACGGATGCGCAAACCAAAGAAGCGGGCCAATTGACGGGCATCTTCGGGGCGCGATTTGATCGCCGCAAGCGCGCCGTGCGCATTGTCTTGCACCATGTGAAGCTGTGCTTGCAGCATTCCACTGTCGTCATTCGTCAGCGTCAGCGCCAGTTCTGCGACGTCATAGCGACCGACCGATGTGGCACATTCGGCCAGAACACCGGCAACTTCGGGATCTGCGCAAAAATCGATGTTATCTGTCAGCACCTCATATCCGATTTTCGGGCGGGCGCGGTATGTATCAAGCTCGATGCGGACATCTTCCAGTGTCAATTCAACCTCGACCCCAGTGTAAGCCTGCACCATGCGCCCGATGTTCAGGTCCACGATGTCTTGGGACACGTGGATTTCGTCATCTGTGTAGGCAACGGAGCGATCAGATAAGGTGATGGATTCAAAGCTCGGGAAGTAGTGCACAAAGTCAAAGGTCTGCGTGATTTCTTCAGCGGCGGTGCGCAGGACGGATTTGGAATAACAATTGGCCGTCATCACGTCTGCATCGCGGTAGGTCGCGGTCAACGGAACGGGGGATACTGTGACAATCACTTGAATGCCATCGCGGCCTTTTTCTTTAATAAGTTCAATTGCTTCGCGTAGGCAGTTGATGGTTTCGCTGTAGCTGAGAACGTGGAGTTCAAAGCGATCCGGCGCTTCGCGCAACATAGACCGGCGCGGCGTCATATTGAGGTAGAATCCGGTTTTCGTGTCAAACCAGACTTCGGACAGGCCAAGAGTGATGATCACCGCGTCGCAGTCCACGATTGAGCGATAGGCCGCGCGCAGGGCACGACGGCGGTTGCGCACGACCTCAAGATCAGCGGGGCGCATTGTGTTGTGCAAGTGCAGATCGACCCAGCCGTTGCCCATTTGATAAAAACACGCGTCTTCATCTGTCTCGTCCTCAAACGCCCATTTGAGTTCATTGCAGATTGACGGGGCACCATAGTTGTTCAGCACGCGGTTGCCGACGGATGCGAAGTCTTCGTCTTGATCGAGCACGTCCAAAGCGGGTAGTTTGAACCCACGATCTTGCAGAACCCGTTCGACATTGCGCGCAAAGCAGGACCCGATTGTAAAAATCGTGCCACCAGCGGGCAGGGTGAAGCCAGTTGAAAACCCTGGTTTTGCCATAGGGGACAGGCGGTTTATCGTGCCACGTTTGGGCCAACGGCTATTGGGGTTGGACTTTACGCTATCAATCGCTTCAGATGCTGAAAGTTTGATGATGGGCATATGACTGGTCCTGCAAATATTTATTGTTTCTTAATGGTAAATCGACCGTTTCCACGTGGCAGGTTTGTGGCACGATCAAGGTTATTGGCAGGTAAAGACGTGCGTGAATTGTGATTAGGAATTGATATGAAGTCTGAATTTTGGGATGTGCCGCAGGGCCAAATCGCAGCAATTGTTACGCATTTACAGATGTTTGAACGCCCCGAACCACGCGTGGTGCCCGATGTGGCGGCGCAACTTGTCGCCCACCCAAGCCCTGATCTGGAATGGTATCGTGATCTGTTTATGCGCGTGGGAGGGCAGGACTGGATGTGGTTTTCGCGCCTTGGCATGGACGACGCGGAGCTGCGCGAGATCTTGCACAACGATGCCGTGCAGATTTATTCGGTCCAAGTGGATGGGCGGGATGAAGGCATGCTTGAGCTTGATTTTCGCCATGCCGGTGAATGTGAGCTGGGGTATTTCGGGCTTACGTCCGCGATGGTGGGAACGGGGGCAGGGCGGTGGTTGATGGAACATGCCCTAACACTCGCCTGGGCCAAGCCGATCAAACGGTTTCATGTGCACACCTGTACCCTCGACAGCCCGCAGGCGTTGCCGTTTTACATGCGCAGCGGGTTCACGGCCTATGCGCGCCAGATTGAAATAGCAGACGATCCGCGAAAAATCGGGGTGCTTCCTGCGGATAGCACGCCGCAGCTGCCTATTCTTTAAGGTGTCAGCGCTTGGGCGAGGAACCCTGCGACATCCTTAGCCGCGATGTCAGACAGGCTGTGCAATTTGACG
The DNA here is from genome assembly GCA_018608045.1 of Octadecabacter sp. GTDB lineage: Bacteria > Pseudomonadota > Alphaproteobacteria > Rhodobacterales > Rhodobacteraceae > Octadecabacter. Next base: position 1,740 of record JABBAI010000056.1, on the reverse strand, counting down.
TGGCGGCGCAATATGCCTTTGCCCTCAAGCTGGTTGGCAGCGTCGGAGAACGTCGCACCATTGGAAAACTCGACCGACACATGGTCTTTGTAGGCGTACACACCGCCCGACAGGGTCGACGGGGTGCCGGCCTTGGTCATGAAGACCGTGCCGCCATATTTTGGTTCGGTGTGAAGATCGGGGCGCGTTTGGCGGGCCAGATAAATCACGGCGCTGATCACAACGGATTTGACAGTTTCATCCATGGGGGGAGTGTGGCGGGTACAGTACGACGCTGTAAGCACGTCCCAAAGCAAATTGGCCCTAGAAAGCAAAAAGGCCACCTAGGGAGATCCCTTGGACAGCCTGTGCTTCCTGCGGGGTATGCAGGATCGAATTGGAGCGGGCGAGGCGATTCGAACGCCCGACCCTAACCTTGGCAAGGTTATGCTCTACCCCTGAGCTACGCCCGCATCCTATTCGTGTGGGTGATCTACAAAGTCCCATCCCACCCCGCAAGAGGAAAATTCCACAAAGATGAGACTTTTTCCCAACCTGCAGAAAACTTGCAAAAATCACATCGTTCAACGTCGTAAGAATAAGGGCGATGATAGAGATAATGACAGACACCAATGTCAGAACCATTCCCCCGACCCTTAAATTCATCCGTGGTGGTGAGGTCGAAAACCCGATCCCGTGGGCAATCCGACCCAGAACCAGTGTCGCGCCGATCAGGTTCACGACCCACAGCGAAGGGAACTGGAATTCAACCAACAGCATCAACACCAATGAAAACGGCACAGTTTCTGTAAAATTGGCCTGCGCGCGCATGCGTTTCATCAAGCTTTTGTCACCGTCATCGCCCAGCCCGATTTGGTTGTCGCGCCGATATGTGATGACCCGCGCTGTCAGGATCAAAACCGATGGTCTTCGGCGGAGTTACGCTTTCGGCATTCTATAAATCGGATAAATATCTGATTTTAAGTTAAAAATCACACATTTTCTGCGCTGCGGCATAGGCGCTTTTCCGCTAGGTTTGGGGGTCACATTTCTGTGTAGTGACTGGAATGATACAGCGCGCCCCGAGACGGGGTTTTAGGCGAATTCGATCAGATCCCAACGGTTGCCAAACGGGTCATTAAACACCGCAACAGTGCCGTAGGATTCGTGACGCGGGTCTTCTTCGAAGGTGATTCCCGCTGCGATATAGGCCGCATGGTCGCGCGCAAAGTCGTCCGTTTCCAAGATCAGCCAGACACGTCCGCCGCCCTGATGTCCGATCGCGGCGACTTGTTCTGGCGTCGTGGCCTTGGCGATCAAGAACGCAGTTTCGGCCCCCTTGGGTGCAACTTTGATCCAGCGTTTGTGGCCTTGGTCCGTGTACTCAATAAGATCAAAGCCAAGTTGGTCGACGAAGAATGCCAGACCCTCTTCATAAGTGGGCACAAGGATCGAAAGTGTAGACAGGCGCTGGGTCATTGGGGCACCGTCAGGGTGATTTTTCCGACGTGGGTTTTGGCGTTGAACGCGTCTTGTGCGGCGCGGATATCGCGCAGGTCGTAATTGGCCGCGATGGCAGGGCGCAGTTTGCCCGCCTGAACATATCCGATGAGGTCCTCGAACACGGATCGCGCCTGATAAGTGCTGCCAAACATCGTCAGGTCATTGAGATAGAGCGTGCGCAAGTCCAGTTCGACAATGGGCCCTGTAATTGCACCCGCTGTCACGTAACGCCCGCCGCGTTTAAGGGCGTCGAGAAGG
>JABBAI010000134.1 GCA_018608045.1 Octadecabacter sp. | reverse complement strand
CGCTTGCTCGAGTTATTCTCCGGCACCGGCAGCGTGGGTAAGGTGGCGCGCGAGAAGGGGTGGGACGTCGTGAGTCTGGACATCGACCCGCGCGCCGACATCAACGTGGACATCATGGAGTGGGACTACACGTCGCTCGGTATGACGTTCGATGTGGTGTGGGGTTCACCGCCGTGCACTATGTACTCCATCTACCAAAACGTTCACTCCCCCAAACACCTTCGTGACTTCGGACCGAGTAACGCACTCGTAATGAAAACCATCGAGATCATAACCTACTTCACACCTCGCTACTGGTTCATCGAGAACCCCCAAACCGGGTGTCTCAAAGACCAACCCTTTATGCAAACCCTACCCTATCATGATGTTGACTACTGTATGTATGGTTATGGTGCCAAAAAAAGCACTCGTATCTGGACCAACCACGCCGACTTCGAGGGAAAGTTGTGCGATAAGACGTGCTCCGGTTACGGTGTGAACAAGAACAGGCCGGCGAGAATTAGGGAGGGTTTTCCAACCAAAATCGGCCACCCCGACCTCCCTGCTACACTCGAGGAGCGCCACGCCATTCCACCGCCTCTTATTCGCGAATTGTTCGCTTTTGCTTGATTTTAATGATTTGTTTTAGTGCGCTTTTAGTTCGTGACCTTCGATGCTGCGGCGCGCGCGCGTGCTCGAATAAAACACGATTAAAATAGAGAAATCGGGGGAAATGCTGCCCAAATCCGTTCGGGGGTTAGGGGATTATATTTAGGGGAAAATGGGGTTAAAGCGAAATTATTATATTATACTAATATATAAATGGAACTACCTGCCGAGTTTAGTGACTATGCCGCCGCCAATAAGCACCTATCGCGCAAGACGATGGTGACCTACCAGCACACGTATAAGCGATTGCGTGATGGGTTGAGCAAGTCGCTGGTCAAGTCGAACCAGAAGGACATAGTCCAGCACGCCGAGTCCGTGAGCAAAACGCCGAACACTGAGGCTCAGTTGATAAATGTAGCGACGATGATTCGCCGCCACTACGATGCACCAACTGGCTACCTTGAGCGTGCGCGAGACCGGGTGAAGATTAGGATTGATGACCGCAAGGCCGTGGTGAACTCAAAGAAACTCGACGACCTACCCTCCATCGTCGACTTGAAAAAGCACACCGCCAAACTCTACACCGACGGGGACTGGCGTGGCTTCATCATCAACCACTTGCTCTTCACCTTCAGCACGCGCAACAAGGACCTCGACCTCCGGATCATCAAGGATAAGAAGGAGGCGGTCGGCGACTTTAACTATCTGCTAATGCGACCCGCGGGCACACTGAGTTACATTAGACGGGACTACAAAACCAAAAAGCAATACGGAAATAAAACAAACGAGTTCAAATCGGTAAAAGTCAAGCGGGCAGTTGAGGCCTATGTGGAGGAGCAGGGGGGCTGGGACCAGGGCGACGTGTGGCTCCTCTCCACCAGCGACGGGAAGCGGATTGGTCCCGATTCGATTCAGAAGTTCATCCGAGCGAAGACCTACAACAACATGAGCGAAAGCGACTACAACCGCGTGAGGGTATCTGCTGTGGATAGTGTGGCGGGGATGGCTGCCCTCAAGCGCATCTCCGCAAACCGCGGGACCGAACTCTCCACCCTCCTTCAATCTTACCACACCTCCTTCCCTGTGAGTGAGGGCGCAAGTAAATAGAAATACCCAAATGGGTGAAAACGAATGATATATCCCACTTGGGACATATGATTCCTTTAGGCAAAATGAAAAAATTGAAATAGAATTATTCGCAAATGGGTATAAAGAAATAATCCGATGTATATGTATAAGATGCCTGCCAAGACTCTTACTTTAGTGGAATACCCCAGCCTCCAAGCTTGCAAATCGGTGTGGAAACACCCTAAAGTTTCAGACGAAGATAGGTGCCGGGTCAAGACCTACTGTGACCGAGCCATTGAGAATGGGGGGTCAGTCAGTGTGGACTACAACACCAAGTATGAGTGTGGGCGGTATTATGTGACCGACGCCTCCATGCACAGTGCCTGCCCAATGCCCGGTGTGGTTCGCGCCACCCTCTTCAGTGATACTGAGCATGATGTGGACATAGTGAACTGCCACCCGAACATCCTGCTGGACATCATGGAGAAGCATTATCCGGGTGGGGCGCTCTACCCCCACCTGACGCGCTATGTGGAGAACCGCGACGAAATCCTTGCCTCCTTTCAGATGAAGGATAAGGGGGTGGCCAAGGCGCTCTTCCCCATCATCATGTATGGTGGCTCCGTGCGCACATGGGAGAAGGAGTTCGAACTGACCCCGAAGGATTACACACTCCCCCCATTTGTGGTGGAGTTCGAGGCGGAAATAAAGATGCTAACAACTATTATATTAAATAACCCTGCGTTTAAGTCGGTTTGGCAGAGTTTCTGGCGGTACAAGCGCGATGAAGCAAAGGAGGAGCACGAGCGCAAGCACATGAAGAAGGGCAAGTTGCCCAAGAATGCGCCCGTGTTTGATGTGGACGACTTTGACATCCATGAGGGCAAGAAGTTATCGGCGGTGCTCCAAGACCATGAGCGCCTCATCCTTGAGGAGGCAATGAAGTTCGCACAGGAGCGTGGGGTGTGCGTGACCAGCTACTGCTATGATGGGTTCCAGGCGCTCAAGCAGGACTTCCCCCCTGCCTTCATTGATGACCTGAATGCCCACATCCAGTCCACTGACCTAGGGTGTAGGATAGAGTTCATCATCAAACCGTTCAAAACTCCCTTGGACTTGGGGGACATCAAGGAGAGTGAGCGGTTCGATATGCGCGAGTTCGAGATGATTGATGAGTACAGCGCCAAGAAGGCATACTTTGAGAAGTTCCACTTCAAGTGCATTGAGCCCCCCTGCTATGTGAGGGTGAACAAGCACAGCCAGCAACTCCTCACACTGAATGCCTTCCCGAAAGTATACAACAACTTGACCATTCCGTCTCCACCTGGGTGTATATTCCCTCGCACGTCCTTTACTGGCAGGTGGATGGAAGACCCTGAGATGAGGACTTATGATAATATGGATGTGCTTCCACCTCCCCTATCCTGCCCTGAATACACTTTCAATAGTTGGGTGGACTTCCCAATCACAGAGGTGCCACTGGACCCGACTGCGGATACCAGCCGGATTTATAAGCACCTGGACTACACCAGCAACCACAACCCACTGGTCAAGGAGTATTTGCTGAACTGGTTCGCACAGATGGTTCAGTTCCCTGCCCACAAGTCCCTGGTGGCCATCCTGTTGCAGGGTGAGCAAGGTGCTGGCAAGTCAGTAGTCGGCGAGAAACTGATGGAGAAGATTTTGGGATTGGACAAGATGATGATCACCAGCAGATTAGACCATGTGCTGGGCAAGTTTTCGGATAGTCGCGGCCGGATATTGACTGTGATGAATGAGATGTCGGGCAAGGACTCCTTCGCCAGTGAGCAGTTGTTGCTGGACCACATCACGGCGGAGCGTGTGATGTGTGAAAATAAGGGTATTCAAAGTTTCCAGACCAAGGTATATGACCGACTGATTGCCTCTACCAACTCACTCAACTCGGTGAAAATTGAAAAGGGTGACCGGCGGTGGATGGCAGTGTCAGTAGACAACTCCATCAAGAACAACAAGGAATACTTTGACCCCCTATACAAAGACCTAGCAGATGAGGTGGTGATGCGCAAGTTCTTTGAGGACCTCATGACTAGAGACCTGAGCCAGTGGAACCCCATTAAAGACCGACCCGTCACTGAGTTGTCAGAGGATATGAAGGAACTCAATGCTGACCCCCTTGACCTGTTTGAGGACTATCTGCGCAAGAACCAACTTGCGAATGAGGAGCAGACCGGTGCTGAGTTATATGCCATGTTCAAGGAATGGTGGAAGCAAGAGGGGCGCAACTCTGACCACCTGATGACACGAACCAAGTTTGGGACTGTGTTCAAACGGAGACCTAATGTGATGTGCAAGAAGGGGTCTAGTTGTATGTGGTATTCCCTGGCTTCCATCCAGAACGAGGCGTAGTGGTGGGTTAGTGGAGGGTTAGTGGAGGGTTAGTGGAGGGTTAGAACCCAACCCTCCACAACCCTCCACCCTTCTTTATTCACTCTCTTTTATTAATACCTTACCTATTATGGTCTTAATAACTACATATTATAACACAGTAAAGAAGGAGGAGTGGAGGGTATGGAGGGTATGGAGGGTATGGAGGGTTGGTTTGAGAATAAAAAGAGGAGAGTGAAAAAAAAAGTTCGCTGAGTATAGACCGATGTCACACAGACCCTCCACCCTCCACAACCCTCCATCTCACCTACACGCCCCACATGAGCAACCCTCCACGCCAACCCTCCACCCCCACATATTATGGAGGGGGTCAACCCACCACAACCCTCTAAAAAAGGGAAGTCAATGCCATAATAATATCTCTCCATAGTGTAGATGACCAAGGACACGTTCTACCTCCGCAAGTCCACCCGCAAAGATAAGAAGTGGTCCATGGAGATGCCCTCCTTCGGCCACACCCATCATTTTGGTCAAGCAAATGCGCGCGACAGAACAACTATTAAAAACCCCACCGAGCGTATGAAGGCATGGAAGAGTTACCAAGCCCGCCACCGCAAGGATCCTATAGGGGACGTGCATAGTCCAGCCGCCCTCAGTTGGTACATCCTCTGGTCAGCCGACACGCTGAGCCAAGGCATTAAGAACTACGAACGAAAGTTTAACGTGAAAGTAGTGAAAAAGTAAAGAAATAATGAATTACAGGAAATCCTATATTTTATTATTCAAATGAGACCGTGAACCCTTTGTCGCATATTTCGTTGAACCACGCATTCGCATCATACACCAACTCCACGCCACCATCCTCCGAGGCGGAGTCCTCCTCAGCATCCAGCGCAGCGCACTCACTAACCGATAATTCCTTCTTCAACCGCGCCTTCTTCAGTTGGTACCTTTCCTTGTCATATGTCGGGTGCTTCGCGCGCCACTCCTTCGGGTATGTAGGGTGCTTCTCGCGCCAGCGGCGGCAAGCGTCCCTACACTTGTGGGGGTTCTTGGCGCGGTATGCCTGCGCCGACTCGTTGGACGAGCGCCCTGGGACGTTCTTGTTGACGCATTCGTGACCCTCTACATAAAACCGTTCGCGCGCCCGCACGCCCGCCTCGCACGTGCCCGGAGGCAGGCGCTCCATCTCTTCAATCGTCACGATGGACTCGTTCCCATCACAGGTGGGCAGGAAGAGCAGGTGGCTGGTGGACTTCTCCCGCTTTGCGTCGCACCGGTGCTGGCTAAGGCGATGGCGCAGGTCACGCTGGCGGGTCGACCCGTAGTAGACCTGCCCCCGTTCATCGGAGAGTTTGTAAATCTTGTGCTGCGTGGACGCCATATATACTATATTTACATTATAATTTTCGCCTAAATGGAACGCGAATGGGTCAATAGAGAATGCGGTTGCGCGTGAGGGTCAGGTCTTTACCCTGTGTGTAGTGCTTCGCCGCTTTTACCCCAATATTATCCCATTCAATGACCACCTTGCGCTTGGTGGTCGGATACCGAGCGCGAAGGAGGTCGAACGACCCGTGCAAGTTGCCCCAGTAACCATCACCGTCGCCCTTCTTAAGTGAAGGATCCATCGGCCCCGTGTGCGCCCACGAAATCGCACTGACCTTCAACCGACCGCTGAGACCCTTGCGCCACGCGAGCGGCACGAGGAAACTATCGGTGACTTTGCGTTTGGGGGTGTAAGGCCACGCCTCGGTGAAACTGTATTTCTTTTTCTCTCCATCGCTCGATTTAATATTGACATAGACGTTCTGGTAGATGACGGTGCCCTTCGGTGCGTTGTCCACTACGAAGTCCGACTTCCATCCATGAAGATCCTTCTTGTTCTCGCGGCGCACATCGACGACATTGACTTTCATATATAATATACGGAGAGAAAACCTAACTGAATGATTCGGTATAATCGTAATCCTCCTCGTATTTGTTCTTCTTCACATAGTAATCGTAACTGGCTTTGAACTTTTTCTTGAGGGACGGGAAGTAGATCAGCGCCTCGTTTACCGTGAGGTAGCCCGAGGCGTCGTCAATATCAACTTGCTTCGAGGAGTCGCCCTTGGCGCGGCTCTTTTGGGCACCGGCCACGTCCGGAGCGTAGCCGATGTGAATCTGCTCGCCCTTGTTGCGGAACACGGAGTCAATGACTTTCTTCCCACCCCACAGCCGTCTGTCCTCGGGGTGCATCTTCTTTCGGTCGGTGAACTTCTTGTTGAGCAACTGACCCTCCCAAAACTTGACGGTCTTCTCCAACTCGCGCCGTTTTGCGGCGTTGACTTCCTTCTCCGCTTTAATCGAGTTATAAATTGCGATGGCGGTCTTGCGCACACGCAAGTTCTTCGCATACTTGTTGTCGCTCTTGCGATATTTATCCTTGCTTTTAAGGTTGTTATCCTCATCGACATAAATACCGACGCCCATCACGCGCTTTGGGAACTTGATGGGGTAGGACTTGTTGCGGGTGAACCGCGTGCCGTAGACGGGCGGGAATGAGGTGTCGAGTTGAACCCTCGTGTCGCAGAACTTGAGGAAGTCGTCCATCTGCTTCTCCTTCACGTTCCACCACTCGCTCTTCTCTTTATTCGAGAACTTCAGCCTGACCTGCTTCGGTTTGAACTTGTCGTCGATGAGGCGGTGGAGCATCTGCTCGGCCATGTTGGCACTGAGCCCGAACGCCTCCTTCTTGCCGGCGTCGAAGTCGTTCGCCTCGAAGAGGTAGATGCGGTGCACCTTGAACGATATGAGCGACGTGCGGAAGGAGAGCAGCCGAGCGTAGCCCTTGTCGAACTTGTCCCTCGTGGTGATGTTCGAGAACCCCACCTTCACGCAGTTGAGCGGCGGGTCGCCCTCGTGCGGCGGCATTACCTTGCTGATGATGTAGACGTAACCCTCAATATTGCCCCAATTCTTCGTGAGGGATTGTATATCGTTGGGCTTCAGTGCGCGGGCAAACGTCTGCTCTTTATCGAGGTTAAAGTTCATTCTATACTATAGATGCGACATTATTAAATGAACGCCTTACACTCGGGTCTGGACGGGTCACGGCGGCATACCCAGTAGGGGTCAACGGAGGCGGCGCCTGGTCCCGCGACCATCGCCTGTAGGGCACGCGCGCCTCCCGACCGCTCCGTGCGCCCCTCCATACGTGTAGGCGGCGGCGGGGCGGCAGGTATGGCGGCGGCGGCGGCGGGGGCACTGCCCTTCTCCACGAGCTCGCTGTTGATGAAATGGTCGATGTGGTGGGCGTCAAGGGCACGGTCGACGAGTTTGAGATCAGTGGGGTGCTTGTAGGTCTTGGACGTGCCGAAGGGGAGGTTGACCAGGTGACCCTTGGAGACGACGTCGCCGGTCATGCGATGGTGCGTGGTCTTTTCATGGAGTATGCGCTGCTTGTGGAAGGGCACGTTGAGTCCCACGGCATAGGACGGGTGGGCGGCCGTGTTGAACGTGTCTAGCGAACTCACCCGCTTCAGCACGCGGTCCGAGTTGGCCATCGCATAGGCGGCGGTGTGCCCGCCCAAACTGTGGCCTTGCAGCGTCACGGTGGCGTCCGGGTCTCTCCTATCAATCTTGTCCAATATTTCCTCCGTCTGCTCCGTGCGGTCTCGAACGTGGTGCGAGTTGTAGCCGAACGACGCAAACTGAGCGTCGGCCAACACGTCGGCGTTGCCCGTGCTAGAACCGAACTGCGTGCCCTTGTGCGAAATGTGGTAGGTGTTGGTCTTGGGTTCGTAGAGCGTGCTTATGCTGCGGTCGCTCATGTCCGGTTCGAGCAATACACCAATGTCATCTAAGAGTGCGGCGACTTCCTTTTTGCTGCGCGTGGTGACGCCGTCCGTTTTACCAATCATGTATGCTGCCTTGGCGAACTTCGCCTTCCTACGTGGGCTCATATGAACTATCCTTATATATTATTATCTCTCTCGATAGTAAATGAACGTGCCCTTTAGCCAACCCAATCTCTCGAGGTATATCCAAGAAGGGAGCGACGCCGCCGTGTCCAAGGTCACCTTCCCCGACGGCACGTCGCAGACGACTTCATCATCACCAGCACCACCTTATAATTTTATTAACTACTCCGACAAGACAGATTATGACGTGAAGAAAGGAAACCCATCGGATGACGACCCAGACGAATTGTTGGGAGCAATAACACAGATGGCTCTCTCTATTGATATTCCAAATAATAACACAAATGTAATGGTAACGGCAAACATAGTCGGTGAATGGGAGGCACGCGCAGATAATAAAGGGCTCGCCATACATAGAAAAAGAGTCTTTAATGGGGTCACAACTCAAACTATAATAAGAGCACCTGAGGATGGCCTTCGTGGTCGGATTATAAGCACCTTTTCTATCAACCTTCCAAATGATAGCAGCACTATGGAAGTAGCCGTTGTTAATTATATGGACACTGTAGATGCTGGAACAATCACATACACGCCAATATTAATCAATACCAACACCGCCGCGGACGACCAAGCGATAATGAATTTAAACCATACAAAGGACGATGCGGCTAATTTTAATTATGAGATGGGGATTTCTACATTAATAGTTCAGGCGATGAGTTAAATAGTTAACATAAATAAATATCCTTATTATAGTTAAAATG
>JABBAI010000021.1 GCA_018608045.1 Octadecabacter sp. | reverse complement strand
ACGAAAGGCTGCCTAAATGAGTTGAGAGGCCGGAACGTAAGCGTGACAAGACCAGCGTGCCTAAAGCCCGTTGATGGGGACTTTCAAAACAGGGTTTCCGTCATCATCCGTGGGCACATGCCCCGCGCGCATGTTGACCTGTAGGGCAGGGATAATCAGTTTGGGGACAGCCAGCTTTTTGTCCCGCTCGGTGCGAAACGAAATAAAATCGTCGCGCGTGGCATCGCCACCCACGTGGATGTTTGCCGCCTTTTGGTCTGCCACTGTGGTTTCCCACGCAATAGCGCGCCCGTTTGGCCCGTAGTCGTGGCACATAAACAGCCGCATATCGTGGGGCAGGGCGAGGACTTTTTGAATGCTGTCATAAAGTTCACCTGCGTCACCACCCGGGAAATCCGCGCGCGCCGATCCACCGTCGGGCATGAACAATGTGTCACCTACGAAGGCCGCATTGCCCATCACATGCACCATGCAGGCTGGCGTGTGACCGGGCGTCGCAATCGCGGTGCAGGTCATCTTGCCCACGTCGTACGTGTCCCCGTCTTCAAACAACGCATCAAATTGTGATCCGTCACGTTGAAATTCTGTGCCCTCATTGAACACTTTGCCGAAGGTTTCCTGCACGACCATGATTTTGGCACCAACACCGATCTTGCCGCCAAGTTCGTCTTGCAAATAGGGCGCCGCGCTTAGGTGGTCCGCGTGGACATGGGTTTCGATGATCCAGTCAAGGACCAGACCCCGTTCGCGGATACGGGCAATCAATATGTCTGCGTGCTGCGTCGTGATCCGCCCCGCCGCATAATCAATGTCCATCACGCTGTCGATAATCGCACAGTGTTCCGTTGCAGAGTCTTTTACGATGTAGCTGATCGTGTTCGTGCTTTCGTCGAAAAAACCTTCAACGTCAGGCACTGTGGTCATGTCTGTGATCATACTGTTGCTCCGTCTGGGATGCGGCCTTTGGCAAGTTTCGCGCCAATGATGCCGACAATCATCGCCCCTGTGAAGATCAGCACGGACGCATCAAGGGTTCCAATCGCGGGGAGGGCGCCACCGGGGCAAAACCCCGCAAGGCCCCAGCCCACACCAAATGCTGCTGATCCCGCGATCAATGTGGGGTCAACGCGCATCAAGGTAGGGAGGTGAAAGGCCTCTGCCAATCGTGGTGAGGGTCGGCGTAGCACAAACCGATATCCAAGGGCGGTGACACCCAAGGCCCCCCCCATAACAAATGCCAAAGACGGATCCCACGTTCCCGCAATATCAAAGAAATTCAGAACCTTGGCGGGATTGGCCATGCCGCCGAAAATGATGCCCATGCCAAAGATCAGCCCGATGGCGTAAATGATTAAAAACCGCATCAGATTGCCCCCCCGATCACGTGGCGCGTGACGTAAACCGTTGCCACAGCAGCAATCATGAACACCACCGTCGCGACGATGGATCGTGGTGAAAGGCGGGCGATCCCGCAGACCCCGTGCCCCGATGTGCACCCGCCGCCAAAGGTCACGCCGACGCCGACAATCAATCCGCCAATAATCATGGCTATGGTGGATACGGGCACTTGGACGACAACGGATTGACCGCTGACCAGCCAGTATAACGCCGGCGCGGATACCATTCCGGCCAGAAGGCTGGCGCGCCACGCCCAATCGTCGCGGTTCGTTGGCATAAGAAAGCCGGCTAAAATTCCCGTCGCGCCCATGACGCGGCCGAAATTGGCCATCAATAGAACGGATGCAATTCCGATGAGAATACCGCCGCCAAGCGACGCAAATGGAGTGAAGTCTGTAGGCATTTAAGGGCTCCGTTTTCAATTGCTAAAAACATATCCCAAAAATGAAATGTTTCAACCGCTGATCGTTCCATCCGCCGTTAAAGTCAGGGTGGCGGGCAGGGCTTTATCGATCACGCTTTGTGCGTTGGGCACATCGTTCGTCGTCGCGCGCCGTGTCGCCGCCGCAGAGCTGAGGCCGTGCCCCAACCAGCGTGCAATCAGGCGGGCGCGCAGTTCTTGTATGGGCACATCAAGGCGCACAGACATCGTCCACATTGGCGCGAGGTTGAACCAAGGTGCATCATCAAACAGCAGATAGTTGCCTTCCACGATGATGACTTCGGTGCTGGCCGGCACAATGCGCGCGCCTGCAATCGCGATGTCGCGCGTGCGGTCAAATTCAGGTACGGCAACATCGACACGTTCTTTCAAGCGGCGGATCAAATGAACAAAACCTGCACCATCAAACGTGTGCGGAGCGCCCTTGCGAGAAAGATCACCGCGCGCCTCAAGCACTTGATTGTCCAGATGAAACCCGTCTTGCGGCACGACCGCAGTTTCGCATTTTTGCGCATTCAAACGGCGCGCAAGTTCGGCCGCCAATGTAGTTTTACCGCTGGCAGGAGGACCCGCAATCGCGACCAGAACGCGGCTTGGCCCTTCGCGAAGCGGTTGGATGCGATCGGACAAAAGATTGACCTGCGGGGTCAGATTGATCATGCCGTTATTTCCTTGTTTTGCGTCAGTGTGCGCAAAAGCCGCGCGATCGCCAAGCGTTGTTTACCGAGGTGGCAGATTCCGGCTCGCGTCTTTGCGCTGGGACGGTTTCATGTTGTCGCCATGCGCATCTAAAAAGGCCCAAACGCGCGGCGCATCGTGGCGGCCGAGTTCGCGCAGCCAGCCAGAAACAGCCGTTTGAATGAGCCAGGTTTGGTCCGCGGTGTAATCACCAGCCCATCCCAAAACCCGTTCCCGCAGCGCGAAGTCGGCAGGTTTGGGGTTGTTCAATTTTGTCCATGGCAGCGTCATCATCAGCGCTGCACGTTTGGTCCACGCGTGGTCCGATATTGTCCAGCCCTCAAGTTCATCGATACGCGATGGATTTGTTAAAAGGCGGCGCGATCCTGCGTTGCAAACTTGTTCCGCAATAGCGTTTGTGTCGGTCTGGGGAACCCATGACGTTATCAGTGCCCACGCCGCATCGTCTGGTTTAATGCGGGCCTGCACCAAAAGTTTGGCCGCCGCCATGCGCCCTTCATGAATGTTGCTGTCCCATAAATCGGACGCAAGCGTGAGGCGTTCGTCCAACGTCATGTCCGCGCGCCATGTTTTTACGGCGGCATCAAGCGCTGCGTTTTGGACGCCTAAATAGAGGCGGGAGACTTTGTGGTGGGACGCCATCTCAGACGCTTTTTGCGTTGATCCGCTGGCTTGTAGTGTTGCGACTGCCTCTTTAAGTGTGATCATTCGACCGTCACCGATTTAGCCAGATTTCGCGGTTGATCCAAGTCTGTGCCTTTGGCGACCGCGGTGTGATAGGCGATCAATTGGGCAGGAATTGCGTACAGGATTGGGGCCACGAAAGGGTCGACTTCTGGCATGAGAATCGTTTCCCAAGCGCCGTCGCCGGCTTGTTCTGCGCCTTTCTTGTCGGTGATCAACAACACCTTACCGCCGCGCGCCATGACTTCTTGCATGTTCGAAATGGTCTTATCAAACAACGCATCCCGTGGGGCCATGACGATGACGGGAACATGTTTGTCCACAAGCGCAATTGGCCCATGCTTAAGTTCACCTGATGCATAAGCTTCGGCATGTATGTAGCTGACTTCTTTTAGCTTTAGTGCCCCTTCATGGGCTAGCGCGTACATAGGTCCCCGACCCAAGAATAAGATGTCGCGCGCTTCTGACAGCTTTTGTGACACCTCGTTGGTGCGTTCACCAAGTGCTAACGCCTGGCTCATCAGTGCGGGCACGGATTTGATCTTCTCAAGTGCGTCGGCCATTTGCGCGGCGTCCAGATGTCCGCGATCGTGGGCCGCTTTGACAGCAAGGATCGCCAGCACGGTGAGCTGGCAGGTAAATGCCTTGGTCGACGCCACACTAATTTCCGTGCCTGCCAAAATCGGCAGTGCCAGATCGCTTTCGCGCGCGATTGAACTTTCGGGGACGTTAACCACGGATAGGATTTTGTCGGCTTTGCCGTCGCAGTACCTCAACGCGGCAAGCGTGTCGGCAGTTTCGCCAGATTGGCTGACAAACAGGGCGGCGGTGCCTTTGGTAATTGGGGGTTCACGGTAGCGGAATTCTGATGCGACGTCGATTTCGACCGGCATGCGCGCGATCTGTTCGAACCAGTATTTCGCTGTTAGACAGGCATAAAATGCCGTGCCGCAGGCCACCATGGTCAGACGGTCAAGCGACGCAAAATCAATGCCTTCACCGGGCAGTTCGACCTTGCCTTCTTTGATGTAATATCCGAGCGCGTTGGCCAGCACGGAGGGCTGTTCTGCGATTTCTTTGGACATGAAATGCTTGTGGCCGACCTTGTCGACAGAGGCCGTGTCGATGTTGATCACCCGCATTTCGCGATTGGCGATGTTGCCATCGGCGTCGCGAATTTCGATTGAAGTGCGGGTAATGACCGCCCAATCACCCTCATTCAGGTAGGTGATTTTGTCGGTCATGGGGGCAAGCGCAATGGCGTCGGAGCCCACGAAATTCTCACCATCACCGTGACCGAGCGCGAGGGGGGAGCCTTTGCGTGCCGCGACCATCAAATCATCTTCGCCATCAAACAAGAAGCAAAGCGCATATGCGCCTTCCAGCCGATTAATCGCCTTTTCAGCGGCTTCGCGCGGCGTGAGCCCGTCATCAAGATAGCTTTGAGTGATAAGCGCGACAGTTTCGGTGTCTGTGTCGGTCTCGTAACCGATGCCCTTCGCGGCTAGTTCTTCGCGTAGTTCGCGGAAATTCTCGATAATGCCGTTGTGCACAACGGCCACGCGCTGTGTTTTGTGCGGGTGGGCGTTGTTGACGTTTGGTTGGCCGTGGGTCGCCCAGCGGGTGTGACCGATGCCAGCTTTGCCTGCCAAGGGGTTGTGCACCAACAGATCCTGAAGGTTGACCAATTTGCCGACAGCGCGGCGGCGGTCCAGATCACCCGCGTTTACGGTCGCGATACCTGCGCTGTCATACCCACGGTATTCCAACCGTTTGAGGGCTTCGACAAGGATCGGGGCTGCTTCGTGATGTCCCAAGACGCCGACAATTCCACACATTTTCAGGACTCCTTTGGCGCTTGGGCCTTCTTAATTCTTTAACTTTTCGAACATCCGCCGTGCAAACCCGGTTTTGTTTTCCTGACGCACACGGCCAACGGCCAAATCCCCGTCCGGCACATCATGCGTGACGATTGTTCCAGTCGCTGTCATGCTCTCTCGGCCTAATTTAACAGGGGCGACCAACATGGTGTTTGAACCGATAAACACATCTTCACCGATTGTCGTGTGGTGTTTGAACACTCCGTCGTAATTGCAGGTGATCGTGCCAGCACCAATGTTCGTGCGCGCGCCCACATGGGCGTCACCGATATAGGACAGGTGGTTCACTTTTGCGCCCGTATCAATCACGGCGTTCTTGATTTCCACAAAATTGCCGACCTTCACATCCTCAGCAAGTTCTGCACCGGGGCGCAGGCGGGCATAGGGGCCGATCACACCACCGCGCGACACATGACAGCCTTCAAGGTGGCTGAACGCGCGAATGGTGGCGTTGTTTTCAACCGTCACACCGACGGCGAACACTACATTTGGTTCAATAATCGTATCGGATCCAATGTAGGTGTCGTGGCTGAAATAGACGGTGTCGGGGGCCTGCAATGTCACGCCGTTGTCCATGGCAGCGCGGCGCGCGCGGGCCTGAAATGCGACTTCCCCGTCGGCGAGTTCGGCGCGTGAATTGATGCCCATCGTTTCGGCTTCTGCGCATTCGACCACAGTCGCGGACAACCCTTTGGACCGGGCAATGCCGATGATGTCAGTGAGGTAATATTCACCGGCCGCATTGTCGTCAGACACAGCTGAAACCAATTCAGATAGCACATCCGATTTTGCGCATATAACGCCAGAATTACATAGCGTTACGGCGCGTTCTTCGCCTGATGCGTCTTTGAATTCTACGATCTTTTCAAGCGCCCCACCGTTCATGATCAAACGGCCATATTTCCCCGGATCAGCGGCATTAAACCCAAGGACGACAACGTCATGCTCTGTGCGCGCTGCAAGCATCGCCTCAAGCGTTTCGGGCTGAATGAACGGGGTGTCGCCGTACAATACAATTGCATCGCCCTCAAACCCGTCCAAGGCTGCGGCGGCCTGTGCAACCGCGTGCCCGGTGCCAAGCTGCTCTGTTTGCAAAACGACCTCGGCGTCGTCAGACCAATCTTTGGCGGCGGCTTCAACGGCTTGCGCGCCATGCCCTGCCACAATCACCGTGCGGTCTGGTTCAAGCGACGCGCCCGATTTCATTGCATGGATCAACAACGGCGCGCCTGCGATGGAATGAAGTACTTTGGGCAAATCGGATTTCATCCGCGTGCCTTTGCCTGCGGCCAAAATGATAAGTGCGACGGACATGTAGAGAACCTTATAAAATTTTGCCCTTCATACGCTGGAATGACAGTTGCGCAAGTGCAGGGGGTTCACATCCCATTTCGCTGGGTTACAGAGGTGGTGAACCTTCGCGCAGACAGGAAAACCAATGGGCACAGTTATTTTTGATCTTGATGGAACACTGGCGGATACGTCCGGTGATCTGATTGGCGCGGCGAACGCGTGTTTTCGCGGATTAGGCTTGGGTGATTTGCTTGATCCTGCGACGGATGCTGGCACGGCGCTGCGCGGTGGGCGCGCAATGCTGCGCCTAGGCTTTTCGCGCGTTGACGGATCCGGAGAGGCAGACGTGGACGGGCAATATCAAACCCTGCTGGATGCCTATGCCACCGACATCGACACCCACACCTTTATGTACGACGGTGCGATGGATGCGGTCGAAGCGTTGAAATCAAACGGGTTTAAGGTTGGCATCGCGACGAACAAACCCGAAGGTTTGGCGCAAACATTGCTCGAACGGCTTGGCGTGCGCGATGCCTTCGCGTCCCTCGTCGGGGCCGATACGTTGCCCGTGCGAAAGCCTGATCCCGAACATCTGTTTGAGGCCGTGCGCCGCGCGGGGGGCGATCCTGCGCTGTGTTGTCTTGTCGGGGACACCGCCACGGATCGCAACACGGCGTTGGCTGCTGGCGTGGCGTCCATCCTTGTGACGTTCGGCCCATCGGGCGAAGATATGGCAGCCCTCAAGCCAGAGATCTTGCTGGATCGATACGAGGACCTTCCGACTATCGTTGAACGCCTCTTTAGGTAATCGAAAACGTGATTGACGCGGGGGGCCGTGGCTTTCACATATGCCCCATGACAGAGATATTTTCAGGCGTTTTCACCCAGCAAGAACCCATTCCACAGGCCGGCATTGATGCCGCGATGGCTGTGCTGAACCATGGGCGTTTGCACCGCTACAACACCAGCGGCGATGAAATTGCCGAAGTAGCACTTCTGGAAGAAGAATTTGCCGCGCAGACGGGGGCGAAATATTGCCTTGCCGTTGCATCGGGCGGCTATGCGATGACGACGGCCTTGCGGGCGTGCGGCATCGGGCACGGCGACAAAGTGCTGACAAACGCGTTCACGCTTGCGCCTGTTCCGGGGGCGATTGCCGCCGTGGGTGCGGCACCTGTGTTTGTCGGTGTGACCGAAGATCTGGTCATTGATTTGGATGACCTGAAGGCTAAGCTGGACAAAGCATCGGTTCTGTTGCTGTCGCACATGCGCGGCCACATCTGCGACATGGATGCGCTGATGGCGATGTGTGATGCGGCGCATGTCACAGTAATTGAAGATTGCGCACACACCATGGGCGCCCATTGGAACGGTGTGCCGTCCGGGCGCTGGGGGCGGTTTGGCTGTTATTCCACGCAGACCTACAAACACGTTAATTCTGGTGAAGGCGGGCTGCTGATTTCCGATGATGCGGAAGGCATGGCGCGCGCGATCATGCTGTCGGGCAGCTACATGCTGTTTGAACGCCACCGCGCAGCACCGCCGCCTGAAACCTTTGCGCAGATCAAATATGAAACGCCCAATATTTCGGGGCGCATGGACAACTTGCGTGCCGCGATTTTGCGTCCGCAGCTGGCCGACCTTGCCACGCAGTGCGCGCGTTGGAACGCGTTATACGCCGTGATGGATCGCGGCCTCGCTGATACGACAGGTCTGAAATTGACGACCCGCCCCGCGAAAGAAGGCTTTGTGGCCTCGTCGTTTCAGTTTTTGCTGTTGGATTGGGCGCCCGCGGCTGTGCAGGACGTGATATCGCGCTGTCTTTCCCGCGGGGTTGAACTGAAATGGTTTGGTGGGGCAGAGCCTTCAGGCTTTACATCGCGCTATGACAGTTGGCGGTATGCGGCGTCCGAACCCATGCCGCAAAGCGATCGCATTCTGGCAGGGATCATTGATATGCGACTGCCGCTGACCTTTAGCACTGACGATTGCGCGCAGATCGCGCGGATTATCCGTGATGAGGTCGGGCGCGCCTATCAAGCGCAAGCTGGCGAATAATCAGGGCTGATGCACGATCCAGACGACGCGGCCTAGCACTTTGAGAGTGGCAAGTTCGTCGCCTTTGAAAATCTGCACAGGCAGATCGGTTTTGTCTGCCTTAAGCAGGATCATATCGTCAGATGTGTGCTGGACGCGGGCGAACAGATAGCTGCCGTTAACGCCAAACGCGAAAATGCCATCGGCCTTTGTATCGCGTTGCGCGGTGTCAATCAGGGCCAGTGTGCCAACCGTCAGCGTTG
>JABBAI010000182.1:8282-8705 GCA_018608045.1 Octadecabacter sp. | reverse complement strand
ATTACCAACGATTTCTTGGGGATATATCAGGTATTTTGGTGCCCAGAAGAGGACTTCTAACACGTAATTTTATCATGCAATTATAGTGGGTTAGAGTATTTCGATTTATGGAAAGTGGTCCTAAAAGCGGTCCCGATTTTTATGTATCGGAACATAGTTAAGTTCTGTAGCTTGATCCCAAACTGGACTTTCGTGGGACCAGTAGCTAAGGGCTTCTATGCGGACAAAACAGCCATTGGATGCCGTAATTTCGCTCACGCAGCATTTCTTCGCACTTGCTGCAGAAATTTTGCCGCAGGGCAGCATAGATCACCGATGCAGCCATTGGGATCTTGGTGAAGGATCAACCCCAATTTACTTTCTCCGCAATGCAGTAAATGTGAGTGCTCCAAATGTCGGCAACCCGGTCGAGCAGGTAAGCAT
>JABBAI010000182.1:0-8272 GCA_018608045.1 Octadecabacter sp. | reverse complement strand
ACAGCAGCAACCTTCAATACGCTGATCGGAGGTGCCGTGCTGCTTGCGGCAATTGCAGGCAATGCAGTTTCAGGCAAGCGCCGTAAGCCTCCGCCAATAGCCACAATTTAAGGATGCATTCGGCCCATAGCTGCCGTTCACGACCACCTCAAGATGCTGCAGTGCGGCCCGCCAAAGCGGGCACTCGTGCATCGAGCAGCATTTTCGTGGGTCAAACGTTGGTGTGTGGACAAAGCGGGCTTTCACGTTGGTTACTCATGTGTCTGCTTTCTGATTTCCGTGGACATTCAATCCTTATACTCAACTGGAGCGGCCGTAATTGCCGAAAACCGGAGTAAGAACGAGTTACGGCCCACGCATCAGAGTATAGAAGCGGCTCGGGTGATCTGTTGCCTAAGCCGTGCCAACGTACTCTCACGTACAAACATCTAATGTTTGACTCATTAAACATTAGATGTTTATACATACCGCATGAGCGAGAATCTTTTCTACGAACTTCAGGGGAAACCCACCATCAAAGCCAGCTATTCTTCGCAGATTGCGCGAGAGCTTGGTCGCAAGATTATTTCTGGCGACTTGGGTGAAGGGACTTTGATACGTGATGAAGGTGCATTGTCAGTTGAATATGATGTCAGCCGTACGGTTATCCGTGATGCCGTAAAAATGCTCTCTGCCAAAGGATTGCTTGAGGTACGTCGGGGCAGCGGCACCCGTGTGCGGTTTCGCTCAAGCTGGGATCTACTCGACCACGACGTTCTAGCGTGGCACCAAACCGTGCCGCCGAACCCGCATTTTTTGCGTCAGCTACTTGAGCTGCGGCTGATGATAGAGCCGAGCGCAGCGCGCTTTGCCGCGTGTCGCGGCACGGATGAGGCGCTTGACCAGATTTCTCAATCAATGACGGCGATGGAGACGGAGCATCGCGAGGTCGAACGATTTGTTACGGCTGACGCATTGTTCCATCGCTCCATCTTGCGGGCTGCCCAGAATGAGCTGCTCCGCCCGATGGAAGGCGTCATTCACTCAGCTTTGATGATTTCGATCCGCCTAACCAACGCCGACCCGCGAGAGAACAAGGCTTCTTTGCCGTTCCACCGTGAGGTTTGCGACGCAATCCGTGCGCATGATGCCGATCTTGCCGAAAGCAAGATGCGTTTCCTACTGACCGATGCGCAGCAGCGACTGGGGAAATACATGAATGACAGCTAAGGGCATCGCGCGCACAGCGTAAAAATACCGACATGATCAACGACGAAGCGCCGTGAGAGGAGTCACGGACCGGAGAAGGCATGTTCAAGCACAGTTTTGCAAACCCTCAATCGCGGCTTTTAGGCCTGCGATCACAGGAGTGGTTTGCCTGACATCGAGCGGGGAGGCTCACGAAGATGAAAATTACCAAAGTTACTAGCCATGTTCTGGGCTACGACCTGCCGGAACCTCTTGGGTATTCGCAGCAGTATTACCATAAACGCACCGCGCATCTGGTCGAAGTCGAGACGGACGAGGGCGTTACCGGCTGGGGTGAGTGCTTTGGTGCAGGCTCCATCGCTCTGGGAAACAAAGCGATTGTCGAGAAGGTGATCCAGCCGCTGGTGTTGGGAATGGACCCAATGGACCGCGATGTTATCTGGCACAAAGTGTATAACCTGATGCGCGATCACGGGCAAAAAGGCATGCCGATGCAATCGCTTTCCGGTGTCGATATTGCGCTGTGGGACATTGCGGGAAAGGTCGCGGGTCTTCCACTGCACAAACTCATTGGTGGTAAACATCGCGACAAGGTGCAGGCATATGGCTATGGCATGATGCTGCGCCCTGAAAGTGCAGATAGTCTTGTAGCACGGTTTGAGGATGAAGCCGCCGCGATCAAAGGCATGGGTTTCAAGGCGACTAAGATGAAGGTTGGCCTTGGACCCAAGGACGATATTCGCTTGATCGAAGCGGTGCGCAAAGGCGTCGGCGATGACTTTCGTTTCATGATCGACGCCAATCATGGCTACACAACGCATGACGCATTCTACGTTGGCCGTGCTATGGAAGAATTTGATCCTTACTGGTTCGAAGAACCCATCGCGCCTGAAGATTACGATGGCTACCGCGAGTTGCGCCAAGGGTTGAATGTCAACATTTCTGGCGGAGAGATCGAATTCAACCGCTGGGGTTGGCGTGCACTGCTTGAGGCACGTGGTCTCGACATTGCCCAGCCAGAAGTTTGCGCACTTGGCGGTATTTCCGAATATCTGCGGGTTCTTGCCCTCTGCCACGCGCACTTCACCCCTGTCGTGAACCACGTTTGGGGCAGCGCTGTTGCAGTCGCCACCAACATTCATCTGCTGGCCGCCATGCCGCCGCTGCCTGGTGGTTTGTTCCCGTGGGAGCCGATGTTGGAGTTCGACACAACCGACAACAAATTCCGAGACGACCTGCTCCTTGAGCCATTGGATATCCAAGGCCAAGTCGCAAAGAACGATGGCTTTGTTGCCATCCCAGACGGCCCCGGTTTGGGCGTAACGCCCGATCGCGACTTCATCCGTCATTACGACATCGGCAACGACTGACTGCCGATGACTACAATTCAGTTCTAAAGGGAGGAAACCATGAAACTGATGTCTTTTACCAAATTTGCCCTCATCACTGCGAGCGGTATTGCACTGTCCAGCGCGGCCTTCGCGCAGGATGTCACACTCAAGCTGGGTCTTGTTACACCAACCGATCACCCGCACTCGATCTCGGCGCGTGAATTCGCTCGGTTGGTCGAAGAAAAGACCAACGGCGAAGTCGTTGTTACCGTGGCCGACAACGGCTCGCTTGGCTCCAACCCTGAACTGCTCGATTCCGTTCAGGCCGGTATCATTGATTTCACAGTGTCCACACCGGGCGTTTTGGCCGGGTATTCCGCGTCCATGGGCATTCTGGAACTGCCGTATATCTTCCAAAGCATCGATCACATGAAGGCCGTCACTCGCGGCGACGTGGGCACCCAAATGGCAGCAGACTATCAAGACGCGACTGGCGTTGCGGTGCTAAGCTATTTCGGCGGCGCGCAACGTAACATGATCACGACAGACGCAACCATCAATGGCATCGAAGACCTTAAAGGTTTGAAAATGCGCACATGGGAATGGTCTGTGATGCTTGATTGGTGGTCTGGCTTGGGCGCACTTGGCTCAGTTGTCGCCTTTCCTGAAGTCTACACAGCCATGCAAACGGGCGTTGTTGACGGCGCTGAGAACGAGTTCACCACGTTCACGACAGCACGTTGGGCCGAAATCGCGAAGAACGTGTCTTTGACACAGCACGCCATCACGGTTCGTCCATTCATTGGCAATGCTGGCAAAATCGCGGGCATGTCTGACGAACATCAGGCCGCCATTCGCGAAGCTGCCCTTGAAGCTGCTGATTTTGACGTAGCCCTTGAGGGTGAGTTGGACATGAAGAACATGGAAGCGCTTGCCGCTGACTATGACGTTGTCTTCACCGAGCCTGACAAAGGTCCGCTGATCGAAGCTTCTGCCGCTGTCATTGCTGGGTTTGCAGCAGACGAAGAGCTTGAGGAACTGGCTGCAGCGATTGCTGCTGCTGCCAACTAAGCACCTCCCGTGCGGCCCCTGCCATTTCGTCGGTGGGGGCCACATTCCATTAACAACGCTTTGAGGAGGGCGCGATGTTAAAATCGATTGTCGATAGACTAGAATGGGGGCTTGAGAGATGCGCCGCACTGTTGTGCCTTGTACTTCTCGGTTGCCTCTTCACAGAGGTGCTGACACGCTACGTGTTCTTCACAACTATTCCTGAAATCCAATTCATCGTGCCGTTTTGTTTCCTGTGGATGGTCATGTTTGCTACTGCCATTGCTGTGCGCAAAGGCACCCACTTCGAGGTCGACCTCGTACAGAAAAAGCTGCGCGGTGTGGCCAAGAAATATCACCGCTACGCGATGCTGCTTACAGTTGCGGCAGGCGGTTTGATTATCGCTTGGTCATCCACCAGTTTTGTCGAATTGGGCATGTTGCGCAAGAATCCCGCCACGGGAATTCGCATGATCTACATTTATGCTTCCATCATGGTCGGCGGACTGTTGATTGCGCTTATGGCGCTCGAACAGCTGCTTGCTGATCACGACGATGTTTCGTCCAATTTTGACGACCTGTTGGAAGCCAACAAGGCCGACATCACAGCGGAGGATCTGAAATGAGTCCCGAAACAGCACTCTCAATCCTACTCATCAGCTTTGTGATCTTGTTCACAATTGGCGTGCCACTGGCCATGTCGTTGCTATTTTCAAGTGTTATCACCATCGCCGTTGATCCCGGTCTCGACATCGTGGTGCTGCCGCAAAAACTCTATACGGGTATCGACAATTTTCTATTGCTCGCCATTCCGGGTTTCATGTTTGCGGCCCTGATGATGAACAAGATCGGCGTCACCCGCGACATTGTGCGATTATCCGACTTGCTGGTCGGACGTATCAAAGGTGGTTTGGCACATATCAACGTAGTGTCCTCCATGCTGATGGGCGGCGTGTCCGGTTCATCCACGGCTGACGTGGCTGGCATCGGGGCAATCCTGATCCCTGCGATGAAGGAAAAGGGCTATTCGCCCGGTTTTTCGGCGTCATTGACTGCTGCATCGTCGTCGATTGGATCGATTATCCCGCCCTCCATCTTGATGGTGATTTATGGTGCATCGGCAAACGTGTCGATTGGTGCGCTGTTCATCGCAGGCTATATCCCTGGCATTTTGGTGGGCCTGACCCAGCTGATCGTGGCTTGGTACTATGCTAACAAATATGGCATCGACCTGCCGACCACGGAAAAGAAACCCCGCGCCGAGAAAATGGAAATTCTCGCCAAAGGTCTGATCCCTGTGTCGGTTATCGGTGTGATCATTGGTGGTATCCTGACAGGCGTTATGACGGCGACGGAATCTGCGGCGGTAGCTTCTATCTATGTTGTGCTGGTTGGTATTTTCATCTACCGCAAGATGTCGCTCAAAATGCTGATGGACGTAGCCGTTGAAACAGCGATGTTGACCGCTGTAGTGATGATTTGCGTTGGGACGGCGACACTGTTTGGTTGGTTGATGTCCTTCTATGGCATCCTCGACGTGGCCGGTGGCCTGTTCGAGACCTACGCCTCAAGCCCGACTATGTTCCTTATCTTTGCATCGGTTCTCTTCTTGCTTCTGGGCACATTCATGGACCCTGCACCTGCGATGCTGATCTTCGTTCCAGTTCTGGCCTCTGTGGCTGCAACTGTTGGCGCGGACCCATTGCAACTGGGCATCTTGGTCATCATGGCACTTGCCATCGGTAAGATCACACCGCCTTATGGGATTAGTCTGCTTCTGGCCTGCACGATTGCGGAAATCCCGCTGTCCAAAGGCCTTGGCTGGACGTTGGTGTTCTTCGGTGCGTTCTGTGCGCTGATGATGATCATCATTCTATTCCCTGCCATTACTTTGGGGCTGCCAACGTTGTTGGCACCTGAACTGATGGGGCGCTAGGTCATGGGTGATGTGTCATTCATTGCCGTGGACTGGGGCACGACCAGTTTTCGGTTGTGGGCATTAGAGGCGGACGGCACGATTACCGCCGCCTCTGACGGCCCATTCGGAATGGCAAACCTGAAACGAAGCGATTTTGGCAGTGTGCTTGAAGACAGCATTGCCAAGATTGGCCATGGCGCTGACGTCCCCGTCGTTATCTGCGGCATGGCAGGGGCGGCACAAGGCTGGTGCGAGGCACCGTATTTACAAACACCAACGCCTCTCCATGCACTCGGCAAAGGGGCCGTCACCGTGCGCGGGTCCACCCGTGATGTTCGCATCTTGCCTGGCGTCAAACAAATGTCACCCGCTAACGTGATGCGCGGCGAAGAAACCCAGATCGCAGGATTGCTGCATCACCACCCAGATTTTTCAGGCACCGTTTGCCTGCCCGGAACCCACACCAAATGGGTGCGCGTCGCAGACCAGTCTATCATCGACTTTGAAACTTGCATGACGGGTGAACAATTCGCGTTCTTCTCGAAAACATCGGTGCTGTCCCACTCGATGATCGTTGATGGTTGGAGCGATACCGCGTTCGCCGACGCCGTCGCGGCGGCCCTCGATGATCCTACATCCGTTCCCCGCCTGTTGTTCGCCATCCGAGCAGAAATGCTGATCGGGGAGCAATCTGGTGCCGAGGCCCGCGCTCGATTATCGGGGCTTTTAATTGGCCAAGAACTGGTCGCCACACGGCCTTTTTGGGATCGGGGAAACGTGACCCTGATCGGTGCGTCAAAGTTGTGCGAACTGTATCTACACGCATTTGATCAGCTCGGAATCGCTGGGCAGGCGCTGGATTCCGAAGCCATGACCGTTGCAGGGCTTGTGTCGGCATATCAAATCCAAAAGGAAACCTTTCATGCCTAGAAACATCATTGCCATACTGCGTGGCGTGCAACCAAACGAAGTCCTCGCTATTGGTGAAACGCTGATCAATGCAGGCATCACCACAA
The DNA here is from genome assembly GCA_018608045.1 of Octadecabacter sp. GTDB lineage: Bacteria > Pseudomonadota > Alphaproteobacteria > Rhodobacterales > Rhodobacteraceae > Octadecabacter. The sequence goes on along the minus strand of JABBAI010000182.1, from coordinate 1,769 downwards.
TCGAAGTCCCCTTGAATTCCCCCGATGCCCTTGACAGCATCGGGTTGTTGGCACGGGAATTTGGTACGCGTGCAGACATCGGCGCAGGCACGGTTCTGACAGCGCAGGCCGTGCTTGATGTGGCATCTGTGGGTGGCAAGCTTATCGTCTCGCCCGATGCGAACCCTAAAGTGATCGAGGCGACGAAAGCCGCTGGTATGGCGTCCTATCCTGGCGTATTGACCCCGACAGAATGCTTCACGGCCCTGCGTCATGGTGCGGACGGGTTGAAGTTCTTTCCCGGCTCGCTTGTCGGCCCTGACGGTCTCAAAGCAATATACGCTGTGCTTCCCAAGGGGACGAAAACCTACGCAGTTGGTGGGGCTGGGCCTGATAGTTTTGCGGACTGGTTAGCGGAAGGCGTGACAGGTTTTGGTATTGGTTCTGGTCTGTACAAGGCCGGATTCAGCGCGCAAGACGTTTCAAGTCGCGCAAGAAAGATTGTAGCTGCCTATGATAGTGCCGTTAGTGATCAGTGACGCGTCGCAAACTGATCCGACCAAGAACCGTTAGTTTGAATTCTTCTGGTGGAGCCTGTGCTTCAATGGCTGCGTCGCTGGACCGATGGCTGCGAACGGCCACACTTCGCCCTATTGCAGCCATTCGTGCAGTTTGCGGCATCAGGCACTTTGGGCTCACTGCCGCCGTTAGACAGGTCGCAGCATTCTTAGGTTTGACCGCTCGATGAACGGCAGCTTTTGCGGGGCTTCCCCCGAGACCGTGCAAACGCAGCGAAGTTCCGGTTTCCGCCCTTCATGTAGAAATGTGCATGGTGCAGCATTTGTCACTTCGGGGGGTTTTTTGCGTTCACTGCGATTGGCACCAATGTCCGCACCAGCTTAATTCCTCCTCCCACCCCCAAAAAAAATCAGTCGCCATACCCCCGCCTGGCTACCCGCGAAGGGAGGCCGGACGGGGTCTGGGTTTATGCATGTTTTATGCCTGAGGCACTCTCACCCCTTCGACGATCTCCCGCTTCTGCGCGTCGGATATCCCCGCCGAGTAGAGCCCATAGGTAAGCTTATTGGCGGACCTCGCTGAGTGATGCCCCACGAGCGTTGCTGTGAAGTGCTCAGGAACCCCTGTGCGCTCACACTGAGTGATGAACCACTTACGAGTGCTGTGGAACACGGTCCCATGCAGCTCTGGATGTCTTTGCCTGAGTTTTGCATACCGCTTCACAACCTTGTCCACAGTGAGGTGCGGGAACAGCCTACCAGCCTTCGGTAGAGCGGTATCCAGCAGCTGCTCAAGCACCCCATGAAGTGGCACCTCTCGCTCTGCGGCCTTGGACTTCAGAAGTCTCACCTTGTTCGGCCTGATGCTAACAAACCGCCCCAGGTTCCCCTTGGCTGTGATGTCCTCCGCCATGAGCCCGCAGAGCTCCCCCGAGCGCATGCCCGTGAGCAAGCCAAACAAGAGAGCGTTGTGCAACACCCTGTCCTTGGCTGCCAACAAAACGCTGACCTGGTCATCCGTCAGCATACCATGGGGGTGCACCTCTGGCCTGTCTTTGACCTTGAGGGCCTCCCAGGGGTTGGCACCTAGCTCCCCCTCCCCAACACACCAGTCAAGGAACTGGGACATCTGCTTGAGGATGCGAGCCTGGGTCTGGGGTGCCAGAGTGATGCCCTCGTGCTCCTGAGCGAGACGTGCAAGGCCAACCAAGCCAGCGTCCTTCCCCTGCCTGTACTTGCGCACGTTGGGAGAGAGCTGGGTGATGTACCCCA
>JABBAI010000089.1 GCA_018608045.1 Octadecabacter sp. | reverse complement strand
GGATCAATGATACCAGCGGCATTTGAGTACTACAGGCCGACAGACATGGCAGGCGTAATCGCACTGCTTCAAAAGCACGGAGACGATGCGCGGGTCATCGCGGGGGGGCACAGTCTGATCCCCATGATGAAACTACGGATGGCCGAGGTGCCGCATCTGATTGATCTGCAAGCCATCGAAGGGTTAGGTGCAATTACCGTCTCGGGCGGTACTATTCGTGTCGGCGCGATGGTCACGCAACACGAGATCATCAACTCTGCCGAGCTTGCGAAAGCGGCCCCCATCATGAAAGAGGCCGCTCTTCAAATTGCTGACCCGCAAGTGCGCTACATGGGCACCGTTGGTGGCAACGTCGCAAACGGCGACCCCGGGAACGATATGCCCGGCCTGATGCAATGCCTCGACGCACAGTTTTATCTCGTTGGCCCAGACGGGGATCGCGTTGTTGATGCGCGTGACTTCTATGAAGCCGCCTACATGACCGACCGCGAAGATGATGAGGTGCTGACGGCTGTCAGTTTTGCAGCCCCCGTCGGTGGCTCCGCCTATGAAAAGCAAAAGCGCAAGATCGGCGATTACGCGACAGCTGCTGCCGCCGTGCAAATCTCCAAGGAGGGGGGCACCGTTGCTGCGGCCTCAATCGCCATGACCAACCTTAGCGATACGCCGATCTGGTCCGAAGGCGCAGGCGCCGCACTCGTTGGCACAGCGTGCGACGCAGCTGCCATCAAAGCCGCAGTCACCGCCATGCTGGGCGACATCGATCCAACAGAAGACAACCGCGGTCCAGTCGCCTTCAAACGCCATGCCGCTGGTATCGTCCTAGGCCGCGCCATCGCGCGCGCTTGGTCACGGGCATAAGGGAGAAAACACATGTCAAACACGATGCACGTTAAACTGAACGTCAACGGCGAGGATCACGAATTCCTCGCAGAACCCCGTGAGTTGCTGATTTACGCGCTGCGCGAAAAGCTTAACCTTACAGGTTCACACGTGGGCTGTGAAACCTCCCATTGTGGCGCCTGCACGGTCACGATGAACGGCAAGTCCGTTAAATCCTGCACCGTTTTTGTGGCGCAAGCCAACGGCGCAGAAGTCACCACCGTCGAAGGGCTCGGCAACCCGGACGCTCTGCACGTCTTGCAAGAGAGCTTCAAAGAGCACCACGGTCTTCAATGCGGTTATTGCACTCCCGGAATGATCACTCGTGCGGCCAAGCTGCTCGAAGAAAACCCGAACCCGACCGAAGAAGACATTCGCTTTGGCATCGCTGGTAATATCTGTCGCTGCACAGGCTATCAGAACATCGTTAAATCCATTCTTTCAGCAGCGTCTGACATGAATGCAGCCAAGGAGGCGGCACAATGAAAGACGAAATCACACGCGAAGAACGGGTCGCTGGCCTGAAGGGTATGGGTTGCTCGCGCAAGCGAGTTGAAGATGCCCGATTTACCCAAGGAAAAGGCAATTACGTGGATGACATCAAGTTGCCCGGCATGTTGCACGGTGATTTCGTGCGCTCTCCGTATGCGCACGCGCGCATCAAATCGATCAACATTGACGCGGCGATGGCTTTGCCTGGCGTCACGGCGGTTCTGACGGCCAAAGACCTAGAACCGCTTGGTCTGCATTGGATGCCAACGCTGGCTGGCGATAAACAGATGGTACTGGCCGATGGCAAGGTGCTGTTCCAAGGGCAGGAAGTCGCTTTCGTTGTGGCGTCTGATCGCTATGTCGCCGCTGACGCAGTTGAGCTGATCGAAGTAGACTACGAAGAACTTGACGTACTAGTCGACCCCTTCAAATCGTTGCAATCAGATGTCGTGCTGCGCGAAGACCTTGTGGCCGAAGATGGATCAATTCCAAACGGTGCCCACGGTCCGCGCAAACACCACAACCACATCTTTACGTGGGAAGCTGGCGAGGAAGAGGCCACCAATCAGGTGATCGACAACGCCGAAGTCGTGGCAACTGAAGAAATGTACTATCACCGCACCCACCCATGCCCGCTTGAAACCTGCGGGTCGGTGGCATCCATGGACAAGGTGAACGGCAAGTTGACGCTTTGGGGCACGTTCCAAGCGCCGCATGTTGTTCGCACGGTTGCCTCGCTTTTGTCAGGCATCGAAGAGCATAATATCCGCGTCGTCTCTCCCGATATCGGTGGTGGGTTCGGCAACAAGGTTGGAGTCTATCCCGGCTATGTGTGTTCGATCGTTGCGTCCATCGTCACGGGCGTCCCTGTGAAATGGGTTGAAGACCGGATGGAAAATCTGATGTCCACCGCCTTTGCGCGGGACTACTGGATGAAGGGCAAGATCAGCGCCACGAAAGATGGCAAGATCACCGGCCTGCATTGTCATGTGACCGCCGACCACGGCGCGTTTGATGCTTGTGCCGACCCGACCAAATTTCCGGCGGGCTTCATGAACATCTGCACTGGATCTTACGACATCCCGGTCGCCTATCTGGGGGTCGATGGCGTCTATACCAACAAAGCCCCGGGCGGTGTTTCCTACCGCTGTTCATTCCGCGTGACTGAGGCTGTGTATTTCATTGAGCGCATGATCGAAGTCCTTGCGATTGAACTCAACATGGACCCAGCCGAGTTGCGCTCCATCAACTTCATCAAGAAAGAACAGTTCCCATATACGGCCGCACTCGGCTGGGAATACGACTCTGGCGATTATCAGACCGCTTGGGACAAGGCACTTTTGGCTGTCGACTACAAAGGGCTGCGCGCAGAGCAAGTCGAGCGGGTCGAAGCATTCAAGCGTGGCGAAACCCGTAAAGTCATGGGGATCGGACTGTCGTTCTTTACTGAGATCGTCGGTGCTGGCCCCGTAAAGAATTGCGACATCCTTGGGATGGGCATGTTCGATAGCTGCGAAATCCGCATCCATCCAACTGGATCGGCCGTAGCCCGGCTTGGGACGATCAGCCAAGGCCAAGGCCATGCCACGACCTTTGCGCAAATCCTTGCGACCGAAATTGGCCTGTCCGCCGAAAGCATCACAATCGAGGAAGGCGACACCGATACAGCCCCTTATGGTTTGGGGACTTATGGGTCTCGTTCCACTCCTGTTGCGGGTGCCGCAGCGGCAATGGCAGGTCGCAAGATCCGTGCTAAAGCGCAGATGATCGCGGCCTACCTGCTAGAGGTCCACGACAACGACGTGGAATTCGATGTGGACCGGTTCGTTGTCAAAGGATCGCCTGAGCAGTTCAAGACAATGAAGGAAATCGCTTACGCTGCCTACAATCAAGCCATTCCTGGATTAGAGCCGGGTCTGGAAGCGGTCAGCTACTACGATCCACCCAACATGACTTATCCCTTTGGCGCTTACGTCTGCGTCATGGATATCGATGTTGACACAGGTGTCCCTGAAATTCGCCGCTTCTATGCGTTGGATGATTGCGGCACGCGGATCAACCCGATGGTCATCGAAGGTCAAATTCATGGTGGCCTGACCGAAGCGCTTGCCGTTGCTTTGGGGCAAGAGATTGCTTATGACGACATGGGCAACTGCAAGACGGGCACGTTAATGGACTTCTTCCTGCCAACAGCGTGGGAAGTGCCAAACTATGAGACAGACTTCACCGTCACCCCAAGCCCGCACCACCCGATTGGGGCGAAAGGCGTCGGCGAAAGTCCGCATGTCGGTGGCGTGCCTTGCTTCTCAAATGCTGTGCAAGATGCGTTCCGTCCCTTTGGCAATCGTCATACCAATATGCCCCATGATCATTGGCGCATTTGGCAGACCGCCAATAATCTTGGCATGCACGACTGAAAACTTAGGTGCGGGCCGTGTTAAGCGGCCCGCCCTACGGGAGGGAACAGATGACTTGGACGACGCTACAAACGGCTATGGCCGATCAAGGATACATTGCCTCTGGTGATCTTGCGATGGCGCTGCATTTGTCTCTGTCGCTTGGGCGGCCTTTGCTTTTGGAAGGGGCCGCTGGCGTCGGCAAGACCGAGGTCGCGCGGGTTCTGGCGGCGGTTCAAGATACCCAGCTCATCCGTTTGCAGTGCTATGAAGGCTTGGATGCCGCGCAAGCGATCTATGAATGGAATTACCAACGCCAGCTTCTGGCAATCCGCGCGGCATCTGAGGATGGGGAGACCGGTAAGGCCGTTGAAGCACGGATATTCTCAGATGAATTCCTGCTCGAACGGCCCTTGTTGAAGGCTATCCGCCAAGACAAGGCACCGGTCCTACTGATCGATGAAATTGACCGAGCCGATGAAGAGTTCGAGGCCTACCTGCTCGAAATTCTATCAGAATTTCAAGTGACCATCCCCGAAATGGGTACGATAACGGCAACGACGCGGCCCATGGTTATCCTGACGGCCAACGGCACCCGCGACCTTAGCGATGCGCTACGCCGCCGCTGCCTTTATGCGCATGTGCCTTATCCCGATCTGGAAACCGAACTATGCATCTTGGTTACACGTTACCCAGATATAACAGACCGTCTTTGCGCTCAGATCGTTGGGTTTGTGCAGGTATTGCGCAAACAAGAGTTGGAGAAAAAGCCCGGTATCGCCGAGATGTTGGATTTTGCTGCTGCTTTGATGGGGCTCGGCGTGGCCGATCTGACGGATGACCCTGCCGTTTTGCAGGCAACGCTGACGACTCTGCTGAAAACACACACAGACCGCGATGCGATCCCAACTGAAATAACACAACGTCTGGTGGGCAAAGCAGCATGACGCTGGTGACCAAATTTGCTGCTCGTGATCTGGGGCCAGCAGCGCGCGTGGCGGGATTCATGACGCATCTGCGCGACAATGGTTTGCGCCTTGGTGTGGGCGAAACGGGTATCGCGCTGGACGCCTTAACCCACGTTAATGCCATCAACCCGCAAGATGCGCGCCGTGCGCTAAAATCCGTGTTTACCGGCTGCGCCGAAGAAGCCGCCCAGTTTGATGGGCTTTTTAACAGCTTTTGGATGAATGGTGGGCGGGTCAAAACGCGCGTTACAGCAACAGCGACCCCAAGCCAAAGCCAAAACGTACATTCCAGCCGCGAGGCAAGCGAAGAGGCCAGCAGTGGCACGGGCGACATCAGCGCCCCTGACGGTGGCGATGGCGAGGTGGAAAGCGATGGTGAGGGCAAATTGATCGCTACTGAAGTGACCAACTTGTTCAAGAAAGATCTACGCGATCTTGTTCGGCCAGAGGATATAGCCGAGGCTGAAAAGATCGCGTTGCGTCTTGGGGCCGCTTTGCGGGATCGCCGATCACGTCGCAGGAAAGCCGCGCGTAAAGGGGATCAAATCCACTTTCGTAAAGTGATGCGCCAAAGCCTTGCCACGGGTGGTGAACCCTTCGCGCTGCCAAAACGCCATCGGCCTGACCGCACGCTGCGGATCACGGCGATCTGTGATGTGTCGGGATCGATGACCGTTTATTCCCGTATCTTTCTGGCGTTCCTTGCCGGGTTGATGAGAGCAGATACACGTGCGGATGCGTATCTGTTCCACACCCGTCTAGTGCGGATCACCGAAGCCTTACGCGACAAGGACGCACTGCGCGCATTGGCACGCCTGTCATTGTTGGCCGAGGGTTTTGCAGGCGGCTCTAAGATCGCTGATAGCCTTAATACCTTTGCGGGCACCTATGGCCGTCGTTTTGTCGATAACCGCACCGTCGTGATGATCTTGTCAGACGGGTATGACACAGAATCGCCCGACGGGATTTCTGACGCTTTGGTCCGCTTGAAGAAACGTGGCTGCAAGATCATTTGGCTAAATCCACTCAAAGGCTGGGACGGCTACGCTCCCACTGCCCAAGCGATGGCGGGTGCTTTGCCGCATCTGGATTTGTTCCGAGCAGCTAACACGTTAGGCGAATTGGCCGCGCTTGAAACAGATTTGGCGCGGCTATGACACCCAAACAGATCATGGAGCACGGGTTACAGATCGGCGAAGATTGCTTTGCAGTCGCCACGATTGTGCGCACCGCTGGAACAACCTCTGCCAAGCCCGGCGCCAAAGCATTGATGCGGGCAGATGGTACGATCCTTGAAGGGTGGCTTGGCGGTGGTTGCGTACGCGGTGCGATCAAGAACGCGACACTGCGGGCCTATGCCAACGGGCAACCGCAATTTATCTCGGTCGCCCCGGAAGAAGACCTGACAGAAAAAGGTGTGCGCGCGGGCGATGATGTTGATGGCGTCTACTTTGCCCGCAACGGATGCCCGTCTAAAGGTACGATCGACATCTTTATTGAACCCTATCTCCCCATGCCTGATCTATTGATATTTGGGGCATCTCCCGTTGCTGAAAAGCTGGTTGAGCTTGCGCCACAGTTTGGATGGGCCGTGGCCATTGCAGATGCTGACGCCGCCATGCCTGAACGTACGCAAGGCCGCCGGCGATATCTTGTAATTGCGACACAAGGCCAAGGTGATCTTGCCGCGCTAAAAACCGGATTATCAGGGGCGGTCGATTACGTGGCTTTCGTCGGCAGTACCAAAAAGTTTGCCAGCCTGTCCGAAAAGCTGATCGCGGCAGGGGTGGCGCCTCCACAAATCGCCTCTGTTCGTGCGCCCGCTGGGTTGAATATCGGTGCGGTAACGCCTGCCGAAATCGCGCTGTCCATCCTTGCTGAGCTGACACAGGCAAAACGTGATACTTTGGCGAAGGTCGTGCAAAATGTATAGCTTCGGGGCGATTATCCTGGCAGCTGGCCTGTCGCGCCGGATGGGTGCGCGCAACAAGTTGTTGTTGCCGATCAACGGCAAACCGATGGTCCGTTACGTCGTTGAAACCTACCTCGCTGTTGTGGACGCACAGATCTGCGTGGTGACAGGATTTGAAGCCGACAAGATTGAGGCAGCACTTGCTGGCCTGCCGGTCCAATTTGCTCACAATTCAGACTATGAAGCAGGACAGCCTTTTTCAGTCAGTACAGGTCTTCTTGCGGCACCCACCAATGCATCAAATTATCTGATCGGGCTTGGCGACCAACCACAGCTGACAACAGATGAACTTCGTGCTTTCGTTACGGCGCATTTGACGGCTGACGTTCAGAAAATCTCGATCCCTCACCAGAACACCAAACGTGGCAATCCCATCGTTGTGCCCGCGGCCATGCGTGCTCGATTGTTGGCAGATGAGGCCAACCCCGGCTGTGGGAAATTCACGCGGGCGCATCCTGAACTGACCCAGCATATCCCAATGAGACAAGCCGGCTTCTTCACTGACATCGACACGCCCGCCTCGTTTGAGGCCTTCGAGCAAATGATACCGCAAAAGGATCTGACATGAAAAAACTACGCACCTATATTCGGGCCTTCCGCCAGAAATGGGCCCTCACCCCTGCGCAAGCCGAAAGGCTCATGTCCATTAAATTCCCCTGCTGTTAGGAAAACAATCCATGGAACTGAAAGACGAAATCATCATCAATGCACCAATCGCCCGAGTTTACGAGGCCTTGAACGATCCTGAAATCCTGCGCCAATGCATCCCTGGTTGTGAAGAGCTGATCCAGCATTCAGACACAGAACTTGAGGCAAAGATCGTGCTGAAAGTTGGGCCAGTAAAGGCGAAATTTACCGGCGATGTTCAACTGGACAAAAGTGGTGCCCCTGATGCGTTCTCCTTGACGGGTCAAGGCAATGGCGGCGCTGCGGGCCACGCCAAAGGCGGCGCAGATGTAACATTGGTTGCAGATGGCGACAGCACAATCCTTACATATGATGCCAAGGCGCAAATCGGCGGTAAGCTGGCGCAACTTGGCAGTCGCTTGGTCCAAAGCACGGCGAAGAAACTTGCGGCCAAGTTCTTCAAAAACTTTGCTGACGTATTGGATGCCGAAAAGGTTGGATAATTCAATCACATACCAAGATCACGCTGTCGATGTTCTGGCGCAGGTTGCGGCTTATGTCGAAACAGAGCAGCGTTTTGTCTTAATTACTTCTGTGGATATCAAAGGGGGAAGTGCGCGTGATGTCGGGGCGCTGGCCGTTGTTTCGGATAGCGGAGAGATGACGGGCTATATGTCCAACGGGTGCATCGATCAGGATATTTTGCTTCAGGCACTAGAGTGCTTGATCAAAGGAACTGCGCGATTGTTGCGTTACGGAGAGGGTTCGCCGTTCCACGATCTGACCCTGCCTTGTGGTGGTGCATTGTCGGTATGGATCGACCCGGCGCCGGACAAAACTGCGCTTGTGGCAGCCTATTCTGCCTTGTTGGCACGCAAGCCCGTATCCCTAACGTTCCATCCCAAAGCAACTGAGGATGCTTTCACCCCGATCACGATTTCCTATCAGCCAAAGGTGGCCCTGACTCTTGCCGGGCGCGGCGCCGTCTTTCGTGCGACAGCCAAGATAGCACATGCCATCGGGTTTGACGTGACGGGCTTTTCCCCTGACACACATGATCTCGCTGCTATTGAGGCCTTTTGCAGACATGCCCCAACGCATGTGACGTCTCAGCACAGCATCATCAGCCTAGACTTAGATGAGGCCAGCGGTTTCTTAACTCTGTTCCATGATCACGAGTGGGAGCCTGCGTTCCTTGCAGCAGCATTGGCAACCCCAGTTGGGTTTATCGGTGCTTTGGGAAGCCAGAAAACCCAATCTGCGCGACTTTCTCATCTGGCAAGCCTTGGCTTCTCGGACCAAGATCAACAGCGTATAAGTGGGCCAATTGGTCTGGTACCGTCGCTGCGAAATGCCGACCTTATCGCAATCTCGGCATTGGCCGAAGTCGCCCAAGCCTTTGCCTGCAAGCAACAAGTGGTCGTTGATGCTAAGCAAGCCTCTCAGATGGCCTAAATGGCCAACTAGGTATTTCCGTCAAT
>JABBAI010000016.1:6979-9049 GCA_018608045.1 Octadecabacter sp. | reverse complement strand
TTCGTCACCTCCACCGCGGTCAGCGCGGATGAATCTACCTATCGAGTGCATGTCGTGGACGCACAGGACAATCGGACCTTCCTGCAGGCGATCACCCTGCGCGACACCTCTCGCGGCCCGGGTGAAGAAGATACCGTGCGCCTCGAAATGGGCGCGGGCAATGACACCGTCGATCTGACCGGCCAGCAGATCCTACAGGGAAGCGGCGGTGGCCTTGTGCGCTCGGTCGACCTGGGCGCGGGCGATGACCTGTTCCTTGGCTCTGCGCTGGACGAGATCATCTCGCTCGGCGATGGGGATGATACGGTGGATGCAGGCCTTGGCATCGACATCATCGTCGATGGTGGCGGCCGCGATACCTATGTCTACGATGCCGTCGAACTGGGCGGTGCCGACAATCCGGTGACTTTCAGCGTTGATGGGCATGAGGTGCGCATCGAACAGGGCGGCACCACGCAGGTCGAGCATGTTTGGGATATCGAGGTTCTGAGCCTGTCCGGTACGGACCAGGATGATACCTTCGACATGCGTGGGACCAGTCAGCGCCTCGAGTTGGATGGCCGCGACGGATCGGATGCCTATCTGTCGCACGCCACGGTGGGCGTCACTCGCTTCGGCGTCGAAGAATATTCGCAAAACACCGTCACACTGTCCGAACACGGCAGTTTCGGCGACGGCAATCTGCTTGTCGGGCTCGAGACGGCACGCGTGCTGATCGGCTCGGCCAATGGCGAATTTGTGGACTTGGTGGAAAACAGCACCGTCCTGCGCGGTGTGAAATCGGGGGTCATCGCCACGCTTGCGAGCTACAGCGCCCAGACGGGTGAGCTGTTGCTCAAGGGCCTGTCCGGCGTGCCCGAACAGGGCGAAGCCTTTGAGGTTGTGGGCCGTGCGGCCCTTGACGGGGCAGATGTTTCTGCCTTGGTCGCGGGGGTTGCGGGTCTGGTGGACGTGCGAAGTACGACGGCCCCTGCCGGCCTTGATATCGCGCCTGGCGACAAGCTGGAAAACAGCGGAACGACATTTGCTACGATCGCGACATGGGATGCCGACACGGGTGCCATGACCGTCAATCTCGAGACAGGCGAGACGTTAAGCGAGGGCGATACTACCCTTGATGTGCGGACCGCGGACGGGGACCTCATTCCTGTAATCGTGAGTATTACGGGCACAATTTCCAGCGATGGGGCCGCGCTTTCGGTCACCTCTGTCAACCAGGGCCTGACCGATGATCCGGTTGGCAATATAGTGCGCCGCTCGGTTACTGATCCGGACAATCCCACCACATATGAAAAAGTTGGCACCGTGATCGGCTGGAACGCGATCACCAAGCGGCTGGAGCTTGATCTGGACGACGAGGTGGCCATCTCCAGTGCGGATGAGCTCTGGCTCGATGGTATCAGTGCTGCAGCCAGCGTAGCCGACGACACTAACCTTTATGGGCTGACAAGCTATGCACTTCTTGTTGCCGATGATGATGCCCTGCTGACCATCGACGAGGAACGCTCGCCTCAGATTACGGCTGTGACGATGAGCAGCGCCTCAGGCACCCTGCGGCTTGAAAACACCGCTACGGCCAATGGCACCGATATCGCGGTGGGCGATGAGATCATCCGCGGTGGGGCGGTCATCGGCCATGTTACGGAGTGGTCTACGGACAGCTGCGCGCTGACCGTGGATGTCGGGGACAACACCATCCTCTTGGACGATAGCCTGATCATCCGTTTGGCGAGTGGCCCGGATCTGGATATTGAGTTCGACCTGCTCAGTGCGGGCACCGGCAATGCCGCCCAGCTGAACGTCACCGATATTACCACGGGCTTGAATTTCTCGGTTGAGACCATACTCGAGCGTGATGGCCAGCCCGTCGGCATTGTCACAGGTTGGAATGCCAGTGATCGTAGCCTCACCGTCGACACCGGCAGCGTCCAGCTTGCCGAGGACCATGCGCTGAGCCTGGTCACTGGGGTCGGCACCGAGATCGCGCTGAGCGGCTACAGCTTTCTGGGCGTCACCTCGGGCGAGGGGGTCATCTTGTCGATCGATGCAGGCGTGCTGGATGATTTTGTC
>JABBAI010000016.1:0-6969 GCA_018608045.1 Octadecabacter sp. | reverse complement strand
AGGCAACCCTGCGGCGCCAGAACAACGCCGGGGCCAACCCCGTCTATGAAAAGATCGGCGTTATCACTGCTTGGGACAATGTTACTAAGACCCTGACCGTGGAAACCGATGACGAGTTGAACCTGAACAGCGGCGACACGCTCTGGATGGGTATTGGGGATGATAGCCCAATCCTGACCAGTAATGCTGATTTGACAGCCATGGGAGACTTCGCGATCGAGGCTGTCTCGGGCGGTACTGCGCGCATTGCGCAGGCGGGTTATGCCGCCGGGCAGGCGCCCGTGGTCGGCGGTGTCGCCTACCAGAGCGCAGGTGGCGCAACACAGGCCATTGGCACGACCGAGGCCGTCGATGGTGCCAGCCTGACGGTTAACGTGGATGACGACAAGACGCTGATCCGCGGCGCCGGTATCGAGGCCACTATCCTGCCGCATGTAGTTCTGCGCGTGGATAGCGTTGATACCGCCCTGTCCTCGCTCAGCGGCAGTCTGGTCAGCGGCACGATGCAGGCGGGGGACAACACCTTCGATCTGAACGGCGGGCAGACACAGGTTACACTCAACATCCGTAATCCTGAGTATTTCACGACGGCACCGCGGGTCACGCTGGAGAATTGGCAGACTTATGGCGGCTCTTCCGAGCCGATCACGCTTGGCGCGCTGGTGACCGAGGCGCAATCGGGTGGCCTTTATCGGATCGATGCCTTCGACAGCGAAACCGTGACGGTAGCCCTGCTGGAAGGGCGCTGGATCACCAGTGCCGGGACCGGTCTTCTGGACAGCGTCAAGAGCAATTTCCGCAGCCCCGATCGTGTGCTTTCCATCCATAAGCTCGGGCTGTCGGCCTTTGAGGGTGACACGGACGGGACGGACCTGCCGCAGGAAGGCGAAGTCTGGACCGTGGTGAATTCCGAGGTGGAGGCGATCCTTTACATCACCGCCGTTGAGACAGGTGCGGGCACGGTCAGTTTCGAGATGCTGTCCGGGCGCTTGGGAACAGGCTTCATTGACGATACGCTCAGCTATATCACGGATGGAGGCACCGAAGGCACCACGGTCACCGTTGCCGCCGAGATAGGTAATTTCGGCATCGCGCGTGCGGGTACATCCGATGTGACTGCCGTTCTGCGGATCGGCAGCACGGCCATCACGCCCGCCAGCCCGGCCAGCGTGATCCGCTTCGATACCGAGGGGCTTGCCTCGACCGACAACGTCATCTTGCAAAACGGCGGCAGCGTAATTCTTGTCACCGGTCCGAACGAAGGCTTGCTTCTGAAAGGGCGCGCGCAGATCGGCGCGCCAGACAGCCCGGACAGCTTCACATTGCAGGCGCGGCGTACGGCTCTCGATCCTGTTCAGGTTCAGGCAGCGAGTTTTGCCCTGCCTTACAAGGCTGTGGCCGATGCCTTGCCCGCCGAGCCACAGGTGGGTGCCTTGCTTGAATTGACGCGGACCGACGGGCCTGCTGCGCTTCTCCTTGTCGAGGGGCTTGCGGGCGAATCCATCGTGGGGCGTATCCTTGACGGGGCCATCCCCTATGGCTCCGCACCCGACCCAAGCCTGCCGCCCATTCCGGGCGGGTATCCCGACGGGGTCGTTGGGCTGAAGATTGAAGGCGACACGACGCTAACCTATCGGCTTGCTGTTGATGCAAACGGCCTAAGCGCCGTTGAGGGCAAAGGGCTCGATGTTGATACCGATGTCAGTACCTTGGCCGATGGCTATTGGGTTTCCCGGAATGATCTGGGCGATGTCTTGGCCGTTGTCTACAAGGATGCCGATGGCGTGACGTTGTTGCATGGCCGGGCGACCGATGGGATGGTCCTGACCCGTGTTGGCGATACATCGGGCGAGACCTGGACCCTGCATTCGCCAGATCGGGTAGCGACGCTCGATGGGGGCAAATCGCCTCATATGCAGCGCGATTTCACTTATACCGTCGAGGTCGAGGGTGACATGGCCGCCGTTGATTCCGCGGGCCAAGGGTTGCACAACAGGCTCGCGCTCGCCGAGACAGGCAGCGCCACGCTTTATGCCGTGGACGCACAGGGCAGACCGCAGGCCGTGACGGTCACTGCGGTGGACCTGACCCTTGGGCTGATCGACGTTTCGGGGCCGGCTGCTGTCTTGAAGGCAGGGGCTGCGCTGTACGATGCCGGCAAAGGCGAAGCCTTTGAGGCCGATGTCGCGCTGAACCTGCGTGATACAGAACGCCCGACCCTGCGCATAGAGCGCGAGGTCGATGCCCAAGGCGCCGAGACCGGAGCACGCCGCTTTGCCTATATTGAGGCCGCTCCGCTGGAAGGCTCTGCAAGGGCGCGTGTCTTCGACGTGCTGGCCACAGCGCGGTCGGACAATCCGGTGGAACTCTATGACAGCCTCGGCAATGCCGTTCTGATCCGCGGCGCGAACGAAGAAGCCGGTACGGTGACCTTCCAGTTTGCCAGTGCCGGTATTGACCAAACCGTTGCGCAGCGCGCGCGCGTTGCCTTTGGGGATATGGCGCTGTACACGACGCCCGACGCCACAGCCACGACAGACCGCCCTGTGTTGCGTCTTGTGGCGCAGGTCGAGGGATCCGCCCAAGCACTGACCATGAGCGCGACACGCGTGGCCGAAGCGGCCTCGACGGCTGACAGCGCGCGGAATGTGGCGCTTGGCGGGCTGGGCCAGCCGCTCTTTGAAGGGTTGCGGGTCGTGCAGTTGTCGCAGTCGACAAACGCCAATGTCTACGAGGTAACAGGCCGCGATCTCGACACGTCCGAGTTGAACCTTTCCATCGGCGACAGCGGCGCGGCCTCGACCACAGGGTTGACCCTTGACACCAGCTTGGGGCAGGGCGTCACGGTCGAAAGCGTGGTGGTAAACCTCGATACGGCCATCATCCGCCTACCCGCGGGTTTCAACGGCACCTTCATCGAAGGTCAGCCGGTCTATGCGATGGTCTGGAACGGCACGGCTTGGACCGAGTCCGAAATTGGGACCGTCAAGGTGTTCAAGGCCGGGGCTGGTGAACTGCATGTTACGCTCGATCACACCAACGGCACACAATATGTAGCCTTCGGTGATCGGATCTGGTCGGAATACGTCGCCATCGGCGCTGAGGCGCATCGCGGCACGGTGGTCAATGCGGAACCCGACGACTTGAAGCGGGTGAACAAGCAGATCGTCTGGTCGGGTGTGGACCAGGCCGATGTCGAAGACCTCGTGGTCAACGCCGGTGACGGTCTCATCTCCGATGACGGCCGGAGCCTGTTCGAGATCGGCTATTTCGGGCCCACTCGGGACGCCTTCGGCAATGTTCTGGACACGGGGAAATATGACCTTGTGTTCAACCGGCTGCGCGTGCCCTTCCAGCCCTTCAATCCCAGTCAGGAGCTGTCGCTGCTGTCGCGAATGGGCGACGAGTTCAGCAACGAGATGGAGGATCGCCTTGTGGTGGGTAACGGGGCGCTCGACGTGTCCTTTGGCCCTGCAGGCTGGCAAGTGCGGATCACCCAGGCGAGCGTTGCGGATTTCGAGGCAGCGATTGCGGCCTATCTGGGTTCGGGCAACGAGATTGACCCTGTTGAATTCAAGGCTATGGTCGACAACGCTAACCGTGACGGGCTTTACATCTCCTCCCTGCCGGGGGGGGCAAACCAGCGTGGCTTGGACAGTGGTCGGATCATCGGCTGGGACCCGGATGGACGGATCATCATGCTGGAGGTCGTGGAAAGCGACAGGGCCGAGGCGAACCTTGCCGACAATCTGGGCGGAGCCTTCTACCTGCGCGAAGCGCCGGTGTTCCGCCTTGATGACAAGCTGCTCTACGATCCTGCGGTCATCACGGACGCCGACCGCGATCCCTTTGGCGTCGTGCGGACTGACAACCGGATCAGCGTCACCATCCCCAGGTTCCAGGCCGAGGCGAATTGGCCGCTTGATGCCGACTACACCAACATCTACCTGCTCGATAAGGACAGCAACGTGTTGGTGGCGACCGCGCGGATCGACCGGCAGGAGACACAGAATGGTTTCAATGCGGCGGCTGCAGATGCCCCGACGCTGATCGTCCATGCCGATGCGGTGAACGGCGCCTATGGTTGGACCGGTTTTGACAAAACCCAGCACAAGATCGTGCTGGCCGAACCCTTCGACCAGATCGCACAGATCCAGACGGTATCTGCGGTCAGCACCGATGAGGAAACCGGTGTGCGCAGCGTCGAGGTAACACTGTACGCGGACGCGCCCGTTCATATCGAATACAGCCCCGCCGATGGCACGCCGCGCTTCGCCCAAGTAATCGCGATGAGCGCCGGTACGCCCGCAAGCGATGCGATCTTCGGCAAGGTTGAGAGGGTCTCGGGCGACGCGGCCACGGGTTACACGCTGACCTTGGCGCTTGGTCAGGCTGCCGCTGTGCCGGTCGCGGGACAGGTCCGTCTTGCGACCGCCGACCGGATCGCGGCCTTCCGCCTTGGCGATGTAAGCGACCCCCTTATCCAGGAGGCGCAGCAGCACTACACCGCCCGCGTGAATCTCGCCCAGCTTGAGTGGGAGGTCGACCGCATCACCCAGACCCTCGCATTCGGCAACAGCCACGGCCTGACCATTGGCGACACGCTGACGGCAAATGGCGTCATCGGCGTTGTCACCGGTGTCAGCGGGGCCAATGTCACGGTCGAGTTGCGGCGCACGGCGAATGTCCTTGAAGGGGTCGAGGCGCTCAGGATCGGGCGGGCCGGGGATTTCGTCGGGCAGAACGATTGGGACGTGATCGATAACAGCCTTGGGCAGATCTACGAGCCGGTTGCAAACGCGCCCGACTGGCCAGCCGACAATCGCACAATAGCCGATTGGTCGGTCGAGGCGGGCTCGAACCTGACGCGCGATGTCTATGCGCTTGAGCTGCGCTACACACCGCATTCGCCCCTGGTCGGCACGTCGGTGGCCGGGCAGGTCGTGACCGGGATCACGTTTGATTATGCCACGGCCACGGCCCAGCCGACCGCCGTTCTGACACTGGCGGCAGCGCCGACTGGCGTCGCAGTCGGTGATACGGTCAGCATCGGCGGCCGGATGGTGACGGTGACGGCGGTGGACGCATCCGCGACGACGATCACCGTGTCGGCCAATGATCTGGATCCTTCCGAGGCCAGCGTGCTGGCCAAGCTTGCGGCGAACCCGGTAGCTGAGCTTTTACCCATGGAGACACTTATTAACGAGGGGATCGTGATGCCCCTGCGTCCCATCGTTAATGATCGTCTGGAATTCAACGGCGGCACCATCGCGGGTCGCGTTGTGATGCCGGATCAGGCCACCATTCTCGATATCCAGGACCTGAGCACAGATAGCGACGGCTACCGCTTCCGCGTCTTTGTCGAGGTGACCTGGCAGGATCTGCAGGATCCAGCCTTCCTGACGGGGCAGTCTGTCACGACCGCCTCGGGCGTGCTGGAGATCGTGACGGCGCGCGAGGCCGAGACTGAGGACACGCAGCGCGCGCAGACCTTGACCATGACCAATACTGTGACGATCGAGGTTGGCGATGAGATCATACTTGCGGGCAATCTGCGCGCGGTGGCGGCCTCCGTCACATCGAATGCTGGACAAAAGACGGTCAAGGTTGTTCTTCCGACCGCCGGTGAATTTGTGGCCGACCAAGGTTACAGCCACAATGACCAGACCATCACGCTCTCGGCCGTGACGGCGGTCGCGGAGCCTGGCGCGCTGCCCTATGATGTCTTCGTCGCGCTGCGCGCCAACGGCTTGCAAGCCGCCGCGCCCAAACAGTTCTTCGCCGATCAGGGCTTCACGCTTGAAGAGAGCAGCACAAAGGTTGCCGAGGGCCGTGTCGCGGATTGGAACGCGGATCTTCAGCAAATTACCCTTGCTGGCGTGACCTCTGGGGCCCAGGGTGTCGCGGCGCTGAACGGGACGCTTCAGGGGCTTGTGACCGATGCCGCTACGCTCATCAGTGAGATTGACACCAGCGGCGGCGTGATCGTGGGCGAGCGGGTGCTGGTCGAGTTGACGGGCACTGGCGCGGATACTGTCGAGATCGGCAGCGCGCTGCGCTTTGCGACCGGCGATGTTGAGATCGGGCGCGTCCTGGCCAAGGTCGGAACGATGTATGAGGTGTTGATCAATGCTGAGGCGCTGAAGGCCGGGACTGCGCTGGTTCAAGGCGCGTCGCTCTCCTGGACCAGCACCGAACATGCGACCAGCCAAAGCGGCATCGTCGGCAATATGCGCGTGGATGCCGTGGTCTCGGCCGTCCTGCATGTGCCGCTTGCCAATAACGTGGTGGCCGACAAGAACCGGGCCGAGATTTCGCCCGAACAGGAAGATCGGGTCCTGATCGATGGCGTTCACGTCGGCGACGTGATCGGCTTCGATCCTGAAAAGGCCCTGCTGTCTTTCGCGATCTTCGCAGAGCATCTGTCCAAGGTGGATCTGAGCAAGCAGATCACGGTGGTGTCCGATAATGGCGAAGAGCGCAGGAATGCTGCTGGCCGCGATACTTTTGCCGTTGCCGAGCTGCGCTTGGGTTCTGTCCGCTACGATGGGGTCGGCACCATCGCGGGTGCGGAAAACGGAGCCACGACGCTGGAGCTTGCAGGGCTGGGCCTGGGCTTCGACGGCGGCACGGGCACGGGCAAGCTGGCGATCCTGCAAAACATGGATATTCGTTCCTCCGCGATCCTGTCGGGCTACTCGGCCGTCGAGTTCCGCAACCGCGACCGTATCGTGCTGGGGATCAACCAGCTGCCGGCGGATGCGGTGAACTGGCAGGATCAACGCGCCTACGCGCTGACCGACCTGTCGCAGGACAGCTACCTGTTCGACATGAACCGCACCCAGATCGCAGTGGCTGTCGATAGCGGTATATCATTCCGCCTCGAAGGGGGCGAATTGCGCGCCTCCACCATCAAGTCGGCGCCCCGCTTCCTGAACTATTTCGGGGCGGACGAGCTGTTCGTGCATG
>JABBAI010000193.1 GCA_018608045.1 Octadecabacter sp. | reverse complement strand
CGTTTCGCCAAAATGCGCTGCAACGTACGGCGGTGCATGTTCAGACGCCGCGCTGTTTCTGACACGTTTCGATCACACAATTCATAAACCCTCTGAATGTGTTCCCAACGCACGCGATCCGCGCTCATCGGGTTTTCTGGCGGCGGAGGGAGTTGATCCCCTGTCGCCAAGAGGGCGTTCATCACGTCCGTCGCATCCGCGGGCTTGGATAAATAATCCGTCGCACCAATTTTCACAGCAGCAACAGCCGTGGCAATCGCGCCGTATCCTGTCAGAACGACAATCCTCGCCTCTGGGCGGCGTTCCCGAAGGGTTTCCACCACATCAAGACCAGTTCCGTCCTCTAGCCGCAAATCAACCACGGCGTAGGCCGGCGGGCGGGCCGTCGCAATGGCCTTACCAGCAGCCACACTTTCGGCCGTTTCAACAGTAAATCCACGCTTTTCCATCGCCTTCGCAAGACGACGTAAAAAGGGTTCGTCATCATCCACCAACAATAGGGACGGATCGTCGCCAAGATCATGCAATTCCATCGTGTCTTCCCCTTCAATTCTTAACAAGAGGTAGTGCGCCGGAGTGCTTCGGTCAAATCCTAGCTTGCAGCTTCCACAAAGCAGCTCAGGCTTTCGGCCATCAATTCAGGCGTCACATCACGGCGATAAAATTCCTGAAAGCCCAGTTCTGGAAAAACAAGGTAGGACATCGTGGTATGATCAACGAGGTAATAGTCATCCTCAGATTCCTGCTTTGCATAATAAGTGCGGTAGGCTTGCGATGCCGCACGCACTTGCTCAGCCGATCCTGTCAGGCCTAACATCCGTTCATGGAAGTTGTCAGTGAAGTGGCGAACGACATCCACGGTGTCACGTTCAGGATCGATTGAAATAAACACAGGCGTTACCTCAATGCCTTGCTCATCCATAATTTCTACTGCTTGGGCGTTGCGTAGACTGTCCAGTGGGCACACATCCGGGCAGAACGTATAGCCGAAATAAATCAGGGTTGGCCCTGTGATCACGTCTTGATCTGTAACGGTCGTGCCATTTTCATCGACAAGCTCGAACGGCCCGCCAATCGCACCGCCTGCGGACTGGCTTGCGCGGCACTGGGCAAATTGATCGTCCGATTTCGCCATCTGAGTTGCGGCAAATGTACTACCCAACAGGGCGACAACAACTGCACCAGCAGCAATGGCATACGTTCTAGACATGGGGTTCTCCACAAAATTGGTCGCGGTTGACGTCTGAATATGCGCACCATGTAAAAGGTAAAGTCACAATTCAATCAGGGGGCATTATGGCACAGTTAGAACACGACCTGTTTTTGAATGACAATCGAAGCAACTGGGTGCGGTTGCGAACGCTTGTCATGCTACGCTGGTTTGCGATTTCTGGTCAAATCGGCGCGGTTGTTGTGGCGCTCTATCTTTACCAATTCACTCTCCCTGTGGGGATGATCGCGATCGTGATTGGCCTGCCTGTTCTCATGAACCTTGTGTCGGTCTTTTTGTTCCCAGAAAACCGTCGCCTGACTGAAGGAGAGGCTGACTTTATGATCGGATTCGACCTCCTTCAGCTTGGGTTGTTGTTATATCTAACAGGGGGTCTCAACAATCCGTTCGCTTTGCTGATCCTTGCACCAGTGACGGTTGCTTCAACCATCCTTCCGTTACGAAGCACCCTGATCCTCGGGGCCATTGCCCTCGCGATTATTACACTGCTGCGATTTCAAAGCCTGCCAATCTTAACTCCGGAGGGTGTACCTCTTATCTTGCCGGACTTGTTTGTATTTGGATTCTTTCTCGCTCTCGTGATCGGTGTGGTTTTCTTGGGGATTTATGCCCGCCAAGTCACACAAGAAACTTTGTCGATGGGCGAGGCTCTCGTGGCGACGCAAATGGCCCTCGCGCGCGAACAAAAGCTCACGGACCTTGGAGGTGTCGTTGCTGCCGCAGCCCACGAGCTTGGAACACCCTTAGCGACGATCAAATTGGTCAGCAGCGAACTTATTGATGAACTAGATGGTGAGATGAAAGAAGACGCTATGCTGATCCGTGAACAAGCGGACCGATGTCGCGATATATTGCGATCCATGGGGCGTGCTGGCAAAAAAGACCATCTTCTGCGCCACGCACCGATTGAAACCGTTGTTCATGAAGCCAGCGAACCACATCTGTCACGTGGCAAAGATGTCCAGTTTGTCGTGTTACCCCCCGACGGATCGACGGCGCGCCAGCCCGATATTTATCGACGCCCCGCAGTCATTCATGGCATTCGCAACCTCGTGCAAAACGCCGTCGACTTTTCTATCGAACGGGTTCTCATCGAAGTGAGTTGGACCGACGACATCATTGCAATTCAGATCAAGGATGACGGGCAGGGGTTCCCGTCTTCGGTGCTGGGCCGCATTGGTGATCCATTCGTGCGGCGTCGTCGCACCGAAGTCACGCGCGCGCAACGACCGGGATATGAAGGCATGGGATTGGGTTTGTTCATCGCAAAAACATTACTGGAACGATCAGGCGCAAAACTTAGCTTTGCAAACGGCGCTGCACGCGCTCTTTCGAACAAGCGTGGGGGTGCGATTGTACGGCTTGAATGGCCAAGATCCGCAATCGAAGCAAAGGTTGAAACCGCGCGCGGCGCGTTGGGCGACAACACACAACTTACTTAATCTTAAGCCAAATTAATCGGCCCTTAACGCGGGATTAACTAAATCGAAGCATTCTCGTCGATGTTGAGCCGGAGACATCGGTTGGAACAGTTCGAAATATACGAAATTCTTGGCGCATTGTTGATCGGTGCTGGCACCGCTATTGCAGCCTTGGTGTTTTGGACAAAGACCAACAGCCGTACGGCCGTTGTTGGGCGCACGTTGATGCAGGAAGCCGAAGATACGATCACCTTTCTCTTCGAGAACGAAGTGCTCGTGGACGTCACCCCCCGCGCGCATTGATGCAAAATGGTAAGGACCATCGATCAGACTGGGAAAACTTCCTACCGCTTTTATCTGCACGCTTTCCGCACCTGCGATCCCAATGTCTGGATTTAGCGACGGTCGGCACAAAAACGTTCACCCCTGAAGATGGCCAACCGGGTTGGATTGAGGCTGAATTCTGGAATGGCCTCGCTCGGATCACGGTTTTTCAAGACAAGGACCATCCAGAAGAAATCCTCAATCCCCTTACGACAGCGGCGATGGAACATGAACTTGAAACCCTGCGTGGCATTGGTGAGGATTCACCGCAACTCATTTGGAAGCACGACGCGGAAGGTGTGATGACGTGGGCTAATCGCGCCTACATTGAAATGTCCGAAGAGATCAATTCCGCAGGTCCAGACGACATTCGGCCGTAGCCGCCCAAATCGATTTTCGAAAACACCGCCACCCCCGCCGGATCGGCCCCAGTGATCGATATGCATCGCATAGACGTCCCCGGACACGACAAACCGATTTGGTATGATGTTACATGTGTAAAGCGTGGAACTGAGACGATCTACTTTGCAATTGACGCAAGTGCTGTGGTGTTTGCGCAGGACGCGCAAAAGACATTTGTACAAATTCTGACCAAGACGTTCGCACAACTGTCTGTAGGCCTTGCGATCTTTGATGCGGATCGCAGATTGGTGCTTTTCAACCCTGCGCTTGTAGATTTGACCGGCCTTCCCGCACATTTTCTGATCGGACGTCCGGCGTTGTTCTCGTTTCTGGACCGCTTGCGCGATCAAAACATGATACTCGAACCAAAGGATTATTCATCATGGCGCGGCCAAATGGTGGCACTGGAACCCGCCGCCGCAGAAGGTAACTATCACGAGACTTGGCTGCTCCCCAATGGGCAGACCTTCCGCGTCACGGGTAAACCACATCCGAACGGTGCAATTGCGTTCCTGATGGAAGACATCAGCGATGAAATTTCCCTGACCCGCAAATTCCGTTCCCAGATCGACACGAGCGCGGCTGTCATCGACAACCTGACCGCGGCTGTATTTGTGTTTTCTTCCTCTGGGTCGTTGATCATGGCTAATCAGGCGCACCGCGATCTTTGGGGCACCGGCGTTGATGGTTCTATTGCCAGTTGGGATTTCTCGGATGAAATGACGTCTTGGAAATCTGCGTCAGCGCCGTTACCTGTTTGGATGAAGTTGACCGACGCGCTGAAACGCGGGGGAACCCGCAAGCCATGGCAGGGAACTGTGTGGCTCGACAGTCATATGGAGCTGACCTGCCAATACGCGCCGCTCCCGAATGGAAATCATCAGATTATTTTCATCTCGTCTGAACATGAGGCAGACACCTCAGCACGCTTTGAACCTGTCGAGTTTCGCGCAAGCTAGCGGTAATTCTCCGAATTGCTCTTGCAGGCATATCCTTGCTGCATAAAGTCGGGACATGGCGAAAACCTCAACCACCCTCCAACTCAGCACCGACGCAGATACTGTGCAGCTTGGTGAAACACTTGCTCAGTTTGCACAAGCTGGCGATTGTATTTTGTTACGTGGTCACATTGGCGCGGGAAAATCATCGCTCGCGCGCGCCTTTATCCGGTTCCACCTTGGCGCTGAGGCGGAGGTTCCGTCGCCAACATTTACCCTCGTGCAAGTCTATGACCTTGCCGACGTCGAAGTATGGCACGCTGACCTCTATCGGTTGAGCCATACTGAAGAAGCCGTGGAACTAGGTTTGATGGAAGCGTTTGAAGCGCAAATTTGCCTGATTGAATGGCCCGAAATTCTTGGTGACCTCGCCCCCGAAACCTCACTCGATATCGAACTAGATGCACGGCGCGACGGTCATATTGCGACACTGACCTACGGCGAAAACTGGAAACGCCGATTAAAAAATCTTGATGCAGATGCGTAGCGCGATTGTTTCAGATTGGTTGGCACGGACGGAATTTTCCAGCTGGCAACGCATCCCGATGACAAGCGATGCCTCTGCGCGCAGATACGAGCGTTTGCACAGCGCCGCACATACATCCGTTATCCTCATGGATGCACCGCCCGACACCTGCGGCAGCCAATCCCGGTTTGTTGAAATCGCAAAACATCTGCGCAGCCTCAATCTCGCTGCGCCGGACATTCTAGAATGGGACGATGCGTCAGGGTTGATGATCCTCGAAGACCTCGGGAATGTTGATTTCGCTCACCACCTTAGCACAACACCTCAGGATGAACGCCTTCTGTATGAAAACGCCGTGGATATGCTTCTGGCGCTTCAATCCGCGCCACCCCCGACCGGCTTGATTGCTATGACCCCGCAGGTTGGCGCCGATATGATCGACATCGCGTTCGAATGGGCTGCCACGGATCAAAGCCCCGACCTGCACCTCGCGATAAAGACCGAAGTGGAAAAGCTTCTGGCTTTGGCCGACCCCAACCCAAGCGTTCTATCGCTGCGGGATTTTCACGCGGAAAACCTGATTTGGAGGCCCGAGCAGATCGGGCTGAACCGTGTCGGGCTGCTGGATTTCCAAGATGCATTCAGCACACATCCGACTTATGACTTGGCGTCGCTTTTGCGGGACGCACGCCGCGATGTGCGCGCTGATCTATTGGACAACCTGTTGCCCCGTTTTGCCACGGACACCCGTGCCATCGACGACATGAAAGCGGCGTTCCACATAATGGCCGTGCAACGGAACTTGAGGATTCTTGGCATCTTCAATCGCCTCGCGCAACAAGACGGAAAAACGCAGTATCAACGCCTTATTCCGCGCGTTCGGCGCCATTTGGACTTGGATCTTTCGCATCCGATCTGCGCAGCCCTTGCTCCATTGGTTCAATGCGCTTTTGCTGGAACGGACATAAAACCATGACGCCAAAATCGATCCTGCTGTTCGCCGCTGGTTTTGGAACGCGCATGGCACCCCTGACCAACACCTGTCCCAAACCGCTGGTCGAGGTCGCGGGAAAAGCATTGCTGGATCACGCGATAGATCAATGCGCTGGGCTCAATATCGTTGTGAACGCGCACTACTTTGCCGACCAGATTGAACAGTATGTAAAAGGTCGCGACATCAAGGTGTCAGATGAAACAGATGAATTGCGCGAAACGGGGGGCGGGTTGAAACATGCTATGCCGATCCTGAATTCCAATCCTGTTTTCACCATGAACACGGATGCCGTTTGGAAGGGTGACAACCCCATCACGACCCTTCGCAGCGCATGGCATGACGATATGGATGCCCTTTTATTGATGATACCGCGCGCGTCCGCTTTCGGGCATTTGGGGGACGGAGATTTTAACATCGACAGCGAAACCCGACTGGCCCATGGCACCGACTACGTTTATTCAGGCGTGCAAATCATTAGAACAGATGGTCTGGTGCACATCACTGAATCAGCGTTTTCCATGTGGTCGCTTTGGACCGATATGTTGGAACGCGGTACGATGCATGGCGTCGCCTATCACGGCCAGTGGTGCGATGTTGGTCGACCGGACAGCATCTCTATCGCAGAATCCATGCTCGCGGGGGGGTCAGATGTTTAATTATGAAACGCCCGCGCGCGTCTTTGGTGTTCCAGTCGGCGCGGATTTTACCAGCGAACTATTTCACGGATTGCAGGCCCAATTTGCATCTATGGCCCCAACGGACGTCGCGCAGGTGGAAATTTACGTTAACACCCGCCGCATGCAACGCCGCCTCTTGTCCTTGTTTCACCAAGGCGACGCTATTCTTTTACCGCAGATCAAACTGGTCACTGATCTGGCACAAAACATCAATCTTCGCGACACACCCCCCGCTGTTGCGCCCCTGCGCCGACGGCTTGAAGTCGCGGTTCTTGTGAAGGGCTTGATTTACGCGGATCCGACCCTCGCTGCACGCAGCTCTGCGTTTGATCTTGCCGAAAGCCTCGTTGCGTTGATGGGTGAAATGCAGGGCGAAGGCGTGTCACCCGATGTGATCGCCGATCTTGATGTGACCGATCAATCCGGTCATTGGCAGCGATCGCTGTCCTTTATCCAACTAGTTCAGCAATACTTCGACACGACCAGTCAGCCCGATATAGAGGGTCGCCAGCGGCGCGTCATCGAAGCACAAATTCAACGCTGGACCGACGCGCCCCCCGATCATCCGATCATCGTCGCGGGTTCGACCGGATCGCGTGGCGCGACGTCCTTGTTCATGCAAGCTGTCGCAACCCTTCCGCAAGGTGCTGTGATTTTACCTGGCGTGGACACCGATATGCCACGCGATGTTTGGGATAAGCTCGACCCGAAACTAGGCGGTGAAGACCACCCGCAATACCGGCTCAAAGCGTTTTGTGACGCACTAGACATGCACCCGATGGACATCTTGCCTTGGGCTACGCCGTCTGGGCAAAATACTGCACGAACGGGCTTGGTCTCTCTGTCTTTGCGACCCGCCCCTGTTACCGATCAGTGGATCAAAGATGGCCCCGATCTGGGGGATCTTCGTGACGCAACAGATGATCTGACTTTGATCGAAGCCCCCACCCCAAGGGCGGAGGCGGATGCAATCGCCGTTCGCCTCCGCCAAGCCGTTGAAGACGGACAAACCGCCGCGCTGATCACGCCTGACAGAATGCTAACGCGGCAAGTCACTGGCGCGCTGGATCGTTGGGGCATTGTGCCTGACGACAGTGCGGGCCTTCCGCTACAGCTGACCGCGCCGGGCCGGTTTTTACGTCATATCGTCGATCTGTTTTCCACGCCTCTGGATGCGGAACGTCTGTTGGTATTACTGCGCCATCCGCTGACAAATTCAACCAGTAAATCGGGCAACAAACACAACCTGCACACCAATGCGCTTGAACTGGAATTACGGCGTAACGGTCCACCCTTTCCAACGCGCGACAGCCTGACGGCATGGGCCACAGAAACGGGAAAACATCACCCGGAACGCACTGCGTGGACTGATTGGGTCAGCTCGGTTTTAACCGGCCTTGAAACGCCAACCGAAGCGCCCTTGGGCGACCACATTGCGAAACATATCGATATCGCAGAACGCCTTTCGGCTGGACCCAAAACCGATGGTTCGGGGGAGCTTTGGAAAGAGGCCGCAGGCCGCGAAGCCTTGCGCGTGATGTCTGAATTGGGCAACCACGCCGAAGCAGGTGGCACAATGTCAGGGTGGGATTACCGCCAACTGGTGGGCAGTGTTCTCGCTACGGGAGATGTGCGAGATCGCGACAGCGGGCACCCGCAAGTCCTGATCTGGGGTACGCTCGAGGCGCGAGTTCAATCCGCCAACCTTGTCATTTTGGCCGGCATGAATGAGGGCATATGGCCAGAGGCGCCCGCCCCCGATCCCTGGTTGAACAGGCCCCTTCGGATGCAGGCCGGATTGCTTTTGCCAGAACGCCGAATTGGTCTTAGCGCGCATGATTATCAACAAGCAATTTGCGCCAAGCAGGTGGTCATTAGCCGTGCTATTCGGTCCGATGAGGCCGAAACAGTGTCGAGTCGTTGGATCAACCGCCTCACCAACCTCTTGGGTGGCTTGGCCGAAAAAGGCGGTCCAGACTGCCTGAAAGCCATGCGGGATCGTGGCCAGTATTGGGTCGACCTTGCCGCACTGATTTCTGCCCCGAAAACATCAATGCCCTCGGCCCCGCGCCCGTCGCCCGCACCGCCCGTGGCCGCGCGCCCGACCCAGCTTTCGGTTACGCAGATCAAAACGCTCATCCGCGATCCTTACGCGATTTATGCCCGCAATATCTTGGGCCTCAAGGCGCTTGATCCGCTGTCCCATTCCGCCGATGCCCTTCTGCGCGGCAATATCGTCCATGACATCCTAGAGACGTTTATTGAACGAAAAATCGATCCCAACGATGCGGCCGCCCATGACCAGCTGCTGGCCATTGCAGATGACACGCTTGCGGAAAAATGCCCGTGGCCGGCGATGCGCATTTTGTGGCGCTCCCGCATTGAGACCCTCGTCCCGCACTTCCTGATCGAAGAACAAATGCGCCAAGCCACGGCGACAAATATCGGCATCGAAATGCGGGGTGAGCTCACCTTGAAAACTCTGGCTTTTACCCTCGTTGGGAAGGCCGATCGCATTGATCTGTCTGACGACGGGGAGGCGCTGATTTATGATTATAAAACTGGAAAGCCGCCCAGCGCTGATCAACAAAAACACTTTGACAAGCAGCTCCTTCTCGAAGCGGCGATGGTGGAACGCGGCGCATTCAAAGCGGTTGGGACAGTCCGCACGAAGGCTGCGATCTACATCGGTGTCGGCAATGACCTCAAGAACGTGCCAGCCCCCCTCAAGGATGCGCCGCCCGATGAAACGATGGAAAAATTCGAAGCTTTGATCGCCAAGTGGATGGATCCCGCAAAGGGATACACATCGCGACGTGCCAACGAGACACTGGCCTTTGAGGGCGACTACGACCACCTCGCGCGGTACGGCGAATGGGATGAAACCCAAGATGCCATGCCACAGGATTTGTCATGACCCAAGACGACGCCACCCGCCGCCAGATCGAAGCCGCTGATCCGACACGTTCTACGTGGTTGTCCGCCAATGCGGGGTCGGGAAAAACACGCGTCCTGACCGACCGCGTCGCACGGTTGTTGCTAGATGGGACCAAGCCCGAAAACGTGCTTTGCCTAACCTACACGAAGGCCGCCGCGTCCGAGATGCAGAACCGTCTGTTCAAGCGCTTAGGTGAATGGGCGATGATGCCTGCAGATGAACTGCGCGATCAATTGGTCGATATGGGGGCTACCGCAATCGTGGATGGCGCATACCTCGCCAATGCGCGCAAACTGTTTGCCGCAGCGATTGAAACACCGGGCGGTTTGAAGATTCAGACCATCCATTCGTTCTGCGCTGGCATCTTGCGCCGCTTTCCACTTGAGGCTGAAGTCAGCCCGCAATTCAAAGAAATGGAAGATCGTGCCGCCGCCATGCTGCGCCAAGACGTATTGGATGACATGGCCACCAGTCAGGCGGACATTGTGGCGCAGTTCGCCAAATATTACACTAGTGCTGACATTACACAATTCTTAGCCGCGATCACGGGACGGCGTGCCGCATTTTTAACCAAAAAATCGGACGATGACCTTGCGCGGGCCTTCGGTGTTCCCGCCGGAACGACACGCATCGACGCTATTGACGTCGCGTTTGTCGGGGGTGAAGACGGGCTCGCGGATGATCTTGCGGACGCTTGCAAAGGTACAAGCAAAACCTACGAAACCTTTGCCGCTGACTTAAAGGCGCTGAACCTGAAATCGTCTGATATGGGATCGCTTGAAGGCGTTTTTAATCTGTTCTTGTACGCGGCCGATAAGACCAGCAAGTCACGCAACTGGCCCCAGTCCCGTCACACCAAAGCCGTCGAAGCCGTCGCGCATATCATCGACGACATACACGCTTGGATGGACCGAACCGCAGACGCCCATGACTACCTTTGTCGCATCAATGCCCTTGAAAAAACCCGCGCGCTGTTTGCGTTCGCCACACCCTTTGTGACGGCGTATGAGGCCAAGAAAATGGAACGCGCCGCGCTGGATTTTGATGATCTGATCAGCAAGGCAAAAGCCCTTCTCGAAGACCCTGCCGTGGCCCAATGGGTTTTGTTTCGCCTTGATGGTGGCGTTGACCATGTGCTGGTCGACGAAGCACAAGACACGTCACCGGATCAATGGGATATTGTGCGATTGCTGACGCAGGAATTTTCCACAGGCGTCGGCGCCAACCCTGATCGCGCCCGTACCGTTTTTGTCGTAGGCGATAAGAAACAGTCGATCTATTCGTTCCAAGGGGCCGACCCCGAAGGGTTTGATCGCATGAAGGATCACTTCGCAGGGGAGCTTTCAAAAGTGGAAAAGACCCTACAGGACAGTGAGCTTCTGTATTCCTTCCGGTCGTCAGACGCGATTTTGCAACTGGTCGATCAGACCTTTCAGGGCGATATGGCCGATGGTCTTGGGGATCGCATTAAACACATTGCCTTCAAAGGCGACATGCCCGGCCGCGTTGATGTGTGGCCCATGATCGAACCCTCGGAAAAGCCTGAAGAGCGGGAATGGGACGACCCGCTTGATCTAAAGGGCCGGACCAACAACAAGGTCGTGCTCGCCCAGCAGATTGCGTCGGAAATCAAACGGATGATGAACGACGAAACCCTTCCCGTGAAGGTCGAAGGTATCTGGTCCCGTCGCAAGATCACACCGGGGGACTTTTTGATCCTCGTTCAAGGGCGCGGCAACGGTATATTTGATGAGGTGATCGCCGCCTGTAAATCCGCTGAGCTTGAAATCGCCGGAGCGGATCGGCTGAAGCTCGGTGGTGAATTGGCGGTCCAAGACATCGCGGCATTGCTGCAATTCCTTGCGTTGCAAGATGACGATCTATCCCTCGCCGCCGCGTTGAAATCCCCGCTGTTTGGCTGGTCTGAAAAACAGCTTTATGACCTTGCCCAACCACGTAAGAAGCGCACGACCCTTTGGGAAGTTCTGCGTGATTCACAGCACACTGATACCCTCGAAATTCTTCATGATCTTCGCAACAGGGCCGACTTTTTGCGCCCCTACGATCTGATCAACCGATTGCTGATCCGCCATGGTGGTCGCGAACGATTGCTGGCCCGACTGGGCCATGAGGCCGAGGACGGGATCGATGCCCTCCTGTCACAAGCCCTCGGATATGAACAATCCGACGTGCCCAGCCTGACAGGGTTTTTGTCTTGGCTGCAAACCGAAGACATCACGATCAAACGGCAAATGGATTCCGCGAGCGATCGCATCCGCGTCATGACCATCCACGGCGCGAAGGGCCTTGAGGCGCCGATCGTCATTCTGCCCGACACCACCAAACGCAAACGCGAAGTGCGTGGCGATCTGCTCGCGTCTGATGCGCATGTTTTCTGGAAACCCAAATCAGACGTGATGCCGCAATCTCTGCGCGATGTTCAGGATGACATGCTGGACGCACAAGACCGCGAACGCCGTCGTCTTTTGTATGTGGCAATGACCCGCGCAGAAAACTGGCTTATCGTGGCAGCAGCTGGCGATGACGCCAAGAATGAGGGCAGTTGGCACACGACCATTTTGGACGCCATGAGCGATCTGGACAGCTTTGATCACTCGGCACCCTTTGGGCCAATCAAGCGGTTTAACCGCTGGGATTGGGACGCTGGACCGCTGACAACAGTGACCCAAACCATGCCGCGGCCAACGCCGTCTGTCACCCTTGCAGATACTCTGCCCGATCTGGTTGAAAAACCCACGACGTTGTCCCCTTCAGATCTGGGTGGTGCAAAGATCCTTCCCGATGAAACACATACTGACGCGTCTGACCTCGCGTTGGCATGGGGTCGTATGGTTCATCTTTTGCTTGAGGTCTTGCCCCAGATTGATCCAGAAAATTGGCACATAACCGCTTCGGATCTGATCAAAAACCAACCCGACGCCGGACTGATCCCCAATCAAGATGAACTGATTTCAGAAACGATTAAAACCCTAACAGCGCCTGATCTTGCGTGGGTTTGGCAAAGCGGGTTGGTCGAAGTGCCCATTTCCGCAACACTCCCCAGCCTTAACAATCAGCGCATTTTTGGCATCATCGACAGACTGATCGTAACGGACACAGACGTTATTGCGATTGATTACAAAACCAACCGCGCTGTGCCTGAAACGGCAGACGAAACACCCGACGGACTTGTGCGGCAGCTGGGGGCATATCGTGACGGGCTGCGCCAAATCTACCCAAACCACCGAATTCGCACGCTTCTTTTGTGGACGAAAACGAACACAACAACTGAACTTTCGGATGATATTCTCAACGCTGCTCTCAAAGCCGTGACCACGCCTTGACGCACCCCGCCCGCGACCATACGTTCGCCCCTCAAACACACGTCCATTAGGAGCAGAAAAATGGCCACCGTAGCAGTTACAGACGATACTTTTGACGCAGAAGTCCGTCAGTCCGACATCCCCGTTGTGGTGGATTTTTGGGCCGAATGGTGTGGCCCCTGTAAGCAGATTGGCCCTGCCCTAGAAGAGCTGTCCGCCGAAATGGACGGCAAAGTCAAAATCGTCAAAGTGAACGTAGACGATAACCCAAATTCCCCTGCCCAAATGGGTGTGCGCGGCATTCCGGCATTGTTCTTGTTCAAAAATGGCGAAGTTGTCTCCAACAAAACTGGCGCAGCACCAAAAGCCGCGCTTCAGGGTTGGATCGAAGAAAGCATCTAAACGCTTAGAAAGCACTGAAAGGGCGTCCCGATCGGGGCGCCCTTTTTGCATGCGGCCTTGTGAAAAGGGCCCGGCGCCGCCATATATTTTCCAAGCAAAGATTGGATATGACATGACTACTATTATCGGCGTGCGCAAAGGGAACGAAGTGGTCATCGCGGGGGATGGGCAAGTTTCAGTCGGCCAGACGGTCATGAAAGGCACCGCCAAAAAGGTGCGTCGCCTCACCGCTGGCGGGCACGACATTGTGTGCGGGTTCGCCGGATCAACGGCCGACGCCTTCACCCTGCTTGAGAGGCTTGAGAAGAAACTTGAGGCCACGCCCGGCCAACTTGCCCGCGCATCAGTTGAGCTCGCCAAAGACTGGCGGACGGACAAGTACCTCCAGAAACTTGAGGCAATGTTAATTGTCACCGACGGGAAAGACCTGTTCGTCATCACAGGTGCGGGCGATGTGTTGGAACCTGAATTTGACGTTACCGCCATCGGGTCGGGCGGCAACTTCGCCCTCGCCGCGGGACGCGCATTGATGGATCAAGACCTCAGCGCTGAGGAAATTGCACGCCGCGCGTTGGCCATCGCAGCAGATATTTGCGTCTACACAAACGGCAACCTCACAGTCGAAAGCATCAAAGCATGACCGACCTCACGCCCCGCGAAATCGTATCTGAACTTGACCGCCATATCATTGGCCAAAAAGACGCCAAACGCGCTGTTGCCGTGGCACTGCGCAATCGCTGGCGACGCAAACACCTCGATGATGATCTGCGTGATGAGGTTTATCCGAAAAACATCCTTATGATCGGGCCGACTGGCGTTGGTAAAACAGAAATTTCGCGCCGTTTGGCCAAACTCGCCCGCGCGCCCTTCATCAAGGTTGAAGCCACGAAATTCACCGAGGTCGGCTATGTAGGCCGCGACGTGGAACAAATCATCCGCGATCTTGTCGAAGCCGCCATCAATG
Source organism: Octadecabacter sp. (assembly GCA_018608045.1). Taxonomy (GTDB): domain Bacteria; phylum Pseudomonadota; class Alphaproteobacteria; order Rhodobacterales; family Rhodobacteraceae; genus Octadecabacter. Next base: position 35,052 of record JABBAI010000193.1, on the reverse strand, counting down.
AAACCCGCGAATACATGCGTGACTACGTGAAACAACGCGCCCATGAAGCTGCCGAAGCACGGGTGATCGATGCGATTGCCGGTGAAGACGCCCGAGAAGGCACGCGCGAGATGTTTCGCAAGAAGCTAAAAACAGGTGAGCTTGATAACACCCTCATCGAAATAGAACTCGCTGACACGTCCAGCCCATTGGGCGGCATGGAAATTCCCGGCCAGCCCCCAGGCATGGGTGGAATGGATTTGGGCGCGATGTTCGGCAAAGCCTTTGGCGGTCGCACGATTAAGAAAAAAACTACCGTGGCCTCTAGCTACGAACTCCTTATCGCGGATGAGGCTGACAAATTGCTGGACGACGAAGCCATTACCAAAAAAGCGCTTGATGCGGTTGAACAAAATGGCATCGTTTTCCTTGATGAAATCGACAAAGTTTGCCGCAACGCGGATGCACGCGGTGCCGATGTGTCCCGCGAAGGTGTGCAGCGTGATCTGTTGCCATTGATCGAAGGCACGACCGTTTCAACCAAACATGGGGCTGTGAAAACTGACCACATCCTGTTCATTGCATCTGGTGCGTTTCACATCGCTAAGCCATCCGATTTGCTGCCCGAACTTCAGGGCCGTCTGCCAATCCGCGTTGAACTGCGCGCGCTCACCGAAGACGACTTCATGCGCATCCTCACCGAAACCGACAACGCGCTGACCCGTCAATACACCGCCTTGATGGGCACCGAGAATGTCATTGTTTCGTTCACGGATGACGGGATCAAAGCCCTCGCGCATATCGCTGCTGAGGTGAACGAGTCCGTCGAAAACATCGGCGCACGGCGTCTTTATACCGTCATGGAACGTGTTTTTGAGGACTTGTCTTTCAACGCGCCGGATCGTGGCGGTGAAGCTATCGAAGTGAACGCTGCCTTCGTCGAAGAACACTTGGGCGAACTTAGCCGTTCAACCGACATAAGCCGTTACGTGCTTTAACCCTTTCCAGTTGGCCATATCACCCCGATAAGACGATATGGCCGACACCGGATACATCAGCTTCATCAAACAGAATGCGCCCTTCCTTGCGACGGGCGCATTATTGTCTTTCCTGTCCAGCTTTGGGCAAACCTACTTCATTTCAATCTTTGGCGGTGAGATCCGTGAGAGTTATGGACTAAGCAATGGAGACTGGGGCCTGATCTATATGATCGGCACAGGCGCATCGGCGGCTGTCATGGTATTCGCAGGTGGATTGGCAGACAGGTTTCGCGTCAAGCAGCTCGGCATTACTGTAATCTTACTGCTTGGGCTTAGCTGCATCTTGTTCGTCCTGAACCCGATCGCGGCCCTCCTTCCCCTCGTGATCTTTTTCCTGCGGTTCTTCGGCCAAGGTATGACGACCCATGTAGCAACCGTAGCGATGGCACGCTGGTTCATTGCCACACGCGGCCGCGCACTGGCCGTCGCCGCCATGGGGTTTATGCTCGGCGAAGCCACATTGCCGCTTATTATGGTTTGGCTGAAATCCCGCATTGATTGGCACATCATTTGGATCGGTTGCGCATTCTTTTGCTTTGCGATGGCCCCGGTCCTGTTTCGGCTTTTGCGGCTGGAACGCACGCCACAATCTGTCGCGCAGAGCGACCAATCCACAGGCCTGTTTAACAAACACTGGACCCGCGCGGATGCCCTGCGCCACCCTATTTTTTGGGCCATGGCCCCCGCGGTCATGTCGTTTTCCGGTTTCGGCACCGCGTTCTGGTTTCACCAAGTGCATTTTGCAGAAATCAAAGGCTGGTCACACCTCGCTCTCGTTGCGGCCTTCCCACTTGGAACAATTACGCTTCTCTTCTCCACAATCATCTACGGATGGCTCGTCGATCGGGTCGGCGCTGTCCGGCTGCTGCCCTTTTACCTCATCCCCTACATTTTCGCGTTTGTCCTCCATTGGTACGCCCCCAGCTTGGCATGGACGGCATTGGCGATCATCCTCATGGGGGCCGCAGGCGGGGGGCAAGCAACACTGCTTAACGCGTGTTGGGCAGAATTTTTCGGTACATTGAACCTTGGTTCCATCAAAGCGGCGACAACTGCGTTGATGGTATTGGGGTCCGCAATCGGCCCTGGCCTCAGCGGGTGGTTAATCGACAAAGGCGTCGGGTTTGAAACACAGATGTTGGGCTATGCGGCAACATTCTTCGTCGCGGCAATTCTGCTGTTGTATCCAGTGTCCGTCGCCCACCGTTCAGCGACTGCGGCGTAGATACACGTAATACGCACCCTGCCCGCCGTGACGGATATGGCTTTCACTGACTTGCAAAACCAAACTTCCCAAGGGCGCCATGTTCAACCATTGGGGAACCTGATGACGCAACACACCAAATCGTGTCGGGATCGGACCGCCATCATCGCGGTCTTTCCCCTTACCTGTGATGACTAGCACCAGACGATGTCCCGCGCTTGCGGACCGTAGAATAAATCCAGTCAACGCCGGATGCGCCTGCGCAAGGGTCATGCCATGTAAATCGATCCGCGCATCCGGCTTCAGCTTACCGCGCCGCAACCGTCCGTACGCTTTTTGATCCATCTGAACGGGGGCCGCGCGCATTTGCTGACCCAAGGACGGTAATAGATCGTGGTCGGCGCTATGATTAACAACCTGTCCAACTTTGAATTTTGGCAGTGATCGTGGTGCGGCCGGTTTATGAACTTCTGGCTTGCGCGGTTTTTCACGGATCAGTTTGGCCGCAGATTTCTTAAGCGGCTTTGCCCGCTTAACCACCACATCCCACAACGCCCGCTCCTCGGCTGATACATGCCGAGGCTTTTTCATTCGATCACATCCGGCAACAACGCGTAGGCAGCTTGCAACGGCATCAACACAACCAACCGCCCGCCATCTTTAATCCGACCAGCCGCGCGACCCGCATCATCGCCGGTGCCGAAGAAAATATCTGCACGTTGCGATCCGCGAATAGCAGACCCAGTGTCCTGCGCGACCATCAAACGGTTTAACGGGTTTGCGCCGGCCTTTTCGATCCAAACAGGCGCGCCATATGGAATGTATGACGGGTCAATCGCGACGGTCCGCATGGTTGTCACGCTTCGGTTCATCGCACCTAACGGGCCAAGTTCTGGTGGCACTTCGTTCACTTCACGAAAGAACACGAAACTCTCATTGACCCACAAAAGTTCGCGCCCGACGTCGCCGTTCCGACGTACCCAGTTTCGGATCACGTCAGCGGAAACTTGGTGGGCTTGGTAAATTCCGCGTTCTATCAATGCGCGGCCGACAGACGAATATTCCCGCCCGTTCGCGCCACCATATCCAACACGGATAACCCCGCCCGTATCAAGCTTCACACGACCAGACCCCTGAACCTGCACGAAGAACACATCAACAGCATCATCGATCCACGCGATCTCAAGGCCTTGGCCTTCAAACGCGTTAGTCTCTTCGATTTCACGACGCGATAATTCTCTCGGGTTAGGTGGCAATCGATACAGAGGGTATTGATAAGGCCCACCGCGCGTCAATGATCCGCGTAATTCCGGCTCAAAGTAACCCGTGAACAAGGCGTCTTGCCCGTCGTCAATCAAAACAGGAGTGAAAAAACGCTCAAAGAACCCGCGGGCCTCTTGGCCGCTTTGGGCCACACCGCAGATCGACGACCAGTGGGGATCCTTCATGTCACCGCAGGTCGATAAAAACACATCCATCGCTGCCTGATGGTCATCATCCGCCCAGCCGTCGAGCTCGTCGAATTGCAACAGCTGATAAGTTGAATTTGCCATCGTGCCCCCCGCTGCGACCAACGACAGTCCAAGAATTGCCGCGCGCAGGAACTTTTGTGCGTTCTTATTCACCAGTCGCGACGAGGAACCAATTCGGATCGCCCGTGCCCATCGTACGGCCAAAGGTCCAGACGTCGCGCTGTTTTTTAATTTCTGTCGGTGATCCTTCGATCAAATCACCACCATTGTCGTAAACCGCTGACGTGCTTTCAGCGATAAACTTGATCGAAATTTCAGCCTCTTTAGTGGCCTCATTATATTCGGCATCAACCAATGTCGTTTCAGAGATACCAACAAATGTGAAATTGACGCTCAACCCGTTTTTTTCACGATCCTCAACGACACCTGCGAAGGCCTCATAGACATCATCGGACAGGAACGGCTTAATCTCAGCCAGCTCACCTTTTTCAAATTCGGTCAGAATCATCTCATAGGCGCCACGGCCGCCACGCAGAAATTCGCGTACGCTAAACGACCGATCAACGGTCTTCATCGCGGTCAAAGCGGTGGCAGCATCGCTATCGGCATCAACATAATCCACAACATCGGGATCAGGGCCGCCATCAATCACTTCAAGATCAGGGGTTGATCTGCGCGATGGTTCTGGCTTTTGAACGCGCGGCTTTTCAAAACCTTCGCGCGTACCTAAAACACTGCGCAAGCGCAGGATCAGAAAAATCGCAATTCCGGCAAGAACTAAAAGCTGGATGACTGGCGAATTCATGAGTGTTTCTTTCCGATCAGTTTGAGGACAAGTGGTAAATTCTGGCTACCGACCTTATGTAGGGGTGAGGGGGGGTCAAGTCCACCTTACGCCCTACAATTCCTTTCCAGTCCGGAGGCCGCATGCTTCTTCTTTTGCTCTTTATCGGCATACCATTGCTTGAAATCACGCTGTTCATCCAAGTTGGAGGCGCAATCGGACTGGGCTGGGCCCTCGCGATTGTGATCATCACCGCCATTCTTGGTGCCGCGATGGTGCGTACCCAAGGCGCGCAAGCTATGATGAATTTGCGTGGATCATTTTCACAGCTGCAAGATCCGACAGAAAATCTGGCCCATGGCGCGATGATCCTGTTTTCGGGTGCGTTGCTTCTTACGCCTGGGTTTTTCACCGATTTTATTGGTTTTGCGTTGCTCATTCCCGCTGTGCGAACTGCCGTTTACAAACGTGTCCGTGAAAAAGTGAATGTTCAAAGCTTTCAGATGAGTCCCGACGGTCAGCCAAATCCACGTGCCCAGCGCCCCGATGGCGTCATTGACGGAGAATTTGAAGAAGTTGACCCTGACAATCCGCCTCATTCTGGCCCATCCGGCTGGACAAAACATTGAGGGTCACCGCGACCCCTGCTACACATCCCCAAATTTATTGAAATCCGGAGGGTCACATGGCCGAAGAGACACCAACACCAACAAACGGCGCCGCTGATCCAACGACAGCAGCACCACAAATCAAACAGCGTATTCTGGCGCAGTTCGTTCGCGATATTTCGTTTGAAAACGTCATGGCGCAAAAAGGCGTCGACGGCGAAGTGAAGCCCGAAATCAAAGTCGAAGTGAACCTTGATGCGCGAAAGCGCGGTACTGAAAACCAGTACGAGATCATCACCAAACTGAAGATCACATCCACCAACCAAGGATCAGACAAAACGCTGTTCCTACTTGAGCTGGAATATTCCGGCGTCTTCGAAATCGAAGGCGTGCCAGAACAGCAGCTGCACCCCTATTTGATGATCGAATGCCCACGCATGACGTTCCCGTTCGTGCGCCGCATCGTGAGCGACCTGACACGTGACGGAGGCTTCCCGCCGTTGAACCTTGAACAGATCGATTTTGTTGCGATCTACCGCCAGCAGCTTGCGTTGCGCGCACAGCAGCAGGCTGAAGCAGGTAAAACGGCTGACGCTTAAGACTTAGTCCAAAGCGCATCATCACCGAGTGATTTAACAAAAGCGGCGTGGGCATCGACCTCCGCCGCTTTTATTTTGGGCGCAAGCGGTGTGGGGCGCGATTGCGGACGCCAATCAGCGCCATCCGTCGTTGTCTTTGTCGTGGTTTGGCCACCCATGACCAGATCAGGCTGACGCCCGCCGATCAGTTCAAGATACACCTCAGCCAGTATTTCACTGTCCAACAGCGCGCCGTGCAGCGTGCGGTTTGAATTGTCGATGTTGAACCGACGACACAACGCATCCAAAGACGCTGGCGACCCAGGGAACTTCTTGCGGGCGATGGTCAACGTATCAAGGGCTTGATCCATCGGAAGCAATTTGCGGTTCACCCAACCTAATTCGGCGTTCAGGAACTTCATATCAAACGCGGCATTATGAATAACGAGCTTTGCGTCGCCAACGAAATCAACAAACGCTTGCGCAATGTCGGCAAACACCGGCTTGTCGCGCAACGTCACCTGACCAGGTTTGGGGTCTTCTGGTGGTTCCCGCAAATCAGGGCCGATCCCATGGATTTCATACGCACCAAGCGGCATGGACCGTTTTGGATTGATATACTGGTGATACGTGCGTCCCGTCGGCATGTGATTGACCAGTTCAATCGCACCGATTTCCACTATGCGATCACCCTCAGACGGCTCAAACCCCGTGGTTTCGGTATCAAGGACGATTTCACGCATCAGTTAATTCCTGTTCAATCTCTGCCACGATATTTGCCACGGATTGGCGCGCATGGTCCAGCGTGACCGTTTCGATCACCCAACGTGCCCGGGCCCGTTTTTCCGCGTCTGGCATTTGACGCGATACGATCATGTTAAAATCAGCCTCAGACATTTCACCGCGGGCCAGAACGCGTTGGCGCTGAACATCGGTTGGGGCAGATACAACAACAGCACCAGTACAATCCGCATCCGCACCGATTTCAAACAGCAACGGAATATCCAACAGAACAATCGGCGCTGTGGCAGTCGATAAAAAAGCTGCACGATCCAGCGCTACGATCGGATGCACCAATGTCTGAAGATGGTCGAGCACTTTTGGATCAGCCGCGATCACCTCCCGCAGTTTACTGCGCGATACGGCACCATTCTCAATCACTTGCGGGTAATGCTGTTCGACCAAGTCCGCAACGCCACCACCCTTTTCATAAAGGCGTTGCACCGTCGCATCCGCATCCCAGACAAGTACACCAGCATCAAAAAACATCTGCGCCGTTGTCGATTTGCCCATCCCGATTGATCCGGTCAGACCAAGAACGAACGTCATGACAGGATGGCGGCGCGTGTGTTGACGTCAACTTCTGGTCGTACGCCGAACCAGCGTTCAAACCCTGGCACGGCTTGGTGCAACAACATTCCAAGGCCGTCGACCACGACACAACCCGCGGCTTCAGCTTCGATCAAAAGACGCGTCTTCAAGGGCGCGTATACAAGATCGGTGACGACCGTACCACGCCGCAATCCATCCAGCGGAATGCGCAACTCGGGCTTGCCCTGCATTCCAAGTGACGTGGTGTTGATGATTGTCGCCGCCTCTTCAAGCATATTACCCGCCTGTACCCAGTCCACGACAGTAACCTTAGATCCGAACGCAGACTTTAGCGCCTCAGCATTTGGGCGTGTGCGGTTGCTGAGGAAAATTTCCTGAACACCAACATCGATCAATGATGCAATCACAGCCCGTGCCGCACCACCTGCACCAAGAACCGCAGCAGGCCCGAGGGACGGGGCCCAGCCTGGCGCGCCTTGCTTCAAATTGGCGATAAACCCATAGCCGTCCGTATTGTCGGCGTGGATTTTTCCATCTTTGCGGAAAATCAGTGTATTGGCAGCGCCAATCAGGGTCGCGCGGTCCGTTGCCAGATCTGCGATCTCAAGCACTGCAACCTTATGGGGCGCAGTGACATTACATCCGACAAACCCCATGGACGGCATCGTGCGAATGACTTTTTCCAGATCGCCCTCCGTGACATCGATCGGAATATAGAAACCGAGCCGATTGTATGTCTTCAACCAATGCGCAAACAACCGTGGCGATTTGGATTGTACGATGGGATGGCCAAGAACGGCGGCGAGGGGAATTTTTGCATCGGTCATGTGGGCAGTGTTCCGCGAAGCGTGAGATAAGACAAGAGTTCTAACAACGGCAGGCCTTGAATCGTGAACGTGTCACCCTGCACCATACGGAACAGCCGGATGCCTTCTTCTTCGATTTTGTACCCGCCAACGGCCCATCGGATGCTGTCCCAATTGCGCGCCAGATAGTCATCACAGTAATCATCGCTGAAATCGCGCATCGATAGACGCGCAACACCAACGTGACGCCAAACAGGTTTGAGGTCTTCGTAAATAACGGCAGCAGACAAAAGCTGATGTGTTTCGCCCCGTAACGCATTCAGCTGACCGCGCGCGTCTTCAATCGTCTTGGGCTTGGACAGGACCTCCCCCTTTAAGGATAGAACCTGGTCACATCCGATTACCAAACCACCCTGCCCTTTTTCGGCAATCTTGCGCGCCTTCATCTCAGCCAGAGTGTCGGCGATGTCACGGGGTGGCGCGCCCTCAGCTTCCAGCGCCTTCTTAACCGAATCTTCATCGATTCGGGATGCTACGACATCATGGGGAACGCCTGCACCGTCCAACAACTTGGACCGGATTTGTGAGGTCGACGCTAAAATAATTCGATCTGGCATGTGGATATCCCCGTGGATGATCGCGTGCATACGTCATGGGGTGAAATGAGGTTAAGAGCAACCTAACAGCCAGTTCTCAAAAGTTATGCGAGCTGTCCCAGTTTCATACTCTGTTATCCCCTTGGGGTAAGGAAGAATCCAGGCTGGGGATAAAACAAGCACGGACTCAATTACCACCACGGGACAAGTTGATATTTGATTGATATCACCAATTATAACAACAGCTTAGAATAAAGATGTTCATCTTCCTACCGAACATCCTTTCACCAAACATGCGGACAAATCTGTGGGGCACTCGGTTCAGGAACAATATCCACAGCACCACTACTACAATCACCTTTATATTCTTTTTAATTGTAAGAAAGTAAACGGGACCGACCGAACTCTCTTGAAAAGGTAGTGCTGTCTGAATTGACAGGAATGCCAAGAGGTCTTAGGACACCTTAACCGTTCATCCGAATGGTATTTTCCAGATTTTACTATGAAAAGGCCATCAACTTGGCCGGAGACCCTGATGTCCGATGATGTAACACCAGAGATTGGTGAGCCAACTGATCGCTTGAACCTTGCTGACTTAAAGGCGCAAAGCCCGAAAGATCTTTTGTCATTGGCCGAAGAGCTTGAGATCGAGAATGCGTCAACGATGCGCAAAGGCGATATGATGTTCTCGATCCTGAAAGAGCGGGCCGAGGATGATTGGGTTATCGGCGGCGACGGTGTCCTCGAAGTCTTACAAGACGGGTTTGGTTTTTTACGGTCCCCTGAGGCGAACTATCTGCCGGGTCCAGATGATATTTACGTCTCCCCCGATATGATCCGCCAGCTGTCTTTGCGTACCGGGGATACGGTTGAAGGCGTCATTCAGGAACCATCGGAAACTGAGCGCTACTTCGCCTTGACGAAGGTTGAAAAAATAAATTTCGAAGAACCAGAACGGGCAAAGCATAAAGTTGCCTTTGAGAATCTGACACCGCTGTATCCTGATGAACGCCTTATCATGGAAACCGCTGATCCAACTATGAAGGACCGGTCTGCGCGAATCATCGACCTCGTGGCGCCAATTGGTAAAGGTCAGCGTTCGTTGATCGTGGCACCTCCACGGACTGGTAAAACGGTCCTACTGCAAAACATCGCCCATTCAATCGCTGCCAATCACCCTGAATGCTATTTGATCGTTCTTTTGATCGATGAACGCCCAGAAGAAGTCACTGACATGCAGCGCTCCGTTAAGGGTGAAGTTGTGTCCTCCACATTTGACGAACCAGCGACGCGCCACGTGGCTGTGTCTGAAATGGTCATCGAAAAAGCCAAACGTTTAGTCGAACATAAGCGCGATGTTGTCATCCTGCTGGACTCAATCACGCGCCTTGGCCGCGCCTTTAACACGACTGTGCCGTCCTCTGGTAAGGTTCTGACAGGTGGTGTGGACGCGAACGCATTGCAACGCCCAAAACGTTTTTTTGGTGCTGCTCGTAACATCGAAGAAGGTGGCTCACTGACGATTATTGCGACAGCGTTGATCGATACAGGCAGCCGCATGGACGAAGTTATCTTTGAGGAATTCAAAGGCACCGGTAATTCTGAAATCGTTCTGGATCGTAAGATCGCAGATAAACGGGTCTTCCCTGCGATGGACATCCTGAAGTCGGGCACCCGCAAAGAAGACCTGTTGATTGATAAGATTGATCTTCAAAAGACCTACGTGTTGCGTCGTATTTTGAACCCGATGGGAACAACAGACGCGATCGAGTTCTTAATTTCAAAGCTCAAGCAAACGAAGACAAATTCAGACTTCTTCGACTCGATGAACACGTAACTTATTGTTCTAATACAATAGGTTAGTAGTATGGACACAATTTTTGCATTAGCCACAGCAGCGGGTAAAGCTGGGGTTGCAGTTGTTCGGGTGTCCGGCTCTGAAGCGGTTTCTATTTGTGCAAAAATGGGTGCCGTCATCGGTGAGCATGATCGCAAACTTGTCCGGTTGTTAGATGCAGACGGCACACTGATCGACGAAGCCTTTGCAATTAGCTTCGCTGAAGGTCGCAGTTTCACCGGTGAGCAAGTAGTGGAGCTTCAATGCCACGGATCCCCTGCGATTACATTGGCTCTCTTGCGCCGTTTGGGTGAGCTTGGCCTTCGATTGGCGGAACCAGGTGAATTCACCAGACGTGCCATGGAAAACGGTATGCTGGATTTGGCCCAGGTCGAGGGTCTTGCAGATTTGATTGATGCCGAAACAGAAAGCCAACGCCGGCAAGCTGTTCGCGTCTTCAACGGTGCTCTCGGTGATCTGGCGTCTGTTTGGCGGATCAAACTGGTGCGGGCGGCGGCATTATTGGAAGCAACGATTGATTTCGTCGACGAAGACGTGCCAATAGACGTCTACCCCGAAGTTCGGGACCTCGTGACAGCCGTCGCGCAAGAGGTTGCGCATGAAGCTGCAGGCGTGCGTGTTCGTGAACGTGTGAGAGATGGGTTTGAAGTGGCGCTTGTCGGTCCACCAAATTCTGGAAAATCTACACTTCTCAATAGGTTGGCTGGTCGGGACGCTGCGATTACATCGGATATCGCAGGGACAACGCGGGATGTGATAGAGGTAAAAATGGACCTCGAAGGGCTCCCAGTAACGGTCCTTGATACAGCGGGCCTTCGTTCGTCTACAGATGTTTTGGAAGAAATCGGGATTGAACGCGGCAAGCTTCGTGCGCAAGCGGCGGATGTGCGTGTTCACTTGGTTGATGATCCGACGGTGCATGAGGGAGACGAAGGCGTCGGACTTGATATATGGGTGCAATCCAAGCGGGACTCCCGTGTTGACCCAGCTGCAAACGGTATTTCGGGGCTGACAGGTGATGGTGTTGATCAGCTTCTTGCCCAAATTTCCCGGTATTTGAGCGAGCAAGTTGCAGGTGCAGGAACCGCCACACGCACCAGACATGAGCAGACGTTATCAAAAGCGAATGTTGCGTTGAAAGATGTATTGGATGGGTTGTTAACGAATGACACACCCGTAGACCTTTTGGCGGAAGACCTTCGACTTGCTATAAGAGCGCTGGACAGTTTGATCGGTCGCGTTGATGTAGAAAATGTGCTAGGTGAGATTTTCTCAAGCTTTTGCATCGGTAAATAAGGATTGTTTCACGTGAAACATGCATTTGATGTCATTGTAATTGGCGGCGGTCATGCGGGATGTGAAGCTGCGCACGCGGCCGCGCGGTCAGGCGTATCTACGCTTTTGATCACACTGCGTACGTCAGACATTGGCGTCATGTCGTGCAATCCGGCGATTGGCGGTCTTGGTAAAGGGCATCTTGTACGCGAAATTGATGCGCTTGATGGCGTGATGGGCCGTGCCGCTGATCATTCAGGCATTCAGTTCCGTCTACTCAATCGTAAGAAAGGGCCTGCTGTACAAGGGCCGAGAACACAAGCGGATCGGGCTTTGTATCGTACGTCGATGCAAAAGATGACGTCTGAGCGATCTAATTTGGATGTTTTTGAAGGCGAAGTCATTGACCTTTTGATGTCGGGTGACCGTGCGACAGGTATTGTTCTTAAAGACGGATCGAAAATTTCTGCTGAGGCCGTCATCCTAACCTCAGGAACATTCCTACGCGGTATTATTTATATTGGCGACATGGCCAAACCTGGCGGCCGCATGGGCGATGATCCGTCAGAGGCACTGGCGATACGCTTGTCTGATTACGGACTGCGCATGGGCCGGCTGAAGACAGGCACTCCACCGCGCCTAGACGGGCGGTCAATTGATTGGTCCGGCTTGGAAAAGCAAGAAGCGGACGAAGTTCCAGAGCTGTTTTCTTTCATGCATAAGGATCGCTTTGCAAAGCAGATTTCATGCGGAATCACTTATACGAATGCGCAAACTCATGATATAATTGAAAAAAATCTTTCCCGATCAGCAATGTATGGTGGCTATATTGACGGCGTAGGCCCTCGATATTGCCCTTCTATCGAAGACAAAGTAGTGCGGTTTGCTGACAAAGACGCCCACCAGATATTTCTGGAACCAGAAGGTCTGACTGACCAAACCATCTATCCGAACGGAATTTCAACGTCATTGCCTATCGATGTGCAAGAAGACTACGTGCACTCAATCGTTGGGCTGGAACAAGCAGTAATTCTACAGCCCGGCTATGCGATCGAATATGACTACATTGATCCGCGCGGGCTGAGCACGGCCTTAGAATTAAAGTCAATTTCATCCCTCTATCTCGCGGGTCAGATAAATGGCACGACGGGTTATGAGGAAGCTGCTGCTCAGGGCCTTGTCGCAGGCTTGAACGCGGCCGCTTCGGTTAAGGGCAACGAACCCGTTCTCTTTGATAGATCCACATCTTACATCGGGGTTATGGTCGATGATTTGACGGTGCGTGGCGTTACAGAACCTTACCGCATGTTCACATCCCGCGCAGAGTATCGGCTGTCCCTTCGCGCAGATAATGCGGATCAGAGATTAACAGAGTTTGGCTATGAAGTCGGTTGTGTTGAAAACGATCGTTGGATGACCTTCAGCAAAAAGCTCGAAGCGCTTAACGATGGGCGAACGGAGCTTCAGAATATCAAAGCATCTTCGCGGGAATTAAGCGCGCTCGGAGTCAGAGTTAGCCCCGATGGACCGAAAAGATCACTTTATGAGGCGTTGACGATTGCTGGAACGGAACTTGCGTCTCTGTCTTCTTTGTCCCCGAAAGTGTCTGAAATTACGCAAGAAATAGCGATTCAGCTTGAACGAGATGCGCTGTATTCGAATTACGTTGAACGCCAAAAGAATGATGTTGCCGCATTAAAGCGTGATAGCGATAAGAAGATACCAAACTATTTACGCTACGATGGCATCGATGGGCTTTCTAATGAGCTTAAGTCAAAGCTCAATCTAGCAATGCCGGACGACCTCGCGCAGGCTGCACGGATTGATGGCATCACTCCCGCGGCTTTGATGTTGATCGCAGCTGAGATTAAGAAAACCCAGCAGATCGCTTCTGCATCATGATGGCCGATAATACGCAGCTTAACGGTTTGGATGTTTCACGTGAAACAATCGAAAAACTCCATACCTATTGTGAGCTCATTGCTAAGTGGACAAAGCGTATTAATCTAATCGCGCCGAATACCGTTAATGATATGTGGGATCGCCATATTATCGATAGTGCCCAAGTTTTTCAATATGCATCACCGAATTGGACCCGCTGGATTGATATCGGTAGCGGAGCCGGCCTTCCTGGTATTGTGATTGCCATGCTCGCTCGTCCTGATCAGCAAGTTACTTTAGTTGAAAGTGATACGCGCAAGTCGTTGTTTCTGAACACAGTCCGCAGGGAGTTATCGCTGCTAAACGTAACTGTCCTCAATAAGCGGATCGAATCTATTGATATTGAACCTACGCATGTCATCAGCGCCCGTGCTCTCGCGTCTCTGCCTGATTTGTTGGTTCATGCCGAAAGACTTTTGGATCCCTCAGGCGTCGCGTTGTTTTCCAAGGGTGTAAAATTTCAAGAAGAACTCGACGCAGCCATGAAAAATTGGCAGTTTGACTGCAATTCGCACTTGAGCAGCACAAGTCCAGATGCTCGGGTGCTTGAACTTTCGAGGATACGAGTCCGTGAATCTTAGCCGCACGACAAACCCAAAAATCATTTCTGTCGCCAACCAAAAAGGTGGCGTTGGTAAAACGACAACAACGATCAACCTAGGCGCATCACTTGCGCGCACTGGTCGTCGTGTTTTGTTGATTGATCTAGACCCCCAGGGAAATGCATCAACGGGCCTCGGAGTTGACGTCGCCACGCGTTCTGTGACGACATATGACGTTCTTACAGGGGATGCCCTCCCCTCTGACGCTGCAATTTCAACAAGCGTCGAAAACCTCTTGATTATACCGGCAACCACGGACCTGTCGTCAGCCGATATTAACTTGATATCGAATGAAAAACGCAGCTTCATGCTGTACGACGCGCTTCATCAGCCAGACATTGATGAGCTGAAACTAGACTATATCTTGATAGATTGCCCACCGTCTCTCAACATATTGACGGTTAATGCGATGATTGCCTCGGACTCTGTGGTGGTTCCTTTGCAGAGCGAATTCTTCGCGCTCGAAGGTTTGTCACAATTGATGCTGACCATCCGCGAAGTGCGGCAAACAGCAAATGAGGATCTGCGCATCGAAGGGGTCGTTCTTACGATGTATGACAAACGCAATAACTTGTGCCAGCAGGTCGAAGCGGATGCGCGTAATAACCTCGGGGACCTCGTGTTTCAGACAGTTATCCCCAGAAATGTCCGACTTAGCGAAGCCCCGTCATTCGCGCTGCCCGTGATTGACTATGATCCAGCCTCTAAGGGTGCAGTTGCTTATACAGAACTTGCTGCCGAAATTATCAATAAAGAACAATCATCCCCAAGCCGGAGAGCGTCATGAGCAAACCAAAAACACCAAACCGTGGATTGGGGCGTGGCCTCTCGTCGCTTATGTCTGATGTTGCGGCGCCGAATGACCCTAAACCAGCAGGAGATGCCATTGATCGGGCGATTCATGTAGATCAGATCTACCCCAATCCCGATCAACCCCGTCGGACGTTTGATGATCAGGCGATGGATGACTTGACCGCGTCGATTGCTGAAAAGGGTATCATTCAACCACTTATCGTTCGTGAACGACCATCCGCAAACGGAAAATACGAAATTGTTGCGGGTGAAAGACGTTGGCGCGCCGCACAGCGTGCCCAACTTCACGAAGTTCCCGTTATTGTCCGCGCTTTCAGTGACTTGGAGGTGCTCGAGGTCGCGATCATTGAAAACATTCAACGTTCCGACCTGAATGCTGTTGATGAGGCCGCGGGTTACAAGCAACTGATGGAAAAGTTTGGACGCACCCAGGAAGAAATGGGTACAGCACTGGGTAAAAGCCGTAGCCATATTGCGAACTCGGTGCGCCTCCTCACATTGCCGGACACAGTTTTGAGCTATCTGGCGGATGGTCGGCTTTCCGCAGGTCATGCCCGTACATTGGTGGGGCATCCGGACGCCGAAAAGCTTGCCGCGGAGATTGTGAAAAAGGGACTATCCGTGCGCAATGCTGAGAAATTGGTGAAATCAACCAAATTCAGCGCGCCTAAGAAAAAGACGGTAAGAGCGTCGACCAAGGATGCCGATACCATTCAAATCGAAAGCGATCTTTCGGCACAACTTGGTATGAAAGTGAACATTGATCATGCTGCGGGTAAAGAAAACGGTCAGGTCGTGCTTCACTACCGTGATTTGGAACAGCTTGATGATGTGCTTCGTTTACTGTCCGGTGGTTAGTCTGAAAGAAGCCGATTGATAATTGCGTTTAGAACCGGCCGTCCTGCGGCCGTCACGAACAGCCGATCTTCGGATAACTCTAGATAGCCTTCTTGACTTAAATTATTGATTTCAAACGATTTACTATCCATCCAGTCCTTGGGCATTATGACACCCTCTGCCATCCGAAGCCCCATCAACACTCGTTCTTCTGTCACGGCCTCCGATGTCAGCGCTGAAAATACAATATCGCCTCCCTCGTCACCACCCACTTTTTCTAGCCATGCACCCGGCGCTTTTGGGGCTACCGTTTCATATCTCTGACCGTTGATCGTTAATCTGCCGTGTGCCCCTGGTCCAATGCCAGCCCAATCGCCGGACCTCCAATATGTCAGGTTGTGACGGCTTGCTTCGTCAGTTTTGGCATGATTAGACACTTCATAAGCAGGAAGCCCCGCTGCCTCACAAGCACCTTGTGTCACATCCCAAAGGTCGGCGCCTAAATCCTCATTTGGCAACCCACGCAACAACCCGCGTTTAAAGCGGTCACCAAATGCTGTCCCGTCTTCAATGGTCAGTTGGTACAGTGATAGGTGGTCTGGCTCCATGCTCAACGCGCGATCAAGTTCTGCACTCCAGTCGGAAACGCTTTGGTTTTGGCGAGCATAGATTAGATCAAAACTTACGCGATCGAATGTGGATCGAGCCAAGTCAATCGCCGCCAAAGCCTCGTTCGCTGAATGAAGCCGGCCAAGCGCCTTCAGATCTGGATCATTTAACGCCTGAACACCGACAGACACCCGGTTGACGCCGGCCGCGTGATATCCCGCAAAACGATCTGCCTCGATAGACGTTGGGTTCGCTTCTAGTGTGACTTCAACATCGTTCGAAAGCCGCCAGTTCTTACGAATGCGCGATAAAATTCGGTCCACCGTCGCAACCGACATCAAACTGGGGGTGCCACCACCAAAGAACACAGAGTTTAGAATTCGATCACTCGTTAAGGCGGCAACGCGGTCCAGTTCACGTTCAAACGCATCGGCCCATCTGCTCTGATCAACCGACGCCACAACGTGAGAGTTGAAATCACAGTACGGACACTTCGCCTGACAGAACGGCCAGTGGATATAGATGCCGAACCCGGTTTCAGGCAAAGCAACCAGCGATCAATTTGGTGAACGCATCTGCACGGTGGCTGATTTTGTTCTTTTCCCAGCGATCCATTTCCCCAAAGGTGATGTCATACCCATCCGGTTGAAAAACTGGATCATATCCATGGCCTTGCTTGCCGCGCATTGGCCAGACCAAACAGCCAGGCATGACGCCTTCAAAAACCTCGTCATGTCCGTCCGGCCACGCCAAAACTAAACAACATCGAAACTGCGCTGCGCGAGGTTCCGGGGCATTTGCGGCTTCAAGCTCATTCCATGTCCGCGTCATGGCCATGACAAAATCACGCCCGTTCGGTGTTTCGGCCCAATCGGCTGTATAGACACCCGGCGCACCGCCCAACCCGTCAACAGTGATCCCGCTGTCGTCGGACAATGCAGGCAATCCCGTTGCCTTTACAGCGGCATGCGCCTTGATCCGCGCGTTACCGGTAAACGTGGTTTCTGTTTCTTCTGGCTCTGGCAGACCGTGATCCGCGTTGGACGACACAGCGACCCCGAACGGAGACAGCAAATCCGCAATCTCCTCTAACTTCCCACGATTGTGCGTGGCAATCAGCAATTCTGCCCCGTCGAACTTACGCATTAGCGAATTGCCGCAAGTTGTGCTGCCGTCAATTCTGCGATGCCCTTGTCGGCCAAGTCCATCATCGCGTTCATCTGTTCGCGTGTGAATGTCGACCCTTCGGCAGACATCTGAATCTCAATCAGTTTGTCGCCCGTCATGACAAAGTTACCATCAACACCGGCTTCGGAATCTTCTGGGTAGTCGAGGTCAAGAACAGACTGGCCCGCATAGATACCACACGACACTGCCGCCACAGGAATGGCCAATGGATCAGAAATCACATCGCCTGCTTTCATCAGTTTTTGCACGGCCAGCTTCAACGCAACCCAACCGCCCGTGATCGACGCGCAGCGCGTTCCGCCGTCGGCTTGGATGACATCACAATCAACAACAATCTGGCGTTCGCCCAAGGCCACGCGATCAACACCAGCACGCAGGGACCGACCGATCAAACGCTGGATTTCTTGCGTGCGTCCACTCTGACCGTTCTTGGCTTCGCGGCGCATTCGTGTGTTCGTCGCGCGCGGCAGCATTCCGTATTCTGCTGTTACCCAACCAAGGCCGCTGTTCTTCAAAAATGGCGGTACGCGTTCGTCGATGGATGCGGTGCACAGCACATGGGTGTCACCACATTTAATCAGGCACGATCCTTCGGCATGACGTGTCACGTTTGTTTCAATAGAAATTGTCCGCATTTCATCAATAGATCGACCAGAGGGGCGCATCGCATATCCTTTCAAGGGTTTTTCAAGCCCTACGCGCACAACACCAAAATTCCAACCCCGATTGACCTTCTGTCGTGTCTCCCACAGATTGGGGTTCGCCTGTTCGAAAGCACCTCAATGTCCGATCAAACGCCAAAACTGGATGATATGAACGCCCGCTCCCGCGAGGTGTTTCGCCGTGTTGTCGAAGGATACCTCGAAACGGGAACGCCAGTGGGGTCGCAGACGTTGCAGCAGGCGCTTACGGAACAGGTAAGTTCCGCAACCATTCGCAATGTGATGAAAGACCTTGAACACCTAGGGCTGATCGGCAGTCCTCATATCAGTGCGGGTCGCATTCCAACGCAAAACGGGCTGCGCATGTTTGTTGATGGTTTGCTTGAGGTCGGTGACCTTGACGGCGGTGACCGCGCCAAGATCGATCAAACCATGGGTGGCAACGACGATGATGTGTCCACGTTGCTGGATCGTGTTGGGTCTGCGCTTTCGGGTGTGACCCATGGCGCTAGTCTTGTGCTAACGCCGAAACACGAATCCGCCCCGATCAAACACGTGGAGTTCGTCAGCCTCGCCGCTGACCGTGCGCTTGTTGTTCTGGTCTTCGCAGACGGCCACGTTGAAAACCGCGTGTTCACTCCGCCCCCCGGTCAAACCCCGTCGTCCATGCGCGAAGCCACAAATTTCATCAATGCCGTCGCCGAGGGCTGCACGCTGTCCGAACTTGGCAGCGCCATCGCCCATGAGGTTAAATCGCGCCGTCAAGAAATTGACGTCCTTGCCCGAGAACTCATCGATAGCGGTGCAGCTATGTGGGAAAACCAGGGCGAATCAACTGAAAGATTGATCGTGCGCGGGCGCGGAAACCTGATTTCTGACGAAGATCACGCAGACCTTGATCGCATTCGTAGCTTGTTTGACGACCTTGAACGCAAGCGCGACATCGCCGATTTCCTTGAATTGACCGAGATGGGCGAAGGTGTGCGTATTTTCATTGGCTCTGAAAACAAACTTTTCTCACTTTCGGGTTCATCTTTGGTGGTTTCTCCTTATATGAACGCTGATCGAAAGATTGTCGGCGCGGTTGGTGTCATCGGACCCACCCGCCTAAATTACGGGCGCATTGTGCCCATTGTTGATTACACCGCGCAGCTGGTTGGGAAACTGATCACGGATCGTGGATAGGGAACGCTTGATATGGCTGACAAAGACAACGAATTTCTGGACGACATCATGGCGGACGTGAACAGCGGCCCAGAGGATGAAATGACGCTTGAGGATTTGGCGAACGAAGAAGTGGACGAGAATGTCGTCGATCTTCATGCCCAAATAGCAGAGCTGAAGGACGCCTATATGCGCGCCCTCGCCGATGTTGAAAATTCGCGCAAACGGTCGGATCGTGACCGTCGCGAAGCCGAAAACTATGGCGGATCCCGTCTCGCTCGTGATTTGCTTCCGGTTTATGACAACCTCGAACGCGCCCTTCAAATGGCCAAAGAAGATGGCAAAGAAGGCGACAAAGCTTTGCTTGAGGGTGTGGAACTTACGATGCGCGCATTGATTGGCGTCTTCAAAAAGCACGGTATTGATCCCATTGTTGCCGAGGTCGGCGAACGCTTTGATCCGCAAATCCACGAAGCGATGTTCGAAGCACCCCTCCCCGGCACGCAAGCCGGCGACATCATTCAAGTGTCCGGAACAGGCTTCATGTTGCATGACCGTTTGCTGCGTGCAGCACAGGTCGGCGTGTCCTCTACGCCTAAGTCTTAACCAGACCACGCAGCTCATAGATCAGGTCCAAGGCGTCCTTGGGCGATAGGTCATCGGGCATTACATCTTTTAGCCGCGCCTCCACCTCGGACGGCGCGGTTTTTTGTGGCGCGGGTGTCGGTGTCACACTGAACAACGGCAGATCATCAATCACAGCCTTCTGTTTGCCTTCACGTTCGCCCTTCTCCAGCGCTTCCAAAACAACCTTGGCACGTTCGACAACAGACTTTGGCAATCCAGCCAACCGCGCGACTTGCACACCATAACTGCGATCCGCCGTGCCGCGTTTCACTTCGTGGAGGAAAATTACATCGCCGTCCCATTCCTTCACGGTCACAGTCGCATTTGCAACGCCTTCCAGCTTTTCCGAAAGCCCCGTCATCTCATGATAATGTGTGGCAAACAGCGCGCGGCAACGGTTCACCTCATGCAGATGTTCCAACGTTGCCCATGCAATCGACAAGCCGTCATATGTCGCGGTTCCCCGCCCGATCTCATCCAAAATCACTAACGCTCGGTCATCGGCTTGATTCAAAATTGCCGCTGTCTCAACCATCTCGACCATAAATGTCGACTGTCCCTTACTCAGATCGTCAGACGCGCCAACGCGACTGAAAATCTGGCTGACAACGCCAATGGTCGCCGCTTTTGCAGGAACAAAAGCGCCCATCTGCGCCAGAACCGCTATCAATGCATTCTGCCTCAGATACGTCGACTTACCCGCCATGTTCGGACCGGTCAGTAGCCAGATTTGTTCATCGCTCAGGTCTGTATCATTGGCGACGAACGGCGTGCCGCTGGCCCTCAATGCAGCCTCAACAACAGGATGTCGTCCCTCTGTGATTACAAACTCTCGTTCGGCAGTCATCACGGGCCGAACCCAGCCTTCTTCATGCGCCAAACGCGCCAAAGCGGCGCTTAAATCAAATTCGGCCAGCGCACGTGCCAAGGTAAATAATTGGGGCGCTTGGTTCAGTATTGCGGATTTAATGGTGGAATAGAGCCGTTTTTCAATTTCTAAACACTGCCCACCTGCATTCAGAATACGTGTTTCCAGCTCTGACAGTTCAACAGTCGTGAAGCGAACCTGATTGGCAGTGGTTTGACGGTGAATAAAGGTTTCAGACAGCGGCGCGGCAAGCATCTTCGCAGAGTGTGTCGCTGTGACCTCAATGAAATAGCCCAGCACATTGTTGTGCTTGATCTTGAGGGCGGACACACCCGTCCGATCAACGTACTGGCTTTGAAGACCAGCAATCACAGACCGCCCCTCATCACGTAAAGACCGGAACTCATCCAGCTCGCCATTGTAACCCGCGGCAATAAATCCGCCATCACGCGCCAGAATAGGTGGTTCCGCGACGATGGCGGCATCAAGAAGGGTCAGCAAATCGTCCTGACCAACCAAATCCCGCGCAGCATCAGTCAAAACGTCTGGCATATCCTTTGGAAGGGCATCCGCAATAATCGCCGCCTGCGAAATGGCGCTGCGCACGGCCGTCATGTCGCGCGGACCAGCACGATCAAGCGATAATCGCGACAATGCGCGATCCAAGTCAGGAACTTCGCGCAGGCGATCATTCAAAAGTGCTGCAACATCACCGCGATCCAAACACCACGCCACTGAATCCTGCCGATTGCCAATTTGCGCCAAATCTCGTGACGGGGAAGATAGTCGACGTTCCAATAAACGCGCACCACCCGCTGTTTGGGTTCGGTCCATGACGGACAACAACGAACCAGAACGCCCCCCGTTCATGCCATGGGTGAGCTCTAAAGATTTCCGTGTCGACGCATCTATTTGCATGGCCGTTTCACGTTTTTCGCGCACAGGCGGACGCAACAGGGGCAACTTACCCTTCTGCGTAATATCCAAGTATTCAACAACAGCGGCCAACGCGGCAATTTCAGACCGGGAAAATGCCCCGAACCCGTCCATGGATTTGACAGAATAGACACTGTTAAGGCGCTTTTCGCCGTTTGTACTGTCAAATGCCGCATTGCCCAGAACCGTTAGCGCAGCGCCCGATTCATCAACAATGCTACCAAAATCGGCCTCAGTCGCATCGCTGAGAAGCACTTCCTTTGGCCCCAACCGCGCCAGTTCTGGCCCCAGCCCTGCTGCGTCGCATCCCAAAACAGAAAACGCACCGGTTGAAATATCGACCCAAGCTAACGCACCATCCCCACGCACATTTGCATAAGCCGCCAAGAAATTATGGCGCCGCGCATCCAGCAAAGCATCCTCGGTCAATGTTCCAGGCGTCACCACCCGTGTCACGCCGCGTTTCACAACGGATTTATACCCACGTTTTTTTGCCTCGGCAGGGCTTTCAAGCTGTTCACACACGGCGACACGGTGACCTTTGCGGATCAGTGTCAGAAAATAACCTTCGGCTGCGTGATGGGGCACACCGCACATCGCGATGTCCTGGCCTAAATGCTTGCCGCGTTTTGTCAGTGCAATATCCAACGCGCTAGCCGCCGCGACGGCGTCATTAAAGAATAGCTCATAGAAATCGCCCATCCGATAGAACAGCAAGGCGTCCGGATGATGGGCCTTAATCTCTAGGTACTGCGCCATCATTGGCGTGACGGTGCTGCTCATGAATTCCCCCGACGGATGCTCGAACAACCTAATCCTCTGATGTTAGCGACGAAAGTGCTAAAACGGGTGGTTGCCGCGCCTATGGTGCATCCCTATCAATGTTCAGACGCAAGGGAGAGCATCATGTCGAACACAAAGATCACACGAGAAGACGCATTGGCGTTTCATCTCGAACCAACCCCCGGCAAGTGGGAGGTGCAGGCGACCGTCCCGATGACAACCCAGCGTGATCTATCGCTTGCCTATTCCCCGGGCGTTGCGGTGCCGTGCGAAGACATCGCCGCGAACCCTGAATTGGCCTATGACTACACCAATAAGGGCAATTTGGTCGCCGTTATCTCAAACGGAACTGCGGTTCTTGGATTGGGAAATTTAGGTGCGTTAGGGTCGAAACCTGTGATGGAAGGCAAGGCGGTTTTGTTCAAACGCTTTGCTGACGTAAACTCCATCGATATCGAACTGGATACCGAAGATCCGGATGCATTTTGCAACGCCGTGCGTCTGATGGGTCCGACGTTTGGTGGGATCAACCTCGAAGATATTAAAGCACCTGAATGCTTTATTATCGAACAACGCCTGAAGGAAGAAATGGACATTCCTGTCTTCCACGATGACCAGCATGGCACCGCCGTTATCTGCGCCGCTGGTCTTTTGAACGCGCTGCAAATTTCCGGCAAGAAAATGGAAGACGTCAAAATCGTGCTTAATGGCGCTGGTGCCGCCGGTATTGCCTGCCTCGAACTTCTTAAGGCGATGGGCGCGAAGCATAACAATTGCATCATGTGCGACACCAAAGGCGTGATTTATCAGGGCCGCTCTGAGGGCATGAACCAATGGAAATCTGCCCACGCCGCGACGACGGAAACGCGCACGCTCGCCGAAGCGATGGATGGCTGTGATGTCTTCCTTGGCGTGTCGGCGAAGGGTGCGGTGACCCAAGACATGGTGATCTCAATGGCGCCGAATGCCGTTATCTTTGCTATGGCCAATCCCGATCCTGAAATCACGCCCGAAGAAGTCCACGAGGTCCGTGATGACGTGATCGTTGCGACGGGCCGTTCCGATTACCCGAACCAAGTGAACAACGTGCTTGGGTTTCCCTACTTGTTTCGCGGCGCCCTCGATATCCATGCGCGTGCCATCAATGATGAAATGAAAATCGCTTGCGCCCACGCGCTTGCCAGCCTTGCACGTGAAGACGTCCCTGATGAAGTCGCGATGGCCTACGGCAAAAAGCTCAGCTTTGGGCGTGACTACATTATCCCGACACCGTTTGATCCGCGTTTAATATACGTTATTCCACCCGCCGTTGCCCGCGCTGGCATGGATACTGGCGTTGCCCGCCGTCCGATTGTCGACATCGACGGCTATGAGGAATCCTTGAAAACCCGCATGGATCCCACGGCCAGCATTCTGCGTGGCATCAACTCCCGGGCGCGCGCCAACCAGCACACAATCGTCTTTGCCGAAGGTGACGATCCCCGCGTGTTGCGCGCCGCTGTTCAATACCAACGCTCCGGTTTTGGTCGTGCTTTGGTCGTTGGTCGGACTGAAGATGTGAAAAAGAAACTCACCGCCGAAGGCCTGGGCGATGCTGTGGCCGAGCTTGAGATTGTTAATGCGGCCAACACCGACCACCTCGGGACATATAAAGATTTCCTCTACGAACGCCTTCAACGAAAAGGCCACGATCGAAACGATATCCACCGCATGGCGACCCGCGACCGCCATGTTTTTGCGTCTTTGATGCTTGCCCATGGTCACGCAGACGGAATGGTCACTGGCGCGACCCGCAAATCTGCCCACGTTCTCGAACTGATCAACCACGTCTTTGATGCAGGTCCCCATGATGGTGCGGTTGGAGTCACTGCTGTCCTAAGCAAAGGTCGGATTGTCCTGATCGCGGATACGTTGGTTCATGAATGGCCAGATGAAAACGATCTTGCGGATATTGCTGAACGCAGTGCCCATGTCGCGCGCCGTCTTGGCCTTGAACCGCGTGTCGCGTTCGTTTCGTTTTCCACGTTCGGTTATCCGGTATCGGAACGCGCAGAAAAAATGCAAATGGCACCACATGTCCTCGACGCGCGCGGAGTCGATTTCGAATACGAGGGGGAGATGGCCGTCGATGTTGCTCTCAACCCCAAAGCAGCCGAGGCCTATCCGTTCTCACGCCTGACAGGTCCCGCCAATGTGCTTGTTGTTCCCGCCCGCCATTCCGCCTCAATCTCGGTCAAATTGATGCAGGAACTGGGTGGCGCGACAGTGATCGGCCCCATCCTCGCAGGCATCGATCGCCCCATCCAAATCTGTTCAACCGTCAGCACGGTCAACGATATTCTAAACATGGCCGTTCTTGCCTCAAGCACGGCGCAGTAGGTATGGCGATCTGGAATTTGGGCTCTATCAATGCCGATATCGTCTATTCCGTGCCGCATATACCTCGTGCTGGTGAAACTCTGGCAAGCACGGGTCGCAGCGTTTTCTTGGGTGGTAAGGGCGCGAATATGTCCGTGGCGGCTGCGCGCGCTGCGGCCCGGGTCCATCATATCGGCGCAGTCGGTGTCGACGGGCGCTGGGCTGTGGCGCGGTTGTTGGAATACGGCGTAGACACGACCCACATCGCCGAGATCGATGTCGAAACAGCGCAAGCCATCATTGCCGTGGATGTGCGCGGTGAAAATAGTATCATCTTGCACAAAGGGGCGAATGCCGCGATCCCTCAAGAATCTCTAGAACAGGCTTTAACGCGCGCCAAAACCGGCGATACGTTCGTTTTTCAAAATGAAACAACGCTTCAGGCCGAAGGGGCAAAGCTTGCGCGTGAAATGGGTCTTGAGGTAGCCTATGCTGCCGCACCCTTTGATGCGAACACAGTTCAAGCCGTCCTACCTCATCTCGATTTTCTGATCTTTAATGAGGTTGAGGCCGAACAGCTCAAATCCGCATCGGGGCAGGGACCTGCTGATTTGCCAGTCAAAGACGTGATCGTCACCCTTGGTGCGAATGGTGCCACTTGGTTTGGCGCTGATGGTGAAACCACTGTCGCGGCGCACAAAGTCACCCCCGTGGATACAACAGGTGCCGGAGATACGTTCACGGGGTATGTATTGGCCTGTCTTGATCGGGGTCAACCGATGCTGCAAGCGCTGCAAACAGCATCCAAGGCTGCGGCGTTGATGGTCACGCGCCACGGCACAGCCGATGTGATCCCCGATCTAAAAGAGGTGCAGGACTTTAGTGGTTGATAAATGGTGCGTCTGAACCCCAAAGTTGTTCAACCCGCGCATCACGCCCACATCCTTCACGATAAAACGCATACGCCTCGGCTTGCGTTTTAATGCCGCCTCGCGTCACGATCCGCGACGATCCCGTGTAGTAATTCTGGTGATAGCTTTCAGCGTCGTAAAACGGTGCCGCTGCCAAAATTGGCGTCACAATGCGCTGGCCAAGTTCGGATTGTGCCGCAGCCAATGCTGCCCGCGCGGCCTGTTCTTGTGATGTTGTGTCAACGAAAATCGCGGTGCGGTAACTGTCGCCCCGATCACAAAACTGCCCACCTGCGTCCGTCGGATCAACGGAGCGGAAAAACAGATCATAAATTTGACGTTCAGACACCTGATCGCGATCGTAACAGATCTCAACCGCTTCATAATGGCCCGTGCTGCCATTGGTGACCTGACGATAGGTCGGGTTGGTCGTTGTGCCGCCTGTGTACCCAGATGTCACTTCGGACACGCCGCGCACTTTTTCAAAATCGGATTCGACGCACCAGAATCAGCCGCCCGCCACGACGATGGTTTGCATGTCGCGCGCCTCGGCTTTGCCGTCATGCAAGAGTGTGGCAACCCCGATGGCTGCGCCCAGCGCTATAGTTTTCAAGTTCCGCATCATCGATGTCATGGCAATTCTCCTCTTTTAGGGGACCATCGCCGCAAAGGATCATTCACGCAATTCACGACCGCATGACATCCCGCGCTGTTTACCAAACCGTGCGGTTTGAGTTTTGTACGAAACCGTTAAGACTAGTGTTTCTTGGTGCGCTTATCCCGCGCTGCCAAAAGCTTCAGACGCAGCGCGTTCAACTGAATAAATCCAGCCGCATCCTTTTGGTCGTAGGCACCAGCGTCGTCTTCAAACGTGACGTGTGCTTCGGAATACAGAGAATATTCTGATGCACGAGCAACCGTTTTAGCCGATCCCTTATACAATTTCAGCGTTACTGTTCCCGTCACGTGTGTTTGTGATTTATCAATCGCCGCTTGCAGCATTTCGCGTTCTGGCGAAAACCAGAAACCGTTATAAATCAATTCTGCGTAGCGTGGCATAAGCTCGTCTTTCAGGTGCGCTGCGCCGCGATCCAAAGTGATCGATTCGATGCCCCGGTGCGCTTCAAGCAGTAGGGTACCGCCGGGCGTTTCGTATACACCACGCGACTTCATTCCGACAAAGCGGCCCTCAACAAGATCAAGGCGACCACAACCATGTTTGCCACCTAACTCATTGAGTTTTGTGAGAATTATCGCTGGTGACATGGCCTCACCGTTGATCGAAACTGCATCACCAGCCTCAAAGCCGATCTCAACGAACTCGGGTGTTTCAGGTGCATCTTCTGGGGCAACCGTGCGCTGGTAAACGTAATCTGGCGCCATCTCAGCGGGGTCCTCAAGAACCTTACCCTCGGATGATGTGTGCAACAGATTGGCATCGACAGAAAATGGGGCTTCGCCGCGTTTGTCCTTAGCGACCTCAATCTGATGTTTCTCGGCAAACTCCAACAGCTTGGTGCGCGACGACAGATCCCATTCGCGCCACGGCGCGATAACCTTGATGTCGGGGTTCAATGCGTAGGCGGCCAGTTCAAATCGCACTTGATCATTTCCCTTGCCCGTCGCGCCATGCGCCACAGCGTCTGCGCCGACCTCCTCAGCAATTTCAACTAAACGCTTGGAAATCAATGGTCTAGCGATAGACGTGCCCAGCAGATACAGCCCTTCATAGACCGCATTTGCGCGAAACATCGGGAAGACAAAATCGCGCACGAATTCTTCGCGGACGTCTTCAATGTAAATGTTTTCCGCGGGAATTCCCATGTCCAACGCCTTCTTGCGCGCGGGCTCAAGCTCCTCACCTTGTCCAAGATCAGCAGTGAACGTCACGACCTCACAACCGTATTCCGTCTTCAACCACTTCAGAATGATCGACGTGTCCAAACCACCGGAATAGGCGAGGACGACTTTTTTCGGCGTGAACTTGGCGGACATATCTGGGACTCCAAAGAGGTTATTTGAAGGCGGATTACGCGGTTTCTAAACCTAGAGCAAGCTGGCGACTAACGCCGCATCCCCCTCATTCGATAACAGGGCAGGGGCCTCATCCATTGGGACCCAAACAGCGGTGTGGGTTTCCTCAAGTGGGGGGCCATAACACAGCGTCGGTTGAGACCAATAAATCGTGCAGATTTTTTCAGCCCACATGTCGTATTCTGGCATATAAACAAAGCGTTTGAATGCCCCAAGGCGCACAGGTCGATCCATCCGCCAACCTGTTTCTTCCATCACCTCACGGTGTAGCGCGGGGATCACATGTTCGCCCGCATCAATCCCGCCACCGGGCAATTGCAGTTCAGGGCGGGCGCCATCTTGCACAGTCAAAAGCAAATCACGCCCCCGTTGCAGGATGACATACGCCCCGGGACGCGGCGTATACTGCATATCGGGGTCAACCCGTTCGCCGTAACGTCTAATCATGCACTTACACCTCGTCTTGTGACACCTATATGGACGCGGTATGTCCACCCCCAACCTATTGGGCCTCCACTTGTTAGGAAAGACCATGACGAACGCATCGACAATTGCCTGGGACGACACCGTCCTTCCGTTTCAGCTTGACCGCTCTGATATTCGCGGGCGCATTGCGCGTCTTGATGGTGTGTTGGATCAGGTTCTGGCGCAGCACGATTACCCACCAGCGGTTGAGGCTTTGGTCGCTGAAATGTCGTTGCTTACGGCGCTGATCGGGCAAACAATCAAAGTGCGTTGGAAGCTGTCGTTGCAGGTGCGTGGCGATGGTCCTGCACGTCTGATTGCGACCGATTATTATGGCCCGACAGAAGATGGTGAACCTGCCCGCATTCGTGCCTATGCCAGCTTTGACAAAGACACGATCGACCCGACAGGCCACCCGTTTAGCCAAGTTGGTAAGGGATATTTTGCGATCCTCATCGACCAAGGCGAAGGCACGACGCCCTATCAAGGGATCACGCCGATTGCAGGTGGATCTTTGTCTGCCTGCGCAGAAGCATATTTTGCGCAAAGTGAACAACTACCCACGTCGTTTCAGCTGACGTTCGGCAAAGCATCTGTTCCGGGCGGCGAGGAATCGTGGCGCGCGGGTGGGATCATGTTGCAGGCAATGCCGGTGGCGTCCCCCTTGGCGAACCCCGATGGTGGGACCGACGACGGTCTTACCGCGGTCGAGGATTTGCTGAACGACGATGAGGGTGAAAACTGGCTGCGCGCAAACACATTGATGCGCACGGCAGAAGAATTGGAATTGATCGGGCCCACCGTACAACCGACCGATCTGTTGATCAGATTGTTCCATGAGGAATCCCCGCGTGTATTTGACCCTCAGCCCGTGACATTCGGGTGTTCGTGTTCGCCAGAAAAAGTGCGCCAGTCCTTGTCGATTTATTCGGCCAAAGATCTGACGCATATGACCACGGACGCTGGTATTGTGACGGCAGACTGTCAGTTCTGCGGGTCCCATTATGAATTTGACCCAACTTCCCTTGGGTTTGAGGCGACGACAGGACCAGATGCCAAATCCTGATCTTTCGCCTGAACGCCTAAAGACGACGCTGTTGCACGCGATTGAACGAGCGGGGGCAGCGTCGTCTGATTTTGATCTCAATCCTGAATATACCCCGCCAGTCGAACGTGTTTTGAAACCAGCGGCTGTCTTGGTCGCGATCACCGAAGATGGGCGGCTGATTCTTACGAAGCGATCCGCGCGGCTTAAACATCATGCAGGTCAGATTGCTTTCGCGGGTGGGCGCATGGACGACACGGATCATGATTTGGCACACACGGCCCTGCGTGAGGCCGAAGAAGAAATCGGGCTCGACCAGACTGTCTCGACTATTCTTGGGCATTTACCGTCCCATGAAACCGTGACGAATTATTCTGTGACACCGATTGTGGCCTTGGTGCCCAATGATTTGATGTTCACCGCAGAACCCGGCGAAGTGTCAGAGGTTTTTACTGTCCCAATATCGCATATTCTGAACCTTGAAAATTACCGCATCGAAGGGCGTCGCTGGCGCGGACAACGCCGCCAGTATTACACTGTCCCCTATGGTCCCTATTATATTTGGGGCGCAACTGCGCGCATGTTGCGCAATTTGGCAAAGGGCGTGGCATGACCGAAATCAACGCGGACTGGCTTACGTCCGATGGGTCCAAAGCAGTGACAGGCATGCTAACCCGCGCAGGGTTTGAGGTTTACTTTGTCGGCGGTTGTGTGCGCAACGCGCTGGTCGAAATGTATGTGGCTGACCTCGACCTCGCGACAAACGCGCGGCCGGATGTGGTCATGAAGCTGGCGCAAGATGCTGGGCTGAAGGTAATTCTGACGGGGATCGATCATGGTACCGTTACGGTGATTGCCGATCATCGGCCTTACGAAATCACGACCTATCGCACGGACGTCGAAACAGATGGGCGCCACGCAGTGATCGCGTTTTCCGACACCTTGCAAGACGATGCAGTGCGTCGCGATTTTACAATGAACGCGCTATACTGCGCACCCGATGGCTCGGTGATCGATCCCGTTGGTGGCATCCCTGATCTGCGTGCAAATCATGTGCGGTTTATCAATGATCCGGATGCCCGCATTCGCGAAGATTATTTGCGCATTCTGCGTTTCTTTCGGTTTTACGCGTGGTTCGGTGATCCTGAACAGGGGCTTGATGCGGATGGTCTGGCGGCCTGTGCTGCAAACTTGGACGGGCTAGACACCCTTGCGAAAGAACGT
Organism: Octadecabacter sp.; assembly: GCA_018608045.1. Classification (GTDB taxonomy): domain Bacteria; phylum Pseudomonadota; class Alphaproteobacteria; order Rhodobacterales; family Rhodobacteraceae; genus Octadecabacter. The sequence continues at coordinate 4,453 of JABBAI010000193.1, read as the reverse complement.
GTTCAAACCGAAATTATTAAAACGCTTCTTGCGCGTGATCCTGCGCCTGCGATGGCATCTATGGCGATATCAGGTGTGTTGTTGCGCCTGCTTCCGGGGGCTGATGCGTCCCCGCTTGCGCGTCTCGTCCATCTTGAAGAAAAATTGGGACGACCTGCCCATTGGCACACCCGTCTGGCGGCGATCAATCCGGGTGATGTTGCGACATTGCTGCGCTTGTCCAAGGCGGACACCATCGAATTCACCCGCATTCGTGAAGGTGCGCTGTCTGAACAAATACCCTCTGCGATGGGGTATGAAGTCGGTGGGGAGCTTGCTATCGAAGCCCTGATGCTGCGCGAGGTTTTGACAGGTCAACCCGTGACCCAAGACGCAATGGACGCGGCACATTTTGCCAACCTTCAAGTGTTTCCCGTTAAGGCAGATCATCTGATGCCAACGTATGAAGGCAAGGCGCTGGGCGCACGACTGGCCTATCTGAAATCAGAATGGATCAAATCAACCTTCGCGATGACCAAGGCTGACCTGCTGGCACTTCCATGACGGCGCTGATCGGGTTCGTTTTCTTTGGCCTGTTTTCACCGGGCCCGAATGTGGTTCTGCTCACCGCGTCAGGTGCGCGGTTCGGGTTTCGTGCGACGTTGCCGCATCTTCTTGGTGTCGCGCTGGGCGTAGGGTTTATTGCCTTTTTAACCGGTCTTGGTCTTGGCACCCTTATTGAGAAATTCCCGATTCTGCGCCTTGTTCTCATGATCATCGCGAGCGTTTGGATTTTATGGATGGCATGGAAGCTGTGGAACGCGAAACTGGCCGTTGCCAAAGACACGGACCGCCCCTTTACGTTCATCCAAGCGGTGTTGTTCCAATGGGTTAATCCGAAAATCTGGGCAGTCGCGACATCTGCGTCTGCGATGGTCACAGAATTGGCTCCGCTGGGCCAAGCGACAACATTGGCCTTCACATTCTCAGGGGTGAACCTGTGCGTTTGCCTGTTCTGGACCTATGCTGGCAGCTTGTTGAAAACGCTGCTTGCCGATCCCCTAAAATGGCAGGCGTTCATGCGGATTATGGCGGTGGCCTTGGCCGGCTTTTCAGGGCTTGTTTTCCTGTGACCTAAACCAGTCTATATGAACAAGCGAAAGGATACGTTCCGTGTTCCGCTTTTTCGAAAACCTCGTCGATCCGTATGTAGATTATCCGCAGGATGACACGCCCCCGACACGGCTTTGGCCGTTCCTGAAAACCTACGCGCGCCCGTTTCGTCGGGTGTTCTGGGCCGCAGGAATTATGTCCATTGTCGTAGCGTTGGTTGAGGTCTGGCTGATCGCTTATATGGGCCGTCTTGTTGATCTGATCGCACCAGGGAGCGAAGTGTCCTTCTGGGCAGATTACGGTTGGGAATTCATCATCGTCGGGGTATTTTTGCTGACTCTACGCCCGCTTCTTCAGGTCATCGACGTGGCGCTGTTGAACCAATCTATAGTCCCGAACTTTGCGGCAATCGTGCGGTGGCGGGCTCATCGTCATGTATTGCGTCAGTCTGTTGGCTGGTTTGAAAATGACTTTGCGGGGCGTATGGCAAACCGGATTATGCAGACACCCCCCGCCGCAGGTGAGGTCGCCTTTCAGGTCTTTGACGCAGTGACATTTTCGCTCGCTTATATCATTGGCGCGGCGTTTCTTTTGGGCGGCGGTGATCCACGTTTGCTGTTGCCCCTTTTGATCTGGTTCGGGCTTTACATGGTATTGATGCATTGGACGATCAAACGGGTCGGGCCGGCGTCCAAGATTTCATCTGATGCGCGTTCTGAGGTGACGGGCCGCGTTGTTGACAGCTACACCAACATCCATTCCGTCAAAATGTTCGCGCACCATGACCGTGAAATCAACTATGCCCGCACCGCGATTGAGGCGACCCGCGTGGCGTTTCAGCGCGAAATGCGGCTTTACACAATCATGGACGTGTCCCTTGTTCTGCTGAACGGGTTCTTGATCGTCGCTGTTGTTGGCTGGGCTCTTTGGCTGTGGTCGGACGGCGTGGCGACAGCGGGTATCGTTGCGGCGGCGGCGGCGATGACATTGCGGTTGAATGCGATGACGGGCTGGATCATGTGGGCGGTGACGAACTTGTTCCAAAACCTTGGTGTGATTGCTGAAGGGATGGAAACGATTGCCCAGCCGATCACGCTTACCGATGCGGATGATGCCCGCCCCTTGGTGGTGAAGGGCGGTCAGATTGAAGTCGAAGGTCTAAGTCATCATTATGGGCGTGGATCGGGCGGAATTGATAACCTGACGCTGTCGATCAGCGCGGGTGAAAAGGTTGGTTTGGTCGGCCGGTCCGGTGCGGGAAAATCCACATTGGTGAAATTGCTGCTGCGGTTTTACGATACCGAATCCGGGCGAATTATGATCGACGGTCAGGACATTTCGACCGTGCAACAAGACAGCCTGCGACAGGCGATTGGGATGGTGCAACAAGACAGTTCTTTGCTGCATCGTTCTGTGCGCGATAATATCCTATATGGTGATCCGTTGGCGTTGCACGATCAGATGATCGCAGCGGCCAAACAGGCCGAAGCGCATGATTTCATTCTTGATCTTCAAGATGGGGAAGGGCGCAAAGGATATGATGCCCAAGTCGGTGAACGGGGTGTGAAATTGTCTGGTGGACAGCGTCAGCGTATATCGCTTGCCCGTGTGATCCTGAAGGACTCACCAATTCTGTTGTTGGACGAAGCGACGTCCGCGCTAGATTCTGAGGTTGAGGCGACGATCCAATCAACGCTGTCCACCTTGATGGAGGGCAAAACCGTCATCGCGATTGCGCACCGTTTGTCGACCATTGCGCAGATGGACCGGATTATCGTTATTGATGATGGCCGTGTCGTTGAGGATGGGAGCCATAGTGAGCTCCTCGCGCGGGGTGGTCAGTATGCAGGGTTTTGGGCGCGTCAATCTGGCGGCTTTATTGGAACAGAGGCCGTCGAATGATCGTTCAAATGTATCAAAATGGTATTCAAAGACTCGGCGGGTTAATCGATAGCCAACAAGAGGCTGATGGTCCACCGCCCCAAACGCTTGCACGGTTTTTTCGCTGGGCGTTGTCTGGTGCTTGGCCGGTTATTTTTCTAGCGGGACTTATTTCCGCCCTTGCTGGTGCCACAGAAGTTTTGACGATGTACCTTCTGGGTCGTGTCGTGGATGTCGCGTCTTCAACCGCGCCGATTGGCAATAGCATCGGGTTGTTCGCGTTGGCGATCGTTTTGCTCATGGTGTTGCGTCCCGTTCTGTTTGGCGTGTCGGCGTCATTCCAGTCGGTCGTAATCGGGCCAAACCTGTTCACTTTGGTTGTTGGGCGCCTACATCGATGGACGCTCGGTCAGGCGGTGACGTTCTTTGACAACGATTTCGCAGGGCGCATCGCGCAAAAACAAATGCAGGTGGCGCGTTCCCTGACCGAAGTGGTTATCGAAACCGTCAACGCAGTTTTGTTCGCGCTGGCGTCTGTGCTTGGTGCTGGATTTTTGGTGTCCGCAGTAGACCCAAGATTGTTGATTGTCTTGGCCGGATGGTTCGCAACCTATGTAATTTTTTTGCGCATCTTCCTGCCGCGTATTCGGGCTCGGGCCAAAGCGCGGGCAGGGGCGTCTGCGATGCTGTCGGGCCAAGTCGTGGATACGATCACGAACATCAAAACCGTCAAATTGTTCGCGGGGACAAACTACGAAACAGATGCCGCGCAATCCGCGATGCAAGACCTCCGCCACCGCGCACTTGAATACGGCGAAGTCGCAACGCTGTTCCGGTTTGGCCTCATCACGCTTGCAGGGTTATTGCCGATAGCGATGGTGGGGTTCGGTCTGTCGTGGCGCGACGCGGGTGTAACGCCCGGCGACCTTGCGGCGATTGGTGCGGTGTCGATCCGTCTAAGCCAAATGACCGGCTGGGTGAGTTTTGTGCTCATGGCGATTTTCAGTCACGTAGGTGAGGTTGAAGACGGTATGAAAACCCTGACTCCAGCCCATCAACTCACGGATGCAAAGAACGCTAAACGCTTGAACGTGACAGACGCTCAAGTGACGTTTGAAAATGTGTCATTCGGTTACGGCGGTGAAACAGGCGGGATCAATGGTATCAACCTGACGATCAAGGCGGGCGAAAAGCTGGGTATTGTTGGCGCGTCTGGCGCAGGAAAATCGACGTTGGTTGCGCTATTGTTGCGATTGTATGATCCTGAAACAGGGCGCGTTTTGATCGATGGGCAGGATCTTAAGTTGGTCGGCCAGGACAGCCTGCGTGAAGCCATCGGAATGGTTACGCAAGAAACCGCGATGTTCAACCGATCCGCGCGTGACAACATTTCTTACGGTAGATCGGACGCAACGGATGACATGCTCGTCGCGGCGTCACAGAAGGCTGAGGCGGATGCGTTTATCGGTGATCTCCTCGA
>JABBAI010000136.1 GCA_018608045.1 Octadecabacter sp. | reverse complement strand
GCATGTTTGGACCGCATAGACCGCAGGCCCGGAAGCACCACCAGAAATGTCGCAAGCACCAGCAGCCCCATGGTCATAGGCCGATTCCAGATGAACGATACACCACCATAAAGCTGCATTGACCGGCTAAAGTTATCCTCCATCATACCACCGAGGATAAACCCGATCAGCAACGGCGGAAGCGGGTATTTGGCGAACTTCAGCGCGATACCGCAGACACCAAAGCCCACCAGCATCACCAGCTCTGTCGCGTTGTTCTGGCCAATGTAGGCGCCCATCAATGTGAAAAACATAATGAACGGGATCAAATAGTTGCGCGGAATGGCCAGAACCTTGGCGATGTAGGGGATCAAGGGCAAGTTCAGGATCAACAGCACCAGATTGCCAATAAACATTGATATGATAACAGCCCAGAAAATCTCGGGCTGGTCGATCATTAAACGCGGACCCGGTTTAACGTTAAGGGCGATCAATGCACCGAGCAAAATAGCCGTCGTGCCCGACCCCGGAATGCCAAGCGTCAACAGCGGCACGAACGAACCAGTACAAGCGGCGTTGTTCGCGGTTTCGGGTGCGGCGAGGCCTTTGATAGAACCTTTTCCAAATTCATCCTGTTCATGCTTTGGCGCAATGTTGCGTTCAACCGCGTATCCCAAGAACGACGCAATCGTCGCTCCTGCACCGGGCAAAACGCCGATGAAGAAGCCTTGGATCGATTGACGGCCAATAACAGGTGCAATCGCGCGGGCCTCTGCTCGGGTAATACGCAAATGTTTGATCGCACCGGCATTGTCGCCCATATTTTTGGGTTTGAGGACAAGAAACACTGCCTCTGGCAGGGCAAACATCGCCATAGCCAGCGTGATAAAACCAAAGCCTGATTGCAGATCCATGATGCCACCAGTAAAGCGCGGCAGGTTGAACAGCGCGCCCTCGCCGACCGTGGCCATAATCAAACCAAGGACTGTCATCAAAAGCGCTTTGATAACCTGCCCCTGCCCCGCAAAGGCCGCGATAGCAGACAGGCCGACAATCATCAGGGCGAAATATTCAGCCGAATGAAACAGCAGCGCGACAGATGACAGCATCGGGGCGAAGATCATCAACAAGATTGCGCCGATTGTGCCGCCCGCGAAACTGGCGATTGCGGCGATGGTCAGCGCTTTGCCAGCCTTGCCCTGTTGGGCCATCGGATAGCCGTCGAAACTTGACGCGACAGTGCCAGCGACGCCCGGTGCATTCAGCAGGATGGACGATGTCGACCCGCCAAAGATCGCACCATAATACACGCCCGCCAACAGGATCAACGCGGCCGATGGGTCACCCATAGAGATCGCAATGGGGATCATGATCGCGATGATCGACATCGGTCCAAGACCCGGCAACATGCCGATAAATGTACCAATCAAACAGCCGCCAATAACGACCAGAAGATTTTGGAGGGACAGGGCCGTTTGCAGGCCAATTAGAATACCTTCTAGCATATCAACCACCCACCAAATTCAGGATAAAGGTGGGCAGCGGGCGCATGTAGATGCCCAGTACCTCCTGCACCAGATACCAGACGATAAACGTCGCACTGAACGACACCACCAGCATCAACCACCATTTGCGTTCGCCCAAGATAAACGACCCGATAATCAGGAACGAAGACGTTGCAATCAGAAACCCGACAGGGCGCAAACACAAGGCGTACACAATCATCAAACCAAGCAGCAGCAACGCCTGACCGAGTTTGTATTCATGCAAGCGACGATAATCGATTTCACCGATAGCCCCGTTGTCTTTTTCAAACCCCAAAAGGATGAGAAGCGATGCGCCAGCACCGAAAACGGATAATACTTTGGGGAATGTGCTCGGCCAGACGGGATTGCGGCGCGCGAACGGTGCCAGCCCTTCGTCCATCGTGAAAAACGCGGTGTAGCCGTACACCAAGCAGATGCCTAATAGGACAAGTGCAATCCAACGATCTAAGGCCATGCGACCAATCCCCCAATGTCTGAAAATTCTAGATGTCAAATCGGGGCAGAGCGCCGGAACGCGCTGCCCCGATGGGAGTGCTTAAAGGAAGCCCAGCTTTTTCATCAGATCGCCAATGACTAGTTCTTGGCCTTCAAGGAAGGCTTCAAAGTCGTCGCCTGAGTTGTGGATGTTGACCCAACCATTACGTGCGCGAACGGCTTCCCATTCTGGGGTGTCATACATGGCAGCGATAGCAGTCTGGTACTGGGCCAGCTTTTCGTCCGACATACCTGGAGCGCCAAAGAAGCCACGCCAGTTGACGAATGTTGTATCGATGCCTTGTTCCATCATGGTCATCGCGTCTGGTGCCGCGTCAACGCGGGCATCTGATGTGACGCCAATGATTTTAACTTCGCCTGCGTTGGACAGATCGACGGCTTCAGAGAAACCAGTCGAAAGCGCTGCGATTTCGCCCGACAGCAATGCTGCCATGGCTGTGCCGCCCGCGTCGTATGGAATGTAGTTCACGCCCAGCGCATCACGGCCGGATGCTTCCATAACCATGGCTGCAACAAGGTGATCCATACCACCGGGAACAGAACCGCCACCAAACGGCGTACCGGCTGGATCAGCGTCAAACGCTTCCATCAGGTCGTCCATAGAGTTGATCGAGCTGTCTTTGCCCACAACGATCGCTGCGTAGTCACCAATTGTGCCTGATACGAGGGTCAGGTCACGGAAGTTGTACGGGAAAACACCCGTCAACGACCGGATGACGATTGGGGTCGAATTGACCATCAACGTGTCTTCAAGGCTTTCGGCGTTTTCGATCATGTAGCCAATCGCCACACCGCCGCCACCGCCGGACATGTTTTCGTATGTCGCTGTGCCAGCAAGACCTGCGGCTGTCAGCGCCTCACCTGTGCCACGGGCTGTGCCGTCCCAACCACCACCAGCGCCGCCGGGGATGATAAAGTGCACGTCGTCCAAAACTTGGTGGCCGTCTGCAAATGCAGGTGTGCCAAGGCCAAGCGACGCGACAGCCGTCGCGATCAGGGCGCGTCGGCCCATCTTAAAAGTTGTCATTTTAGTCTCCCATTTGATAACCGTTCTATTCACGGCTTCGTATCGTGACACAACCATGACAAGCTGACACAGACCTGTCACCACCAAAGAAAGGCAGCAGCCCTGTCATGAAGTACCTGTTGGTCGAAGATAATATCGAGCTCGCGCGAGCCATCTGTTCGCGCATGAGCCTTGATGGCCACCTTGTTGATCACGCAGCATTAATCAGCGAAGCGGTGGATTACGCGAATGCAGGTGAATACGACCTTATCCTACTTGATATTATGCTGCCGGATGGGGATGGGCGCAGCTTTCTCAAACAGCACCGCGCGGGCAAAAACAATACCCCCGTGATCGTTTTGACCGCCCGCAGCCAAGTAAGCGACAGAATCAGCATGCTCGATTTAGGCGCGGACGATTACGTCACCAAGCCGTTCGATCACGCCGAATTGCAGGCGCGCTGCCGTGCCGTTCTGCGCCGCAATGCAGGGTCTGCACAAAGCTCGATCCAGATGGGGAATGTCGAATTTGATCCCGTCGGCGGGCACCTTACCGTCAAGGGTAACGTCATCAATCTGCGCAATCGCGAATTGCGCCTGCTTGAGGTTTTGATGAATGCGCGCGGGCAAGTGTTTTCCAAACACAAGCTAGTGGATCGGTTGTTTTCGTATGACGACGACGTTTCCGAGAACGCGGTTGAGGTTTATATCGGGCGGCTTCGCAAGCACCTCGATGGATCGGATGTCCAAATCAAAACCCTGCGCGGACTTGGCTATCGGCTTGATCATGACGCGTGATGTCACTGTGTCTAGGTCGTTGCGCAACCGACTTGCCATGATCCTTACGGGCGGGGCCGCTGTTCTTGCGATTGTATTGTTTTTCGTGGTGCGCGGTTACGCTGCCCAAATCGCCCAACAAGGCCAAGACAATATCCTAAGCGCGTCGGCCGCGTCCATTCTTGATTCCGCCGTGTTGCGCGACGGACAGGTCGAATTGGACTTTCCTTATGCTGCGCTTTCAATGCTGTCCACAGACGCCGATGACCGCGTCTTTTATGCCATCTATGAGGACGGCGCGCTGTTGTCGGGGTATGCTGGCCTAGACATTCCAAACCCGTTTCGCTCGTTGACATATGACGGGGCGACCGTGCGGGTGGCAACGGCATCGCGCACCTTGATTGGCGCGAATGTGCCGCGTCGGGTGTCAGTGTCTGTGGCGCAAACACAAGACGCGCTGTCGGGCACATTGAACCGCATTTCAACCAACGTAGCGGTGTTTGGCGCGGGGTTCTTTGCGCTTGCCACAGCCCTGTCGTTTTGGGCCACATCCACCACCATTGGCCAGTTGCGCCGCCTGACGACATCTGTGACACGCCGCGGACCACAAGACCTCAGCCCATTTACGAAACCTGTGCCCACAGAAATGGCGCCGCTTGTCGGGTCCCTGAACAATCTGATGTCGCGGCTTGATCAGTCCCTGAAGCAATCCGAAGATTTCATCGCAGAGGCCGCGCACCGTGTCCGCACGCCCCTTGCCACTGTACGTTCCTATGCAGAAGCCACCTTTCAGCGGGTCGAGAACCCCGAAAACCGCGATGCACTGCGGTCGATGATGCGCGCAATCGATGAAAGTTCGCGCGCGGCGGGGCAGCTTTTGGATCATGCGATGGTCACCTTTCGCGCTGAAAACCTTGAACGGAGTGACGTTGATCTTAACGATCTTTTACGCGACCTCGTGCAACGCATGACCCCGATTGCTGACATGCGCGATGTCGATTTGATCCTTGATGCAACCGCGCCCGCCCACCTGCATGGCGATCCAATTTTGCTCCAGAATGCGCTTCGCAACTTACTCGACAATGCCTTGAAATATGCCCCAGCTGACAGCCGCATTATGGTGCGCGTACAGACGATTCCTTCCCTGTCCGTAGATGTGAGCGACGAAGGCCGCGGGTTTCGCTTGGGTGAAATCGACATGCTTGCAGATCGGTTCGTGCGTGGCAGCGATTCAGGCGGGCAAATCGGGTCCGGCCTTGGGCTGACAATCGCAAAAGACGTGGCCGCCGCACATGGCGGTCGGCTGATCCTGACCAACACACCGAGAGGCGGCGCATGCGCTACATTGCAGTTTTAACTCTGGCCTTTATGCCCGCATTTCTGTTCGCCCAACCGTGGGAGGACGAGCAGCTGTTTGGCAGCAACACCAGTCAAACCTTGCGGATTTTGTCCAGCACCGACACATCGTTTTTTGCACCCGTCATCGACAGCTTTATTGCGGCGCGCCCCAATATTGCCGTGCAATACCTTGTCACGGGCACGGCCGATCTTGATGACGTGTTTCGTCAAAACCCAGATCAATTCGATGTCGTAATTTCAAGCGCGATGGATTTGCAATTAAAGCTGACCAACGACGGGTTTGCGCGACAATTGCCCAGCATCACGCATCCCGATTGGGCGCAGTGGCGTTCCAGCTTGTTTGCCTTCACCACCGAACCCGCCGCGATTGCTCTGAATACGGCGGCGTTTGACGGCCTTCCAACCCCGCGTACCCGACAGGATTTGATCCAAGTGCTGCGTGAAAATCCTGATCAATTCATCGGTAAGATCGGCACCTATGATGTACGCCAATCCGGCCTCGGATATCTGTTCGCCACGCAAGATGCCCGAACGTCTGAAACCTTCTGGCGTTTGATGGAAGTCATGGGCAGCCTTGATGCAAAACTTTATTGTTGTTCGGGTGACATGATCGATGATCTGATCGCTGGCCAAATTCTTGTTGCGTATAATGTACTGGGCAGCTACGCGCTCGGGCGTGCGGATACGCAAGACACGCTCACTGTTATCCTCCCGTCAGATTTTCCGACCACCATGATGCGTTCTGCTTTGGTGTCGAAATCTGCCTCCAGTCCCGATTTGGCAGAAGCCTTTGTCAGCCACCTGATCGCCTTGCAATCGGATGGCGCGCACGGTGTGTTCCCGCTGCCTCCGCTTGTCGGCGCGCAGGACACGTCTGCACGGGCCTCCATATCTTTGGAACCCGCGTTGATGACCTATCTTGATACCCTCAAGCGACAAACCTTCGTGCGCGAATGGGAAGAAGCGATCATTCAGGAGTAGGTCGTTTGCAACATTTCATTGGCGCTAACCCCCACCGCGCGTCATGCCTATTGTCCAGCCATGGAACGCGCCGACCATTCCCACTTTAATTCTACATCGACAGACACGTTGACCCGCGTGACCCTGAAGGGCGCCATCACGCTTGCGCGGGCGACACACATACAAGCTGATATTAAGACCTTCCCCGTTGAACGCCCCTTGCAAGTAGCCCTGCCAGAGGTCACGTGTTTTGACACAAGTGCTGCATGGATCATCGCCGCACTTGAAACCCGCCTTAAGACCCCGGACAAACAATTGAAGTTATTGGCGCAACTGCGGGTATCCAAAGCCTGTCGCAATCCGTCACCGCCGCTATGCCACAGCCCGTCGAAATCGTGCCCCCTCCGATAACCCTCACAGACTGGGTCGCGAGCATCGGTGCTTCTGTGGCAGGTGCCATCAATTATAGCCTCGAACTTGTCGGGTTCTTGGGGCTGTTTTTAGCACGCCCGTTGCGATCTTTACGCCATCCGAAAGAATTCCGCATGACTGCCCTGATCCACCCCCGCGAAGAGGTCGGGTTCAAAGCAGTCCCGATTGTCGAGCTTATGGCGTTTCTGACTGGCGTAATTCTGGCGTTTCAGGGGTCTGCTCAGCTGAAACAATTTGGCGCGGGAGTGTTCGTGGTCGACCTAATCGCGATTTCGACCCTGAGCTAACTGAGTATTTTGCTGATACCCATCATCGTGGCAAGGCGCACCGCTCCGGCGTTTACAGCGGCGATCGGGTCCATGAAAATGCGCGAAGAAATCGATGCCATAGCCAGTCTTTGCCTTGATCCTGCAATGATGTTGTTTGTGCCCCGCTTTCTGGCATTGGTGATCATTCAATGGGAAGGTCGAACGATCGCACCGTTCCGATCAGCAGGAATTCTATCAGCTTCTTAGTTACAAAGGCGACGTCGATCTCGAAGCCAAACTCGACGAATGGGAGCGGTTCTACAACTGCGCCAGACCGCACGGCGCACACAACGGCCAGACCCCTTACGAAGTTCTCAGAGACAAGCTACAGTAGCAACGCAAGTGTCCTGAGGGTTCGTCTAGGCTACATTGGGCGATTTCATGGAATTGACCCGTCCAGCTGATTGAATAGGCTCATTGTGTTCAAAGCTAATCTTAACGGCCTCAGTCCTTGGGTTGATCTTTGTCGAACGTCCAAAGATAGCTTGGTGGTGTCGGCCCCTTGTTTCGCCCGCCTTGCTGGGTCTGCTCCCATGCGTGGGCAAGAATACCGACTGATCTGGATAGGCAGAATAATCCTCGGGCAAGCGGCGGGGCAAACCCCAATTCAGCATAGATAACCGCAGTGGCACCATCGATGTTCATGGGGATCGCACGGCCTGTTCGCGCTGCGAGTTCTGCTTCGATCGCTTGGCCGATAGCTCCAAAACGGCCCTCACAGGCGTCGGCTTCGACGGCGTCCTGAACCAGCGCCATAAGTCGCGGCGCACGCGGATCGACGGGGTTATGGAAGCGGTGGCCAAAGCCGGGGATGATTCTGCTGCGTTGTGCGATCCAATCATCCAAAGCGTCTGACGTCGTCCCACCATGCGCGTCCAAATGATGATAAAGTTCAACCGCTTGTTCCCCAGCCCCGCCATGCACATCACCAAGCATATTCACAGCGCTGGCCATGGCATTGTTCAGGGGCAGACCACAGGTGACGGCCATGCGTGCCGCCGCAATTGACGGAGCCTGCGGGCCGTGATCGACGGCGGACACAAGCGCTGCTTCGAACAATCTGGCTTGTGCAGGCGTCGGGCGATCCCCCCGCACCATCAGCCAGATCATTTCAGGAAAGCCAATATTTCCGATAAGATCCTGTATAGGCGTGCCACGAATCTCAATGCGGCCCGGTTCCATATCAATGATGGAGGTGCGCCACCAATCGGCAACATCGGTCATATCACGTCCTTTTCTCTGAGGTCTCTAATGTCCGCCTCACTTAATCCCAAGGCGGACCAGACTTCATCATTGTGTGCGCCCAATTCAGGAGGGGCAGATTGCGGGCTTGGGCGTTTGCCGTCAACGATCACCGGACTGCCCGACAATTGCAAATCTTCGCCACCCGACGAGATCGTCGATATCAAACCGCGTTCAGCAATCTGAGGGTCGTCCAACACCTGCGACACGGACAATACCGGTCCAGCAGGGACGCCCTTCGCGCTCAGTTCATGGACCCAATCGCTTGAAGATCGTGTTTTCAGAACCGTCTCAAGCTCGGATCGTAATTGATGCCGATTGGCTTTGCGATCCTCACGGGTCCGGTAATCCGGGTTGGACAACAAATCTGCGCGCCCAAGCAGTGTGGCGAGCGTTTCCCATTGTTCATCCCTATTGGCTGCGATGTTGATCGGTTGGTCAGCGGTTTCAAACGTGCCGGATGGGGCGGAGGTCATGTTTTCGTTGCCATGGGCCTCGGGTGGGACGCCGCCGATCAGATAATTCGACACAACCCAACCCATTGTTGAGATGACGGCATCCGTCATCGACACATCCAGAAACGCGCCACGCGACACAGGGCTGGCATTCAGCGCCGCTGAAATCGAAAATGCCGCGGTCATGCCGCCAACCGTATCCGCGAGGGGATAACCCACGCGGTAGGGCGCTGTTTGCGGCCCACCTGTGATGGACATGACGCCAGAAATGCCCTGTACAATCTGATCGTAGGCTGGATCGTCTTTGCGCGGTCCGGTTTGGCCGAACCCGCTGATGGCGCAATAAATCAGGTTCGGGTTTTCCTTCGTCAAAACGTCATAGCCCAAACTGAGGCGGTCCATTACGCCGGGGCGAAAGTTTTCCACCAAGACATCTGCTGTGCGGACTAAAGATTTCAGCAATTCCTTGCCGCGCGGTGATTTCATATCCAAGGTCACAGATTTCTTGCCAGCGTTCTGCGCCAGAAAACTGATACCCATTCCGGCCTTGTTGCGGTCTGC
>JABBAI010000039.1 GCA_018608045.1 Octadecabacter sp. | reverse complement strand
ATTGAAGATCATCGCCCTTGCCTGCCCCGCTGCGCGACCCCAACAGCAAATGGCGATCCAGAAACATGCGGCGGGCGGTTTTATTGTCAACAACGGGGCGGGTCATAATGGGCCTTATGGTATTTGCTGTAGCCTAGCCCCAATCATGCGGGTTGTCGTGTGCCTTGCCATCCCCTATCTGAAAGACGTTATGGCAAAGAAACCCGCATCAGACCCGAACTACAAAGTTATCGCCGAAAATCGGCGCGCCCGCTACGATTTCGCGATCGAGAGCGATGTCGAGTGCGGCATTCTGTTGGCCGGATCCGAGGTGAAATCCTTGCGCACGGGCCAATCCAACATCGCGGACAGTTATGCCGCCGTTGAGAATGGCGAACTTTGGCTGGTGAACAGTTATATCGCGCCCTATCAGCAGGCGATGTTTCCGCACGAAGACCGCGCGCGACGCAAATTGCTGGTGTCAAAGCGCGAACTCGCGCGGATGTGGAAGGCCACCCAACGTGACGGCATGACGCTTGTCCCGCTGGTTATGTATTTCAATCACAAAGGCCGCGTGAAGGTTAAGATCGCGATCGCCAAGGGTAAGCAAAAGCAAGACAAGCGTGCGACCGAAGCAGCCCGTGATTGGGGACGTAACAAGGCCCGATTGCTGCGCCACGGCGACTAAACCCTCTGTATTGCGGGGAAAACGACGCCAAACCTCCCACTGTTGATTGAACCTTAACTTCTGTTAACCCGCGCACATTACATCCTGTGGTGGGTTGAGGTGTGCGTAGGTGAATACGTGGGCCGTGAATTGAAGGAAAAGACTGATGGAAATGATTCTTGGATTGCTGATCCCCGCACTATCTGGTGCGGCTGGCGGTAACATAATTGGCAAAGTTGCTGGCGCCCTGAACGGCGGTGGCATGATGAACACGATCCTCGGCGCAGTTGGCGGTTTGGGCGCAGGTTCCATCCTCGGCGCGGTCGGCATGGACGCAACGGGCGGTGCAGAAGCAGCGGCCGCAGTTTCCAACTTCGATATCTCAACGCTGATCGGCGCTGTTGCTGGTGGCGGCGCAGCACTCGGCGGTATCGGTGGCGTCATCAAGAATATGATGTCCAAAGGCTAAATCGGCCCGACACATTTTGAAGGAGCGTCCGGCATGTCCGCGGCGCTCCTTTTTTATGGGAAACCTTGCGAAACGCCAGGGGCAGGTTTAGGGACAAAGTAACCCCAAGCTACAGGTTTTGACATGGCACTTGATGACCCCAAAACACTGGTTTCAACCCAATGGTTGGCCGACCACCTCAAAGATCCCGACCTGCGGGTGATTGATGCGTCGTGGTATCTGGCCGACATGAATCGCGACGCCCGCGCAGAATACGATGCAGCCCACATTCCGGGGGCGCGGTTCTTTGACATTGATGACATTAGCGATCAGCGGTCCGAATTGCCCCACATGGTGCCGAGCGTGGAAAAATTCATGTCCCGCCTGCGCAAAATGGGTGTCGGCGATGGCCACCAGATTGTTGTGTATGACGGCGCGGGCCTGTTCAGTGCGGCCCGTGTGTGGTGGATGTTTCGCCTGATGGGCAAAACAGATGTTGCAGTGCTGGACGGTGGTATTTCGCGCTGGCGCGCCGAGGGCCGCCCGGTTGAGGACATGGCCCCCGTCATCCGCGACCGTCATATGACCGTGACGCGGCAAAACCAGATGGTGAAAGACGTCACACAAGTCGCATCCGCGTCCAAGCTCGGTGATTATGTGATTGTCGATGCGCGCGCGCCCGAACGATTTGCTGGTACAGCGCCCGAACCCCGCGAAGGTCTGCGTGCGGGTCATATTCCCAATTCACGCAACGTGTTTTACCGCGATTTACTGACCGACAGTGGCACCATGAAATCACCAGAGGTCATGGCCGAAGTATTTCGCAAAGCGGGTGTCGACCTCGATAAGCCTGCCATCCTGTCGTGCGGATCTGGCGTAACGGCCTGTATCCTCGCTCTCGCGATGGAGCGGATGGGCAAGACCAACCACGCAGTTTATGACGGAAGCTGGACCGAATGGGGCACCTTCCATGACCTTCCAATCGCAACAGGAGACGCCTGATGTTTGCGCACCTTAATGAACAACCCAAAGACAAGATCCTCGCCCTCATGGCGGCCTACAAAGAAGACCCGCGCGACACAAAGGTCGACCTTGGCGTTGGCGTTTACAAAGACGCATCCGGCAACACGCCTGTCATGCGCGCGGTCAAAGCCGCGGAACGTCAACTGGTGAACGAACAAGACAGCAAATCCTATGTTGGGCTTGCGGGTGATCCGGCGTTCAGCGATGCCATGATTGATTTGGTTCTGGACGGCGCTGTGGCCCGTGACCGCGTGGCGGCTGTGGCCACCCCCGGCGGGACGGGCGCCATCCGACAGGCGCTTGAACTCATCAAGCTCGCCGCGCCGGGTGCAACCGTGTGGTTGTCTGATCCGACATGGCCAAACCACCCATCAATCATCAAATACCTCGGCATGAAAATGCAGACATATCGCTACTTCGATAGCGAAACCCGCGATGTTGATTACGTCGGCATGCTGACTGATCTGGGGGCCGTATTGCCCGGTGATATCGTGCTGCTCCATGGGTGCTGCCACAATCCAACGGGTGCGAACCTGACAATGCCGCAGTGGAAAGGCGTTGTTGATTTGATCAAAGAAAAGGCTGCTATTCCGTTCGTCGATATTGCCTATCAGGGGTTTGGCGATGGTCTTGATCAAGACGGCGCAGCGACGCGTCTGATTGCTGAAAGCTTTGACAATGTGCTAATTGCCGCCAGCTGTTCCAAGAACTTTGGTGTGTACCGCGAACGCACAGGCATTTTGATGGCTGTGACGAAGGTTGCAGATGAACGCGCGCTGACCCAGCAGAACATGTCATATCTGAACCGTCAGAATTTCAGCTTTCCCCCCGATCATGGCGCACGGGTTGTGACGATGATCCTGACCGATCCGGAGCTTCGTGCCGATTGGGAAGCAGAGTTGGAAGAGGTGCGCCTTGGCATGTTGGACCTGCGCAAACAGCTCGCGGATGAGCTCCGCCGATTGTCCAATTCCGATCGTTTCGATTTCCTGGCCAC
This sequence comes from Octadecabacter sp., assembly GCA_018608045.1. Taxonomy (GTDB): domain Bacteria; phylum Pseudomonadota; class Alphaproteobacteria; order Rhodobacterales; family Rhodobacteraceae; genus Octadecabacter. Next base: position 6,250 of record JABBAI010000039.1, on the reverse strand, counting down.
ACATCGCGGAATGTTTTCACGATTGGGCACATCGCCCGAGATTGTTGAAAAACTGCGCGCTGATCACGGGATTTATATGGTTGGTGACAGCCGCATGAACATTGCGGGTTTGAACACCAACACCATTCCCATTCTGGCCAAAGCGATCATTGACGCGGGTGTCTAGGCACACTGGCGCACAAGATCACCACCAACATAAAAGGCCCCGCTGCTTCCAGCGGGGCCTTTTCATTTCAAGGAGGCGTAGGTTTAGCCGTTGGTGAAGTCTGGGTAGGCTTCCATGCCAAGTTCCGCTTTATCAAGGCCGGTCATTTCGGCTTCGGCGGATACACGGATGCCGACTGTCGCCTTCAGGATCAACCAGAGCGCACCTGCTGCTACGAAGGTGAAGACACCGTAGGCTGCGATTGCGGTCAGCTGGACCATCAGGCTGGTGTCTGGTGTGTAGAAGACCACCGCGATTGTGCCCCAGATACCTGCAAACAGGTGGACAGGGATCGCACCGACAACGTCATCGATCTTCAGCTTGTCCAGAAGCGGTACTGCGAAGACCACGATCACACCGCCGACTGCACCAATCCAAAGCGCACCAAACATGGAGGGTTCAAGCGGGGAGGCTGTGATGGAGACGAGACCAGCCAGCGCTCCGTTCAGAACCATCGTCAGGTCGACCTTTTTGAACATCACCTGTGTCAAGATCAGCGCGGCGACGGCACCGGCAGACGCTGCCATGTTGGTGTTCGCAAAGATGCGGCCCACGTCTGTGATATCGCCAACTGTACCAGCAGCAAGCTGCGAACCACCGTTAAAGCCAAACCAACCGAGCCAAAGGATGAACGTACCCAGTGTCGCGAGGGCAAGGTTGGAGCCCGGCATCGGGTTCACTTTGCCGTCCTTGTACTTGCCCAAGCGTGGACCAAGGATCAATGCACCAGCCAAAGCAGCCCAGCCACCGACAGAGTGTACGATTGTTGAACCGGCGAAGTCGTAAAAGCCCATTTCGGACAAGAAGCCGCCGCCCCACTGCCAGGAACCGGAGATCGGGTAGAAGACGCCAGTCAGAATGACGACGAAGATCAGGAACGGCCACAGCTTGATCCGTTCAGCCAAGGCACCGGACACAATAGACGCGGTCGCGGCCACAAACATCAATTGAAAGAAGAAGTCGGACGCAACTGACGCATAATCGAGCGCCGCTTCGGAAGCGGTCAGACCCACAGGTTCAAGAACCGTTGGAACAAAGTTGAACGCGACATAGCCGTTGAAATCGCCCGGATACATCAGGTTAAAACCAACCAGCCAATACATGATGCCCGCGATCGAAAAGAGTGCGATGTTCTTTGTCAGCTGCATTGCCACGTTTTTGGAACGCACAAGGCCCGCTTCGAGCATGGCGAAACCTGCCGCCATCCAGAACACCAGAAAGCCGCCCACAAGGAACAGCAATGTCGTCATAAGGTAAGGTCCGATTTCATCGAACGTCGGTGCCGCGTCTTGTGCCAGCACCAAGGTCGGAAGCGCTGTTAGCGCGCCTGCAACCGAGAGTGTTTTCATAAATTTCATCTGTCTTTTCCCCTCTTGCGCGCTTAAATCGCGTCGTCGTTAACTTCACCGGTGCGAACACGCAGAGCGCTTTCCACATCGAGAACGAAGATTTTGCCGTCACCGATTTTATCGGTCTTGGCGGTTGAAGCGATGGTGGCGACGACTTCGTCTGCCATGGCGGCGTTCACCACGATCTCGAGCTTTACTTTCGGCACGAAATTCACGGCGTACTCAGCACCACGATAAATTTCTGTGTGACCGGACTGAGAACCGAAGCCCTTAATTTCCGTCACCATCATGCCGCGCACGCCGATGGAGGTGAGCGCCTCGCGGACCTCCTCCAGCTTGAACGGTTTGATTGTTGCAATAATGAGTTTCACGGTCGTCCCTTCCTTATCGTTAGGTTGCAGGCTTAGCGCCCGCCTGCCCTTAAAAGGTCGTGATCGTTGACGTATCTCAAGTTGGCGCGGCACCGCATGCCTTTGCAAACGCAGCAAATTGCCTAAAAATTGCACAATTTCAGCACGTCGTCTAAAAAACAGGCAGGCAGAAAAACGCCCAAAGGCGGGATAACCGCCCTGACTTTTGGAATCAGGGGCGATACTGTGCCCATAACGAACGTCAAAATGGCGCGCAGAGTGAGTTGAGCAGATATGACCGGTAAACGAGGATCAAAGCCGCCGCTGGTGGCCGAAAAGCGCACTCGCGCAGCACCCGCGAAACGCAAGCCGGCCAAACAGCCCCGCCGCAAAAAGGCAGCACCCAAGCGTCGCGGACTGCTGGGGACGCTCCTTTTGCCATTCAAATGGTTGCTCGTCGTATTCTGGCGGCTTTTCTGGCGCGGTGCGATTGTTGTGACGCTGATCGTCGGTATCAGTGTTGTGCTAACCGCACGAACGCTCCCTCCGATGGACGAGCTTGTGGATGGCCGCATACGTGGATCCGTGACGCTTCAGGATGCATACGGAGAGACATTTGCATGGCGCGGCGACCAGTTTGGCGGTGTCATCACGTCAGATCAAATCAGCCCGAACCTGCGCAATGCTATTGTCGCGACGGAGGACAAACGATTTGACCGGTTCTATCATTTTGGCGTCGATTTTTATGCGACAGCTGCTGCGATGGTGCGCAACTTCCGCAATGGCGGCAATCCACTGTCCGGTGCGGGTGGTTCATCCATCACCCAGCAAACAGCAAAACTGCTTTGCTTTGGGCGCCCGTTTGATCCCAATACGTGGGAAGACGAAGCCGCCTATGAAGCCGATTGCCGCCGCACAACACTGTGGCGCAAAGTTCAAGAAGCGGTCCATGCCTTCGCGATGGAGGCCCGTTACACCAAGGCTGAAATCCTGACCGTCTATGTAAACCGCGCCTACCTCGGTGCCGGATCGCGTGGGTTCGAGGCCGCATCACAGCGTTATTTCGGCGTGTCTGCATCGCAAGTGAGCGTGCCACAGGCCGCCATGCTGGCAGGACTGTTAAAGGCACCGTCCAGCTTTGCCCCAACCCGCAATTTGCAAGTTTCGCAAGACCGCGGTGCGACGGTGGTGCGTTTGATGCAAGAAGCCGGATATCTAACAGAGGCTGAGGCCGCGAACGCCCAAGCCAACCCCGCAACATTATCCGAAGCCGCCCGTGCGCGTGCAGGTGGGTATTTTGCCGATTGGGTCATGGACAGCGGGCCGAACTTTTTCACCGACGGCACCACAGAAGACGTGATCATTGCCACGACGCTCGATCCGCGCATTCAAACGGCGGCAGAAGACGCGCTGACGTTTATCTTTGAAGAACGTGCGCGCGCGGGGTCCGAAGCCCAAGCCGCGATTGTTGTCATGTCAGCAGACGGGGCCGTGCGCGCCATGGTCGGCGGGCGTGATTTGACCGTATCGGGTGCATTCAACCGCGCGACACAAGCGCTGCGGCAGACCGGATCGGCGTTCAAGCCGTTTATCTATGGCACCGCGTTGGATCTAGGGATGTCGCCGTTTGATATTCTGCTGGACGCGCCGACCTGTTGGACAACACCGGGGTCGGGCGAATGGTGTCCGTCCAACTACACCAACGATTTCCAAGGCGAAGTCACCATGGTCGAGGCATTGCAGCGATCCCTTAACATCCCCGCCGTCGCATTGTCCGAATTGGTGGGGCGTGAAAATGTGCGCACTGTTGCAGAAAACTTTGGCATCGTCAGCGATCTTGCCCGAGGACCCGCACTGGCGCTTGGCGCATCGGAATCCACATTGGTTGAAATGACGGGTGCCTATGCGGGTATTCTTAATGGCGGGTCTGCGGTGAAACCCTATGGCTTGGTTGAACTGCGTCTTGCGGGTGATTCCGAACCGTTACTGACCGCAACAGGCGGCATTCGTGAACGCGTGATCCAAGCAGGTGCCGCGCGTCAGTTGACGTGGATGATGTATCAAGTTGTAGAAAACGGATCGGGACGCCGCGCTGGCATTGAAGGTTGGGAAATCGCTGGCAAAACCGGCACGACCCAAGGCGCGCGCGATGCGTGGTTCATCGGGTTTTCCGGCGATTACGTGGCTGGCGTCTGGATGGGGTATGACAACAACACGCCCCTGACAGGTGTGACAGGATCAGGCCTTCCGGCGGATATCTGGCATGAAACAATGGCGCGGGTTCTGGTTGGGCTCACCCCTACGGCACTGCCGATGCAAGTTCCCCCTCAGGCGCAAGCGATTGCACCCGTGCCCCAGCAAGGTGAGGCGGGTGACGGCCTTGGGTTCACGCCGCAAGAAGCCGACAACATCATCAATGATCTGTTACGAGAACTTCAGAACAATGGTGGCTGATTATTCGGCGTCGCAGCGCGAATAGCGAAACGCGTATCCGTCCCACATCATGATAATGCCGCCCGCGTCTTGGGCGTCATTCATCACCATAGCCCGTTCGGTACAGATTTGATCATCACCAGAACAGCGCATTGTATAAAGCGTGGCATCCATATCGACGACTTGGACAGGACGCGTCATGCGGCATTCCATCTCAACACCGTAAAAAATGCCGTCCTCGATCTTGAGGGCCCCACCATCAACACCGACCAACGCGCATTCCGCATTTGCGTTTTGACGATACGTGCCGTCATAGGGCGTCGCCGCCGCAAGGACTGGCACAAGCGCAAGAACCGCAGCAAGCCGCATCAGGTCAGATCGCGAATTAAGGTGTCGATGTTGCCGCCACGGGCATCAAGCATCGCACCGATTTCGGCGCGTTCAGACAGCAGCATGTTGATACCTTCAATAATCAGGTTGAAGAACACAGGACGACCCGGGCGGTCAGACACATGGAAATCCACGCGGAAGGGCGACTGGCCTGGAAGAACCGCCAATGTGCGGACCTCCATATAGGTGTTCACAGGCTGTGTGCCTTGTACTTGAATTTGCCCGCCCGCGAATTCGTTAAAACGGCGGCCATATTTATTAGCGAGGTAAATGCCGAACGCATCCGAGAACGCGCTTTTCTGCGCGTTTGTCGCGGACCGCCCATCGTTGCCCAGCGCATAGGCTGCAAGGTAACTGGTGTCGGCGTAGCGATCAAAGATTCCCTTAAAGCTGTTCACCGTAGAATTCACGGACGCACCGGATGAAATGACGCCGTTGATGTCGGCCACTGCGGTGTCCACCAGACGTTCAGCCTCAGCGCCCGTAAGGGCAAACGCCGGCAATGGTGCCATCATCAGACCAGCGCCCCCCAAAGCCATTGCAGTCCGGCGAGAAAAGTTAAAATTTGTCATTTTTAAAATCCTTCGAGGCTTAGGTCGTCAGAAAACGGGTCAATGTCTGAGGCTGCTGGCGGAGCTTCGCCCAATTCAAAACGGCGATTTTGCAGGTAGACAAGCCGCGCCTGTGCATAGCTATCCGCGCTTTCGTATAGCACACTGTCAAACGTATCCATGAACGTGCCGCGGGTGATCGCAAGCCCAGCAATGCGGGCGCCTGTAGAATATTTCAATTGGGTCGCGGTCCCAATGCTTTGCAACGGGTCGAACAACAGGTCCACGAACGTGCCCACAGCATCCCGTTCAGTCGACGGGCCAAACACTGGTAACTCTATGTATGCGCCCTCTGGCGCGCCCCAAACAGCGAGGGTTTCCCCAAAATCGGTTGATTCTTCGTGCAGGCCAATCACCCCAGCAGGGTCAAACAGGCCGCCGATGCCGACTGTCGTGTTGACGATGAAGCGCATGGTGTTGGTCGCGGATCCGCCGATATCGGCCTGCAACAGCCCATTGGCGATCATACCTGGAAGGCCAACATTGTCTGCGAAATTGGCAACAGGTTTCGTGATTTCTGCTGGGACAAACGCCGCGGCCTGACCAGCGGGACGCAATGCGACGCGGTCCAGCCCCTTATTAAAGGCATGAATACTGCGGTTCGCCCCCTCAAACGGATCATTAAAGTCCGCACTAGGCGTTGGCGCTGTGCAGGCAGACACCAGCGCTATGGCCGATAGGACGCAAAGAGCGCGAAAATAGGTAATCAAGGAGCGTGGCAATGGCATATTCCGAGCAAATATTGGTAATGATGGGCAAATAGTCGTTTGAATTAGGATAGCCAGAGGGCTGACAGATAATGTAGCAGGACGTGATCCATATGCGACAAAGTTTTAACACTAAGTTCGCATGACCACAGGCTGACAGTTCAAGGAAGGCGAAAAAACGCCCATGATGCTTAAGGAACCAACC
>JABBAI010000190.1 GCA_018608045.1 Octadecabacter sp. | reverse complement strand
AGGTTGTTTATCATGAAGACGCCAGCAAAGACTGCTTGCCGCGCCTCGTTGACGTGCACCAAGTCGGCGTCGGAAACAACGGCCAGCTTTATATGCATGGCTGGCAGACCCGTGGTTGCACCAACGGGCGCGATTATGAATCCAAGCGTATCTTTCGCTTTGACCGGATCCAGTCCGCGGAAATTGTTGATGGCGAATTCGGCGAAAGATCCCAATCGGTCAAAGCCGAAGGCTGGGATGGCTGCATCGGATCAAATTGCTTCATCGCCGAAAACATCTGCGAATAGGGTTGTAGCGCGCCACAGGCGCGGCGTCCGTCAGCCCTGCCGCTTAGGCGTTTGACGTTTGGCGAGCTGGTTTTCGCGCCACACCGTATAAAGCCCCGAGCCCAAAACAAGCGCGATCCCGACCCATGCCACCACGTCGGGCCATTCATCAAAAATCAGCAGACCGAGTAAGATCGACAGTGGCAGCGCGAGGTATTCGAAGGGTGCCACAAGGGCGGCTTCGCCCAAGCGGTAGGCTTGACTGATGAAGTAGCCGCCCACGGATGCGAAAACGCCGAGGATCAGCAACAAGGGTAGATCTGCGCGATCCGGCACCACCCAAGCGCGAAACAGGAAATCGAGGGACGGATTGCCCCCGCCCGCGAACTTGCCGTCGCCCATGATCAGACCCAACGTCAGGGTCGCTGCGATGAACATCAACTGGATGTAGAACACCATGGACAGCGCGCTTTCGGTGTCGCGCAAATACCGCGTCATAATATGCAAGCCCGCATACCCGAACGCAGCGGCAATTGGCAGCAAGGAGGCGAGCTGGAAGCTTGATGTGCCCGGTCGAAGGATGATGAAGACACCGATCAGACCCACCCCCACAGCGGCCCAGCGGCGGGGGCCCACGACCTCTCCCAAAAACAAAACCGAAAAGATGGTGATCAGAAACGGAGAGACGAAGAACAGCGCGACAGCGTCCGCGAGGGGCAGTGCCGCAAGGCCGAGGAAAAAGGTCATGTTGGCAAAGAACACCATACCGGCCCGCGCCATCTGCGCACCGAGGCGTCCAGTTTTAAGCGCAGCAAACCCACCCTGAAACGGCATCATAAAAAGCAGCACAACCGTCATCCCGACAAGTGATCGGATCAACACAATCTGATGCAGCGCGTACCCGCCTGACAGAAATTTCATCGTGACATCGTTCAACGAGAACAATGTCACCGCAATCGCCGCGAACAGCGGCCCAAGCGTGGTTGGGGAAAGCTTCATACGTTGGACGCTATGCCTGTCTTGGTCGGGCGTCTAGCGGCTGACTTCAATGTGCGTCTGTCGCGTTTCGCGGGATTGTCACAAGAATGGGCGTTTAAGCAGTCGCGTTATTTCCGAACCCGCTTAAAAACGATGATCGCTGGCGTTTATTCATATAAGTCCACGCAACGAAGCGGCTTGTTTTTTGCCCCTGCGCCATTTCGATTATTCTGACATCAGCAACATTCGCCTTTTTCAAAATCCTGCCAAGCGGCTGAATGTTGTCTTTTTTCGACACAAACGACGTGAACCACAGGCATTGGCCTGCGAAATCAATACTCTGTTCGACCATGGTTGCGATGAACTTTATCTCGCCACCGGGACACCAAAGTTCCGCGTTTTGCCCCCCAAAGTTGAGCTTTTGGGAACGTCCTTTGCCAAGATTGCGCCACTTACGCGCCGTGCCTTTGTTCGCCTGTTCGATGGATGCATGGAACGGTGGGTTGCACATGGTGATGTGAAAAGAATCGCGCGGTTCAATCACGCCTCTAAAGATGTTTTCGGGCACATGTTGTCGTCTCAGCGTGACGTCCAGCGTGTTGGAAGTGCAGATGTGCTGTGCGGACTTGAGCGCGCCTGCGTCTACATCGACCCCCGTGAAATGCCAGCCATATTCGCTTTGACCAATAAGAGGGTACACCATGCTCGCGCCCGTGCCGACGTCCAACACTTTGATATCACTCCCGCGTGGAATGTCCTGCTTGGTGCTGTCTCCAAGCAAATCCGCGAGGTAGTGAATGTAGTCCGCACGGCCGGGGATCGGAGGACACAGATAATTGGGCGGAATATCCCAGAACTCAATGTTGTAATGCGTCTTGAGCAAGGCCCGATTGAGCATGCGAACCGCTCTCGCGTCTTGAAAATCAATCGTCGTCAGACCGACCGGATTTTGGGTCGTAAATGCCTCAAGCTCTGGCAAATCCACGACCAGCCGCGCGAAGTCGTAGCCTTCCGAGTGTTGATTGCGGGGATGTAGTTCCGTTTTGTTGGGCATGGGACGCCTTCGTTCAAGTGGCTAGGCGTCACTCGCCAGACCTCTCATTACTCTTAAACCTTCAGACACACGTAGTAAAAGAAATCGGGTGCTATTTAGGGGTGTTCGAGGGCGGGATACCGCCGTTTCAGGTGTCGAAGCAAGCGATCTACAGGTCCCATGATTCTCGGGACCCGATTTAACCCCCTGCCATTCTAAAGCCATCGTCAGCGCGCAAACAGACGTCGCGGGCCTTGTTGTTGACCACCATGACCGCTCGAAGGCGACCTTGGGAAAAGACACCTCACAGCAGGATTCGAAACCGCGCTTGGGCTGTTTCGACAGTTTGTGTCGGTTTTGTCAAAGTACCGCTTTCTGGTGCGCCATTTACTGACCCACAGTTGCCCGAAAAAGGAGCACGACAATGTCACACCAGTTTAGCGAATTTCTGCATTCAGCCGACGCGGACACAATTCCGGAAGAGATGCTTGGACTTGGTCGAAAGTGGCTACTGGATCTTCTTGGGGTCGCCGCGGGGGCAACAGGAACTGCCATGTCACGTCTTATTCGCAACCATGCCGCGGAGCATTTTGCCCCAAACCAACGCAAGACCGCGATTCTTTTTGATGGGCGGCTGGTCAGCCCCGGCGGCGCGGCACTTGCGGGGGGCATGACAATTGATGCGCTAGATGCCCACGACGGGCACAAACTGACGAAGGGCCATGTGGGCTGCGGGGTGCTGCCCGCGCTTTTGGCCTTCACCCAAGCTGAGAAATTGACAGATGACAGGGCGTTTCTTGCCTCTCTCGTGGTCGGATATGAAATAGGGACGCGTGCGGGCATCGCACTGCACCGCACCGCAAGCGATTACCACACGTCTGGTGCGTGGATCGCCATTGCAACTGCCGCCCTTGGTGCGCGCGTTATGAAGCTGGATACAGCCCGAACCCGTGACGCGATTGGCATTGCTGAATACCACGGGCCGCGCAGTCAAATGATGCGCGTCATAGATCAACCGACGATGTTGAAGGACGGATCTGGCTGGGGCGCAATGGCAGGTGTGTCAGCCGCCTACCTTGCCGCTGGGGGGTTCACGGGTGCCCCTGCCCTGACCGTTGAGGGCGATGACGTTTCTGATCTTTGGGGCGATTTGGGCCAGACGTGGCGCATCAGTGAGCAATATTTCAAGCATTACCCGATATGTCGGTGGGCGCAGCCGTCTGTGCAGGCTGTTCTTGATCTCAGGCGGGCGCATAATCTGCGCTCTGAGGATGTTGAAGCGATTGAAATCACGACGTTCCATCAATCTAAACGCCTTGCAAAACGCGCACCGGTCACAACCGAAGAGGCGCAATATTCGACGGCATATCCAACAGCTGTTGCCATCGTGCGCGGGGGCGTTTCACCTGATGATGTGATGGAACGGAGCTTTGATGATCCAGAAATCCGACGGCTTGCCGAAAGCATGTTCGTGGTAGAATGCGATAGGTATAATGCAGCATTCCCCGCGAACCGCATTTCCAGTGTCACGTTGACCCTAAGAAACGGCAGGACGCTTACCTCTGGTGACACAGAGGCGCTTGGCGATCCGGAAAATCCGGCGACCGAGGAAGACGTCAAAGCAAAATTCCACGCATATGCACGACCTAAATTGGGGGGTGACCGTGCTGACGCGTTGGAACGTGCAGTTGGGCGGTTGGGCAATGGGGAAGGGCTGGACGCATTGAAGGCGTTGATCTTCGCGCCTGTCCAAAACTAACGAGGTGCGCGGTGCGGACATCGGGCGTGTCGCGGCGGCCCACTTGATGAGTGATCTAATTTGCGGCGATGATCAGCCCAAATCTGCGTCTTCCAGAACTCTGCGCGCCACGCGGAAACATTCCAGCGCTTGCGGGACGCCGCAATAAATCCCGATAACGTGGATGATTGCGCGAATTTCCTCCTTTGAAACGCCGTTGTTCAACGCGCCTTTACAGTGGATTTCCCATTCGGTCATTTTTCCAAGTGCGCCAATCATCGACAGGTTCATCATCGATCTGGTTTTGGCGTCGATCACATCATCGCCCCACCCAAACCCCCAACACCAAGCGGTCATGGCGTCTTGGAATGGCCGTGTGAAATCATCTGCCGCAGCGAGGTTGTTTTCGACGTATTCCGCGCCGAGCGTTGCTTTGCGTTGCTCTAGTCCCTTTAGGAACATGTCTTCGTCAAAAGTGGTCATGTATAATCCCTTTCGCTTGATTGCGGATCTCGGCCTGAAGGCAGGTCCAGCGCGGCGCAGCTTCGCCCATCCGATCGTTCCGGGTCAATCCACGCGTCAGTTTTCAAATTGAAACGCCAGTTGTCGTTTGGTGCTGAGGTGGGACAACGGCATGCCAAGAACGTCTTCGGCCCTTAGTATAACTGTGGCCGCTGCCCGCGCGTCCTCGCCTGCGTCATGGTGGTGAAATTCAAGTCCGAGGTGCTTTTTGAGGGTCGCAAGGCCGTGCCCCCCTGCCCCTTTCAACGCGGGCCATGCCTGACGGGCCACTGTGACGCTGTTGGTCCAATGTGAGGTTATCATTGGCAATCCATACCGCGCGCACGCAGCCGTCATGGCCTTTTCGTCAAATGTGCTGTGCTGAACGAGGCTGTGGGTGTTCAGCAGATCAAACAACTCGGCATAAACCGTGGGAAACGTGCCAGCACCCGCCACGGTGTCGGCGCCAATGCCGTGCAGGTCTGTGTTGAACGGTTCAAACGGTTCTTCGGGGTCGACCAACACGGAATAGGTCTGCAAACGGGCGGTGTCGCTGACAAAGCAAAGCCCGATTTGGCATATGCCGCCAATCGTTTTCCCAGCGGTTTCGACGTCCAGTGCAATGAAACGAAAGGGGCCTGTCGGCAACGTCGCGAGGTGTCCAAATTTGTTCAACCCATCCATTGCGACCTACCCAGCACTTTTCCATTCAATCGGTGTCACGTAGACGATGGCGTCATCAACACTGACCATGACTTCGCTATCTTGAATGTTAACTTGCAACTTCATGGATCGATTTGCCAGCTGGGCAAGATCGCGGGTTTCTTGTTCAGCAAAGTTCATGACCTGAAGATTGTGAAAACGCGTGGTGCTGTTCTTGATCTTGTCCCACCACATGTCCGCGGTTCTGCCGCCGTAACTGTAGACAATAACCTTGTCAGATTTGCCACTGGACTGACGCACAACTTTTTCGCTCGGCAAGCCGAGCGCCACCCACAATTCGAGCTCGTCGCTCAGGCTTTTTTGCCAAATGTCGGGTTCATCATCTGTCGAAAGACCTTTGGTCATTTCGAGGTGTTCATGGGCATTTAGAGCAAAGGCAAGGAGACGCACCATCAACCTCTCATCCGTCTCTGAGGGATGTTTGGCCACGGTCAGCTTGTGGGTCTCATAGTAATGGCGGTCCATATCGGAGACTGAAAGTTCAACTTTGTAGATGGTAGCTTTTTGCGCCATGACAGTCCCCAGTGTTGCAACGATAGTGATGCCTAATGCGTCTGGTACATTTCTGAAAGCACCGTCTTACAAACCCTCTCCACGATTGGCGTTAGACCAATGCCGCCATCATGGCTGTGCTGCGCCTTTTCCCGCAAGCCGGCCAAACACAGCACCTGATGTCAGCCCAGATCCGCCCGGGTATCCTTCAAAGAAAACGCCACCGACCATTTCGCCACATGCAAACAGACAGTCAATCGCCGTGTCGTCGTCGCGCAAAACCGCCCCCGTGTCTGAGACCTTAAGCCCGCCGTAGGTAAACGTAATACCGCCCGTGACGGGGTAGGCTTTGAAGGGTGGCGTATCGATCTTTTGCGCCCAGTTTGATTTCGCCAAGGCCAATCCGCGCGTGCCCTTGCCGTCCAGCGACGTTGGATCGAAGGCGACGTCGTCCATCACGGCATCATTGTAAGCATCAAGCGTGGCGCGCGCGCCGGCAGGATCAGTGCCGTCCATTTTGGCACACAGTTCATCCAGCGTGTCCGCCTCAATGAAATGCGCATCATGGAAACGGTATTCTGCGTACAGCATGTCATCGACTTTGGCATCAAACACCTGCCAAGCGAAATGATCGGGCTGGTCCAGCACGGCCTTGCCGAATTGCGCATAGGTGTAGTTGCGGAAATTTTCGCCCTCATCCACGAAACGATCCCCGTTGGCATTCAGCATCACGCCAAGGAAGTAACATATTTTGCGGTAGTTCTTACGATCCCCCGCAGGCAGAGCGAGGTTCGCAAAATCTGGCATGTGCAAATCCATCGGAGTGGCGTGGCAGTTCGGGTAAAGCCCGTATTTGGCCGCACCCAACCCGTGTGCCATTACCAAGCCATCACCCGTGTTGTTGGGCGTTCCGCGCACTTTGGCCTTTTCCCAATTGCCGCCCATCAGGTCATGACGCAAGGCAGCATTAGCCTCAAAACCACCACAGGCGAGGATTACAGCGTCTGCGTGCAGCGTCTCATCACCGACGTTCACGCCCGTCACGCGGCCATCTTCCGTGATCAATCCCGTGACCGCGCTGTTGTACCGGATATCGCCGCCAAGGCGCTCAAACACGGCCAATGCCATATCAAACAGACCCACACCTTCGTTTTCAGCGGCCAATGTAAGGCCCCCCCAAAACACATGTCGGCCGTCCTTTTCAAAGCTCTGGCGGCTATAGATCGGTTCAAACTTCACGCCATGCCCACCAAGCCACTGCATCGCCTCAAGCGACGTGCCCGTCAGCCGTTCCTGTTCAACCGACAAGGGCCGCCCGCCGTTAAAGCCCAGCAAATCTTCGCTAAATTTCGCGCGGGTGTAGCCTCCAAAGTCCGTGACCTTGAGGCGCGGATCGTCTGGATCTTTGAGAAGCGGCAGCAAATCCTCGGCCCCGTCATAGGCAAATCGCATCGCGCCTGCGGTGTATTTGGTGTTGCCGCCTGCCAGATCCTGATCCGCTTTTTCCAGCATCAAGACGGTCGCGCCGCCCTCAAGCGCGGCGATCCCTGCGCACATGGCTGCGTTTCCCGATCCGACGATGATGACGTGTTTTGACATTTGCGATTCTCCTGACTATCGTATCCTTGTATCCAATCGGATACAATATTGAAAGCCCGCACCATGACCCAGCCAGACCCATCCGATATGTCCCAAGGCGGCATCGCATTTGCCAAGCTTATGGCAGCTATCGAAGCGGGCGATTTTCAGCCCGGGGACCGCCTGCGCGAGGTCGAAGTGGCAGATCGTTTGGGCCTGTCCCGCACCCCCATCCGCGAAGCCTTGCGCCGCCTTGAAGCAGAAAACATCATCGAACACCGCCCCCGTATCGGGGCTGTCATCCGCACCCTCAGCCGCACCGAAGTGGTTGAATTGTATGAAATGCGCCTTGTGCTGGAACGCACAGCCGCACAGATGGCCGCAAAACACGCGATGCCAGCAGAGGTCGACGCATTGGTCACCATCAACGACCAAATCGCACAAGCGGTTGATACGCCGTCCAAGGCCGCCGCGATCAATCAGCAATTCCACCGCGCCATCTACTTGGCGGCGCGCAACAGGTTTTTGCTTGAATCCGCACGCGGGTTGAACAACGCGCTGTTGTTGTTGGGGCCTACCACCTTGGCAGATGCCGCGCGGATCAAAACGGTCGTGGCCCAGCACACGCATATTATCACAGCCATTGGTGCGGGTGACATTGAAGACGCGGGCGCCGCCGCAGAGGCGCATCTGGAAACGTCCCTGCGCCACCGCCTGTCGGTGATGACATCATGAAACACATCATGATCACCCATTTGATAGCGGCCCTTGGCGTTGCTGGGTTTCACATGTTGCACTTGCCGTTGCCGTGGTTGCTGGGTCCGATTGTCGCCTGCCTTATCGCAGCACTTTTGGGTGTCCCCATGCGCGGCATGCCGGTGGTCAACAATCTGATGCGCACTATTTTGGGCGTCGCGGTCGGAGCAACATTTACGTGGGCCTTAGTCATAACAATGGCGAGGATGTGGACAACGCTGATCCTTGTGCCGCTTATGGTGTTTATGATCGGGCTTGTCGGCGTGCCCTATTTCCAACGGCTCTGGAGGTTTGATTTCGCAACGAGCTACTACGGCGCAATGCCCGGTGGCTTGCAGGACATGCTGTTGTTTGGCGAAGAAGCGGGTGGCGATGTGCGCGCGCTGTCCCTCATTCATGCGACACGCGTCTTGGTGATCGTAGTCGCCTTGCCGTTTATTTTACAAGGCTATTGGGGCGTCGACTTGAGCAACCCCCCCGGCGTTCGCGCGACCACCCTGCCCCTGTCCCAACTGGTGCTGATGGTCGTCTGCGGCGTTGCGGGCTGGCAGATCGCAAAAGCGGTCGGCCTGTTTGGCGCATCCATCCTCGGGCCGATGATCCTCGCCGCGGTGCTTGCGCTGACGGGTGTGTTGCAACACCGCCCACCCGCAGAAGCGATCTGGATGGCGCAATTTTTTATCGGCATGACCGTTGGCACAAAATACGCAGGCGTGACGGGCGTGGAAGTGCGCCGCGATGTCGCCGCAGCCCTCGGGTTCTGCCTGATCCTGCTTGTGCTATCAGGGATATTTGTTGAAGCCATACACCTTCTCAACCTCGCGCCGCCAATGGAAACCTTGCTGGCCTTCGCCCCCGGCGGTCAGGCGGAAATGACGGTTCTGGCGCTCATCGCTGGGGCCGACATGGCGTTCGTTATCGCCCATCACGTGTTGCGGATTGTCGTCGTGATCATCGGGGCACCGATTGCGGCGCGGCTGTTCAAGACCAAACCTCAGGATTGATCATGTGGATCGGTGCGCCACTATCGTAGGCGTTGATCTGATCGAAAATATCGCTGAATTGCAGATCAAATTCATCCTCGGTGACAAAGCCGATATGGGGCGTCGGCAGCACGTTTGGATGTGTCAGCAGAATGTTGGACGTGTCGCGCAAAGGCTCAGCGTCATACACATCGACGGCGGCGTGAATGCGATTTTTGGCAATCTCTGCCTCAAGCACACCTGTTGCAATCAGCCCGGACCGTGACGTGTTCACCAAGAGGCTGCGCGGGGCCATGTCAGCCAAATCCTGCGCAGTGATGATGCCACGGGTCGCAGGTTTCAGACGCACATGAAGGCTGACCACATCGCTGGTGGCAAAGAATTGTGCGCGGCTGGCGGCCACGGTTTGCCCGTCAGCCTTCGCGCGGGCGCGGCCTTCGTCGGACGCCCACCACTGGATTTTCATACCAATGGCGCGGGCATATTCTGCCATGGCTTGTGCAATGCGCCCGTACCCATAAAGCCCCAAAGTGCGCCCCCGCAACGTGCGCCCCAGCACCTGGCTGACCTGAGCTTTGCACGACGCTAACTCCCGACGTTCTT
>JABBAI010000035.1 GCA_018608045.1 Octadecabacter sp. | reverse complement strand
ATTCTGCGCGACGAAGGCGGTGTTCTGGTGCCGATGTTTGCAAACTATGTGCAGGCCGTTAACAACCGCATCAGCTCTCCAGATACAGTTGGTAACCTTTGGCAGATGGATAACGGCCGCATGGCCGAGCGTTGGTCTGTGGCGTAAGTTTACGCTGACCTAGAAAACAGAAAGCCCCGCCAGATTGGCGGGGCTTTCTGCATTTTCACAGTGCGTGTTGTTAAGTCATTTGGCCTTCAGCAGCGCGCTTTTTCATTGTGCGCATCATTACGAGATACATCAGCGCTACGCCGCACAAAAAGCCGGATGCAGCAACCATCATCAATACAGTCATGTCCATTGGTTTTCCTCCATTTGATAAACCTGACGGAACGGTTAACGATGAAATTGGGCGGATTTTGGGCGAAAATAGGTTGCCCCTTGCAGACTCGGTCGATGATCCGTATATCCCTACCAACAGCCGCGCTTCGGCCTCCACCCCCGAAGCCCACCGAAATTCAAACGGGCCGCGCGCCCGTTTTTTTGTGTCTGCATGCCAGACCCGAACTGTGAGTATAAATGTCTGAACTGATCGCCCGCGCGGCTATGGATCGCCGCATTACTGAAATCATCACCCCAACCATTGAGGATCTGGGGTATGAAGTTGTGCGCGTGCGCTTGATGACGGGCAAAGAATCGATTCTGCAGATTATGGTTCAAAAACCTGACGGCACGATCGAAGTGGATGAATGCGGTGAGGTCAGCACGGCCGTGTCCGCGTTGTTAGACGTTGAAGACCCAATTTCGGACGTTTTCACGCTTGAGGTGTCTTCCCCCGGAATTGATCGCCCGTTAACGCGTTTGAAGGATTTCGATCAGTGGGTCGATAACGAAGCCAAGATTGAAACAGAAGAACTGATTGATGGCCGTCGCCGTTTCAAAGGCATGTTGCGCGGCACCGAAGGCGACGAAGTCCTGATTGAGATCGAAGAAAAGGGCCAAGCCCTGACAATCGGTTTGAAATTTGAATGGCTGACCGATGCCAAACTTGTTCTGACGGATGAATTGATCCGTGACGTATTGAAGGGCCGCAAAGATGCGGGCCAGATCGATGAGACCCAATTTGACGAAGTTGAGACCGTGCTAGGCGGCTCTGACGAGGAGAAGAACTAATGGCGATTACATCAGCCAACCAGCTTGAACTGTTGCAAACCGCAGAGGCCGTGGCCCGCGAAAAGATGATCGACCCCGGGTTGGTTATCGAAGCGATGGAAGAATCCCTCGCCCGCGCTGCGAAGTCCCGTTACGGGTCCGAAATGGACATTCGCGTGTCCATCGACCGTTCCAACGGTAAGGCGACGTTCACACGTGTGCGCACAGTTGTCGCCGAAGAAGAGCTTGAAAATTATCAGTCTGAATTCACGGTTGAGCAGGCCAAAGAATACATGGAAGACCCCGAAGTCGGCCAGATGTTCGTCGAAGAAGTGCCGCCCGTGGAAATGGGTCGTATCGCCGCGCAATCCGCCAAGCAGGTGATCCTTCAAAAGGTCCGCGAAGCAGAACGTGACAAGCAGTACGAAGATTTCAAAGACCGCGCTGGTACGATCATCAACGCGCAAGTTAAGCGCGAAGAATACGGCAACGTGATCGTTGACGTGGGCACTGGCGAAGCCATCCTGCGCCGCAACGAAAAGATCGGCCGCGAAAGCTATCGCCCGAATGATCGTATCCGTTGTTACATTAAAGAAGTCCGTCGCGAACAGCGCGGCCCGCAGATCTTCTTGTCGCGGACCGACCCACAGTTCATGGCCGAATTGTTCAAGATGGAAGTTCCTGAGATTTACGAGAACATCATCGAGATTAAGGCCGTTGCCCGCGATCCGGGTTCACGCGCTAAGATCGCCGTGATTTCGTATGACAACTCCATCGATCCAGTCGGTGCTTGTGTCGGTATGCGTGGATCGCGCGTGCAGGCTGTTGTGAACGAGCTTCAGGGTGAAAAGATCGACATCATCCCTTGGAACGAAGACATGCCGACGTTCCTCGTGAACGCGTTGCAGCCAGCCGAGGTTTCCAAGGTTGTGTTTGATGAAGATGCAGAACGCATTGAGGTCGTTGTTCCAGAAGAGCAGCTGTCCCTCGCGATTGGTCGTCGTGGCCAAAACGTCCGTCTGGCGTCCCAGTTGACGGGTCTGGATATCGACATTCTGACCGAGGAAGAAGAATCCAAGCGTCGTCAGGCTGAATTTGAATTGCGCACTGGTTTGTTCATCGAAAACCTCGATCTGGATGAATTCTTTGCACAGCTTCTCGTTTCTGAGGGTTTCACAACTCTGGAAGAAGTGGCTTACGTCGAAGTAGACGAACTGTTGGTCATCGATGGTGTTGATGCCGATACAGCCAGCGAATTGCAGGCACGTGCCCGCGATGTGATTGATGCCAAGAATACAAAGGCCCTCGAAGCGGCCCGCGCATTGGGTGTCGAGGACAGCTTGGTTGCATTTGAAGGTCTGACACCCCAGATGATTGAAGCGCTGGCAAATGATGGCGTGAAGACACTGGAAGATTTCGCAACTTGCGCGGACTGGGAGTTGGCAGGCGGTTGGACCGTCGTCGACGGGGAACGCACAAAGGACGACGGTTCACTTGAGCCGTTCGAAGTAACCCTTGAGGACGCACAAGACATGATCATGACAGCCCGTGTAATGCTTGGCTGGGTCGACCCGGATGACCTTGTCTCGAAAGATGAAGACGACGTCGACACCAGCGAGGAGTCGGAGGCCTGATCGCAGGCCTCCGGGTTTGAACATGGGTCGCGGCGGGCGAACCAAAGACCGTGATGTCTCAGAGCGACGGTGCATTGTCACCGGAGAAACTGCGCCTAAGGCGGGGTTGATCCGTTTTGTTATCGGACCAGATAATATGGTCTACCCCGACGTTCTGGAAAAGCTTCCGGGGCGTGGGATGTGGGTCACGGCAAGCCGCGATGCGTTGGACAAGGCTGGCAAAGGTCAGTTTTCCAAGTCTGCCAAACAAGCGGTCAATGTGCCCGATGGTCTGACAGATGAGGTTGAACGCCAACTGGCCCGTCGTGTGGTCGATTTGATTGCCTTGGCGCGCAAGGCTGGATCGGCTGTTTGCGGATTTGAAAAAGTCAAAGGTTGGGTGTCAGGCGGCGAACGTGTTCGCGCCTTGTTACAGGCATCCGATGGATCAGAACGCGGCAAGACGAAGTTATGGACGCCCGAAGGGGCGCGTTATTTTGGATGCCTTACGGCCCAAGAATTGGGCTTGGCATTCGGACGGGGCGAAGTTGTACACGGGGCGCTCGCCTCTGGTAGACTCAGTGACCGTGTTGTAGAGGAAGCGGTAAAGCTGAAAAGCTTGCGCGAGATAGAGGGCGGTGAAGGCACCGACCGGAAGGATAAAGAAACTACATGAGCGATTCAGACGGCAAAAAGCCACTCGGAATTTCACGACCCGGCAGTGTGAAGCAAAGCTTCAGCCATGGTCGTACTAAAAGCGTAGTCGTAGAAACCAAGCGCAAGCGCGTTGTGGTGCCCAAGCCGGGTGCCGCAAAGCCAACTGGCACGGGAGCCCCGATTGGTGGTGATCCGTCCAAGCGCCCAGCCGGCATCTCGGACGTCGAAATGGCGCGCCGTATGAAAGCCTTGCAGGCTGCGAAGTCCCGCGAAGTTGAAGACGCCGCCAAGCGTGAAGCCGACGACAAAGCCCGTGCTGAAGAGCGTGAGCGCCGTCTTGCTGAGATTGCAGCGAAAGAAGCTGCGGACAAAGAGCGCGACGAAGCCGTCCAAGCCAAGCAAGACGAAGAAGAACGCAAGAAGGCTGATGCTGCTGCAGCGGCACAAGCGGCGGCAGCCCCAGCGGTTGTTGATCCGGAACTTGCGCCTGCACAACGTCGTGCGCCCCCAAGCAGCGGTGCAACCGCTGCTGCGGCCCCACGCAAGAAAGAAGACGACCGCGATACGCGTAAGAACAAAGGTCAGGACGACGCCCGCAAAGGCGGCAAACTGACATTGAACCAAGCACTGCGTGGCGGCGAAGGTGGTCGTCATCGTTCCATGGCGCAGATGAAGCGCAAGCAAGACCGCGCACGTCAAAAGGCGATGGGTCAAAATGTTGAACGTGAAAAGGTTATGCGCGAAGTGCAGCTGCCAGAAGCGATCACCGTGTCTGAGCTGGCGAACCGGATGACCGAAAAGGTATCCGCGGTTGTGAAGTCACTTATGACTAACGGCATCATGGCGACACAGAACCAGACGATCGACGCGGATACTGCCGAATTGATTATCGAAGAATTTGGCCACAAGGTTGTGCGCGTGTCTGACGCCGACGTTGAGGACGTGATCAACATCATCGAAGATGATCCAAAGGATCTAAAAGGTCGCCCACCGGTCATCACGATCATGGGTCACGTTGACCACGGCAAAACATCCCTTTTGGATGCGATCCGCAACGCCAAAGTTGTTGCTGGCGAAGCTGGCGGTATCACGCAGCACATTGGTGCGTATCAGGTTACAACTGATAACGGATCTGTTCTGACGTTCCTCGACACACCTGGTCACGCGGCGTTTACGTCCATGCGTGCCCGCGGTGCGCAAGTCACGGACATCGTCGTTCTGGTTGTCGCGGCGGACGATGCCGTGATGCCACAAACGATCGAAGCGATTGCTCACGCGCAAGCGGCCAACGTGCCGATGATTGTTGCGATCAACAAATGTGACCGTCCTGCTGCGAACCCAGATAAGGTTCGTACGGATTTGCTCCAGCATTCGGTCATCGTTGAAAAGATGTCCGGTGAAGTACAGGACGTCGAAGTCTCTGCAATCACAGGCCAAGGCCTTGATGAATTGCTCGAAGCGATTGCGTTGCAGTCTGAACTGCTCGAATTGAAAGCCAACCCAGATCGCGCTGCCCAAGGTGCCGTGATCGAAGCGCAGCTTGACGTGGGTCGTGGCCCGGTTGCGACGGTTCTGATTGAAACTGGTACGCTGAAGCGCGGCGATATCTTCGTTGTAGGTGAGCAGTGGGGCAAAGTTCGCGCGCTGATCGACGACAAAGGTGAACGTGTGGATGAAGCTGGCCCATCTGTTCCCGTAGAGGTCCTTGGCCTGAACGGCACACCAGAAGCCGGCGACGTTTTGAACGTGACATCGACTGAAGCACAGGCCCGCGAGATTGCGGAATACCGTGCCAACGCTGCGAAAGAAAAGCGCGCGGCGGCGGGTGCAGCTGTGACATTGGATCAGCTTATGGCCAACGCCAAAGCCGACCAAGACGTGTCAGAACTTCCGATCCTCGTCAAAGGCGATGTTCAGGGTTCAACAGAAGCAATCGTTCAGGCGATGGCAAAAATCGGCAACGACGAAGTCCGCGTCCGCGTCCTTCATTCCGGTGTTGGTGCGATCACTGAATCTGACATCGCATTGGCAGAAGCATCAGGTGCGCCTGTGATTGGCTTCAACGTGCGTGCAAACGCATCGGCCCGTAATTCGGCCAACCAAAAGGGCGTTGAGATCCGTTATTATTCTATCATCTACGATCTTGTGGACGATGTGAAAGCGGCCGCCTCTGGTCTGTTGTCTGCTGAAGTGCGCGAAAACTTCATCGGTTATGCCAAGATCAAAGAGGTCTTCAAGGTCTCTCATGTGGGTAAAATCGCGGGTTGTCTGGTCACCGAAGGCGTCGCACGACGGTCTGCTGGTGTGCGTTTGCTGCGTGACGACGTGGTTATTCACGAAGGCACGCTTAAGACGCTCAAGCGCTTCAAAGACGAAGTGCCCGAGGTTCAGTCTGGTCAAGAATGCGGTATGGCGTTTGAAAACTACGAAGACATTCGCGCTGACGATGTCATTGAGATCTTTGAACGTGAAGAAGTTGAACGTAACCTCTGATCGACTTACCCGAGACAAAATAAAAGGGGACGCCAGTTTGGCGTCCCCTTTTGCATTTATGACCCTTAAACGCTTAGTTGTGGCGCGCGACAGGCTTTCCTTCAAATTCCCGATCACCCACGGAAACAACGACTTTGCCGTTATCAAGGGTGCGGACCAGAAGGCCCTGAATTTGAACATGGTTCTCAATAGTAATAGTGCGCAACATTAGAATTTCCCCAAAGAAATAAAGTTAATCTACAGTAAAGTGGTTTTATTCGGCCTGTCACGGATTTTTGACATAATCCTGCCACATTTGCCCTATTATTGCCACAATTGAGGATGGGGTCGTTAGAGCCAGTCGCGCAAAATCGGGATCAGCGGGATGTCTGCTGCGGGCATAGGATAGGATTTCAGGTCTTTTCCATGCACCCACTTGAGCGTCTGACCCTCACGCGGGGTGGGCGTGCCGCCCCACTTGCGACAGGCGAATACTGGCATCAGAAGATGGAAATCGTCGTAAGAGTGGCTCGCGAAAGTGAGGGGCGCGAGGCAGGATTGCCATGTATCGATACCGAGTTCTTCCTGAAGTTCTCGGATCAACGCGGCCTCGGGTGTTTCACCTTGTTCGACCTTACCGCCCGGGAATTCCCAAAGGCCTGCCATGGATTTCCCTTCTGGGCGCTGTGCCAGCAACACACGGCCATCCACGTCGATCAAGGCGACTGCGCTGACAAGAACAGTTTTCATTCGCAAACCTCTGCATTGAATTTTAAGATCGGTAGTCAGCATTGATGGTGATATAGCCGTGGGTCAAATCACAGGTCCAAATCGTGCCAAGCCCGCCACCAATGCCGAGGTCTACGTTAATAGCGAGGTTTTGTTGCTTCATATACTCAGCGCCCAAATCTTCTGAGTAGTCAGACGAAACCCATCCATTTTCAGCCACAACAATATCACCGAAACGAATTGTCAGTTTGTCACGGTTCGCCTGCGCACCTGATTTCCCGACAGCCATGACGATACGGCCCCAATTCGGGTCTTCGCCAGCAATCGCGGTTTTAACCAAAGGTGAATTGGCGATGGACAGGCCAACAGTGCGCGCCTCAGCGTCAGAAGCGGCCCCTGATACACGGATTTCCACGAATTTAGTGGCACCTTCCCCGTCGCGCACAACTTGATGCGCCAAATCCAACATTACGCCGCGCAAAGCCTGCGTGAATCCCGCGCTGTCTGTCACATCGACACCGGACGCGCCCGTTGCGGCACACATCAACGTATCCGATGTGGATGTGTCGCTATCAACGGTGATGCAATTGAAGGTGCTGTCGGTCAACGTGCCCAACAGAACTTGCAAATCGGGTTGCGCAATTTCCGCATCTGTAAAGATATAGACCAGCATCGTCGCCATATCAGGCGCGATCATGCCGGATCCTTTGGCGATGCCTGCGATGCGAACAGGCTTGCCGTCTATGATAACCTCCGCAGACGCCCCCTTGGGGAATGTATCCGTCGTCATGATCGCGCGGGCGGCACTTTCAATACTTGAGGGAGACAGCCGAGCATCCAAGTCAGAAATTTTATTGATGATTTGACCGTGTGGCAGACGTTCCCCGATTACGCCTGTTGACGCGGTGAAAATACGGGTTTGCGGAACGTCAAAAACTGCGGCCGCGCTCGCGCAGATTTCTTCAACCGAGCGTTCGCCAGCAGATCCTGTAAACGCATTGGAATTGCCCGAATTAACAAGAAACACCGCTGGGGCAAATATTTCACCGCCCAGTTTTGCCTGACAATCAAGTACAGGTGCTGACCGCGTCGCAGATTTTGTGAACACACCAGCGATGGCTGTCTCTGGCGCCATGACAGCAACCATCACATCATCGCGGTCTTTGTATTTTACCTCCGCCGACACCGCCGCGAACCGGACCCCTTTGATAACAGGGAGGTCTGGAAAGCGGTCAGGTGCAAGCGGAGATAGTGTCATTTTCAGTCCTCAAGCAATTCAAGGTTCTGGATCAGTGAAAAGTCGAACGCGCCCTCTTCCGGCAGCGTGATGTCTGCTGCTTCAGTCAATTCAGCCAGCTTTTCATTCAAAATTGTTTGCCGGATTTCTGTGGTCAGTTCAGACCGTAGATCATCCAAGCTTGGTAACGCTGTCATGCGGGTCTCATTCAATTTAACGACGTGCCAGCCGAACTGCGTTTCAACCGGATCGGAAACGTCACCATCTTCCAAAGTTGTGACTGCTGTTTCGAATTCGGTCACCATCATGCCTGGGCCAAACCAACCAAGTTCTCCGCCGGATGGGCCGGACGGACCAGTGGATTTTTCACGGGCGGTATCAGCAAAGTCTGCGCCTCCGTCGATCATTTCCTTGACGGCAATCGCTTCTTCTTCTGTCTCAACTAGAATGTGGGATGCGTTGTATTCGGGATCCGGTTCAACACCTTCAAACCGCGCATCGTAGGCGGCTTGAAGCGCCTCGTCGGGTACGTTTGCGCTTGCCATGACGTTCACAACTTCACCAGCCCGCAGGGATCGAAGCTCATTCTGGATCGCGATGCCAACGCGCTTTGGTTCAACTTCAAGAGAGTTCGCAAGAAGTTGTTGGTTCACCAGTTGGTCGACCAGACCGTTAAAGACGACGTCATCGGGCAATTCTTGATATTGTTCGGGCAGCTGCGAACGCAGCATAATAAGTTGACCCAGCGTGATAGTGGAATCCCCGACGGAAGCCACAACCGTTTCAGCGGTCACGGTACTATGGTTGTCCGCGTGGGCAAAACCCGCGCTGAGTGCGAAACTGGCCGCCATGGCCAGCATTTTGGTGCGAAATAGCATGTTAACAGTCCCTTGATGATCCGCGACGGGGCGCGGCGTTGACACCTACATGACGGCCCCTTACGTACCAACAAGGTCTATCGGAGGCCGGTCTTGGCCCTTTTCTATTGGGCGCGCCCGAAAGGCACAACCAACCTCCTACACACATTGATGTCAGAGACGCCGATTGCGGCGCGCGCGGAGAGAATATGCTCGGTCTTGGTTCCATTTCGAAGAAGATTTTCGGTACTCCGAATGATCGTAAGGTAAAGGCCACGCGCCCCATCGTTGAAGCGATCAATGCGCTTGAACCCGAATTTCAGGCGCTGACGGATGAAGGTATCAAGCAAAAAACCGAAGAATTGGCCAAGCGCGCGATGGGCGGTGAGAGCCTTGATGATCTTCTGCCAGAGGCGTTTGCAAATTGTCGCGAAGCCGCCAAGCGTGCCCTTGGTCTGCGGGCGTTTGATGTGCAGCTTATGGGCGGGATATTTCTGCACGAAGGAAATATATCTGAGATGAAAACAGGTGAGGGTAAGACCCTTGTCGCGACTTTCCCTGCGTATCTGAACGCGCTGACGGGTAAAGGTGTGCATGTTGTGACGGTGAACGATTACCTCGCGAAACGTGACGCCGAATGGATGAGCCAGGTCTTCGGTTTTCTCGGGCTTACAACAGGCGTTGTGTACCCTCAGCAACCGGAAGAGGAAAAGCAAGCGGCGTACCGCTGTGATGTGACCTACGCGACCAACAACGAACTGGGTTTTGATTACCTGCGCGACAACATGAAGTCTGAGCTGTCCCAGATGAACCAGCGCGACCATAATTTCGCGATCGTGGACGAAGTTGATTCCATTCTTGTCGACGAGGCGCGCACGCCATTGATTATCTCGGGCCCCGCCGAAGACCGCAGTGGAATGTATAAGATCATCGATAAGCTGATCCCTGAAATTGAGGACGATCATTTCACGCTGGATGAGAAAACCCGCAACGTGAACTACACGGATGAGGGTAACGAATT
>JABBAI010000172.1 GCA_018608045.1 Octadecabacter sp. | reverse complement strand
GCCAGCGGTCATCACGAGACGGGGCCTCATGGATTGACCTAAGCTGATTAAAGCGTTTGGTTGGTGATGCTGGGGCACAGATACGCGTTTGGCCTTAATGCGCCGCGTTAGATTGCCTCGATCAGTGCGAATATCACCACCAGAATGGCGTAACACAGCAGACCATACCTTAAGTTCCAGCCCCACGTCAGGCGGGTGGGGGGGATGTTTGTCGTGGCCGAAATCAGCAGGGTCGCCGTCGCGTTGGGGGAGGCGAACATTGAAATCGCCCAACCCGCGCTAAGGGCGAACACGATATGTGTCGGCTCCGCCGGGAGGCTCGGGATGGTCTGAACAACTTGGCCAATGAACACGACAAGGATGATCGGGCTCAGTGCGATTTGCCCGCCCAGCGTGATCAAAACCGGTAGACTCGCGAGAAACACCCACCCAGGCACGCCCGCAAGGTCCAGTTGCGCCGTCAGTGTGTACATTGGCAAAACGTCAGCCAGCGCGCGGCCAATGAAGCCGGACAAGCCAAGGGCAATGGCCGACCGCGCAAGGCCGGACGCATTGCCCATCAATGCGGGCCAGAACGTCCCCAGTTGTGTCGTCATCTTTGTGTGCGCCGGACGCTGAGCTGCGAACCACAACAGAGTGACGGTGGGTGCAACAAACATCAGGGACAGTGCTGTTGAAAACCCCCAGATGATCTGCAACGCCGCAGTCGCCGCGATCAACGTGCCACATACAACCGCGAGCCTGAAAATGGCCTTTTTGGGGAACGGCGGCGGGGTGGTCTTTGCGAAGGCATGCCCGCGCCATTCGGCCCGATCATAAAACAGGCCGACGATGACCATCAAAACGGATGTGGCGATGCCCAACGCGACGATCTTGCCCAGATCGATGTCGGTAAACAAGGTTAATAGAACCGCTTGGGACAGCGTTGTTGGCGCCCACATAAGGATCCATGCGAACCCGCGTAGCAGGGCCGACAACTGGCGGCGTTCCATGTCTGTGTCCGTAGTGCCGTCACCGCGCTTGGCTGCATTCTGGATCAGAGGGGCCATCAGGCTAATTGCGCCGAAATTTAGGAAAACCCCCAAAAAATGCCCACCCGTCGCCGTCGCGAGGTAGCGTCCCGACGCGGGCTGTCCGATCAGGTAACGGCCAACAGTCAAGACTGACGTCGAACGTTCTGCTGCGATCTTAAGGGCCGTCAAAAGCAGGATGAACGCCGCAAAATAGGCCGCGAGGTTAACCGCTTGCGCAAAGACGTCCCATTCATCTTTCGATTGCAAAAGAAGCGCGGATAAAACGATAGCGGCGGCCAGCAACAGCCATTCGCGGATGGTGCTTGATGCCAGCCCCATTATGCAAAGCGCGGCGAAGCCTAGCCCTGCGCCCCAATCCAAAACTGGCCCGCCGATGGTGCGTGCACCAAGAACAAGGATTGAAAGCGCAATTAGAACTATGGCGAGGACGGCGATCCTCATGCTAGTATTTCCGCAACAGAAAACGGGGTGATTGGATGTTCATGAGCGTGGTTTACAACAGTGTGGCGCAGGTTGATGATGTGATTGTCGCGGCAAGTTGGCAGCGCACCGATGACAAGGGCGCAGACGCGCCGTTCGGCGCTGGCGTTCTGGGACAGAGCGACGGTGATCTCGGGTTTATTGTGACGCGCACAGCCCTGAAGGGGAATGGCGTTCTTGGGTGTAAGGCCCTTGCATTGCCGACCACTGGCTGGGCGCTGCGACTGGATGAAGTGGCTTTTCCTGTCGGGGCAGTGGCGCATCGCCATACCCATTCGGGCAGTGGCTGGCGGTTTTTGGTCGCCGGATCGCTGCGCATCGAAGCCGAACATGACATCACGGTGATGGGCGAGGGGGACAGTTGGTTTGAACCGGCCCACAGCCCTGTGCGCGCGGTGGCATTGCAAGACGCAGCTGTCACACGGTTCGTGCGCTGCATGGCTATTCCGCTGGCGGATGTGGGGCGGTCTACGTTTCAGCTGAGCGCGCCTGAGGACGCTGATTTGCCGCGATTGCAGATGACCCACCGCCATTTCGATCATGTCGTTCAGGACGACGCCGGATAATGATCTGAGAGGGATGATGTGCGCCAGTCGGGGTTCGGATCGGACGGTTCGGGCGCATATCCTACGAATTTTATTGCCTCGATCGCGCAGTATTCATCCTTGTCTGATGTATCACCCGAGATGCCGACAGCGCCGAGGGTGATGCCGTCTGCGGTTTCAACCAAAACACCGCCCGGAACGGGAATGAATTGCCCTCCGGATGCCGCCGCAATGGCATTCTGGAATGCGGGGCGTTCTTTCAACCGATCACGGATCAGGCGGCTTGAGATGCCCATACCAAGCGCGCCGTAGGCTTTGCCGAACGCGATTTCGAACCGCAAAAGACCGGACCCGTCTTCTGATTGCATCGCGACCAGTTTGCCGCCCGCGTCTATCACCACGACCGTCAGCGGCAGGAGCGACGCCGCGCGCCCCAAGGCCAAGGCCTGCGTGATGATCGCGTTGGCATGTTCAAGCGGGAGGGATGTCTGGAGGCGCATGTGGTTTCCTTAACTTAAAGAACCGAGGCCGGCCCACCATGCGCCGAAGTCGAAGTTCGGGAGCCATGTGACGATCTCTGGGAACATCAAAAGGGCGGCAATGGTGATGACGTCAGCGATAAAGAACAGCGCGACCCCGCGAAACACATCACCCAGCGGTATGTCCGGCCTGACCCCGTTGACCACAAAGCAGTTGAGGCCAATTGGCGGCGTGATCAGACAAATTTCAGCCATTTTGACGGCGATGATGCCGAACCAGATCGGATCAAACCCCAGTGCGATGACCGCAGGGTAGACGACAGGAAGTGTCAGCAACAGCATGCCAATCGCGTCCATGAACATACCCAAGACGGCGTAGGCCAGCAGGATACAGATCATGATTGTCATCGGTTCATAGGGCAGCGCGACGACCCATTCTGTGAAGGCCCCCGGAATGCCCGAAAAGCCCAAGAAGCGCACAAAGATAAGAACGCCCCAAATCAGCGAAAAGATCATCACGGTCAGTTTGGCGGATTCCATCAGGGAATCTTTGATCGACGACATCGGCGTGCCCCGCACAAGGGCGAGGACCAGAACAATGAATGCGCCAAGCGCGCCTGCCTCGGTCGGGGTGGCCCAGCCGCCGTAGATGGCTGTCATGATTATGACCACCACAAGTGCGATTGGGGAAATGCCGGGCAGGGTGCGCATGCGTTCGCCCCACGTAAAGCCTGACACGGATGGCGCAGACCCCGGTTTCAGCTTGGCCCAAACCACGATGATGCCCACGTAGACGAAGGCCGAAAAGATGCCCGGAATAAAGCCCGCGAGGAGGAGTTTGCCGACGGATTGTTCCACGATGATCGCATAGATCACGAGGATCGCGGAGGGCGGGATGAGTGTTGCCAGCGTGCCCGCCGAAGCCACGACCCCCGCCGCCATGCGTTTATCGTACCCGTACTTAAGCATCTCGGGGATGGCGACGCGGCTGAACACCGCCGCCGTTGCAGTCGATGCGCCCGAGACAGCCGCAAAACCTGCGGTGGCCATAACAGTGGCAACAGCCAGACCGCCCGGAAGCCAACCGAGCCATTTGCGGGCCGCATCGAACAGCTGTTGTGTCATGCCCGCGTGAAACGCCAGAAAGCCGATGAAGATGAACATCGGCAGCACCGAGAGAGCATAGCTAGATGATTTGGAATGGGGGATTGTGCCGACGATACCAGCCGCAGGCCCCCATCCGCGCAGTTCAACAAGACCGAGCAGGCCGACGATTGCGGCCGCAAAGACAACGCGCACGCCGAGGATGATCAGGAACAACAGCAAGCAAAGCGTGATGATGCCGACCGTAAACGGGTCGGACATTCCTATACCGATAATCATGTGCGATCTCCACCGTCGGCGCCTGGCTCAGTGAGGGCCGTGTCGCCCATGATTTCTTCGATTTCGTCTTTGGCCTGTTCGGAAACGTGTTTGGCAACAACGACAGCCACTGGAACCGCGTCGGGATTGATCGCCATGCGCAGTGATCCCAAGAATTGTAGTGCCAGTCTGATCCACCAGATCGAGAACGCGATGGGGACCAACAACTTGGACGGCCAGACGGGATATTCGGCGTCCATCGTCGTGTCGCCCAACGTGTAAGACCGCAGGAAATGCCCGAAACTGTAATAAATTAGGACACCGATGATGAACAACGCGAGCCCCGCGCCCAAAGCTTCAATCAGCCACAGAGAGCGTCCCTTGAGTTTACCGACCAGCATTTCCATGCGGATGTGGCTGCCCAAGCGTTGGCAATACGCCGCACCAAGAAAGGCCATTGAGGCCATCGAAAGTTCAACAAGGTCGATGTAACCCGACACGGCGGTGTCTGTAAAAATGCGCAGTGCGATCTGCGTGACCCCTAGAAACATCAGCGCGATGATGGCGAAGGCCGCCAAAAGATTGGCCATGTCCTCAATCGGCATAATGCCACGGTGGGCACGGCCCAGAACGGTGCCGTCAGCGGCGGCTTGATCTGCCTTGGTGGGGTGGGGCATGTGTCGTCCTGTCATTGGGGTACTAAATGGGGTTGGCCCCCGTCCATAAGGGACAGGGGCCAACCGTATAAACGTTTGATCCGCTTATTGATTTTGGGCTTCTTCTGCGTACTCGAAGATCGCGTCGAACACGCCTTGCGCGTCAAAGCTGTCGGAATTGGCCGCAATCCATGCATCCCAAACCGGCTGACCAGCCGCGGCGCGGAATTCTGCCAATTGCTCATCCGAATAGACAATCTCTTCCATGGTGTCGCGGAAGACGGGCAGGTTGGTTTCGTCAGCGGAAGCGTAAGCGGCCTGTTCAACGTCCATGCCCATGCCGCGCAGATCCATCAGCAGGGTTTGGTACTGCTCTGGCAAAGCCTCATACGCAGTCTTGTTAAAGACCCAGCCACATTCGGATGTGCCCGGTGCAAGGTTGGATGTGAACCAGTCTGCTTCGTCTGCGATCCCGAACGATACGTGCGCGTACGTGTAAGGGAATGCGGCAGCGTCAACAGCGCCACGCTGGAACGCGGTCGATGTTTCACCAGCTGGAAGCGAGGTTTTGATTGCACCGAGGGCCTCCATGGCATCGCCAAGACCACCACCGGCACGCACGCGCAGACCTTCCCAATCGGAAAGCTCCGTTGGTGCATCACCATTGCCGAGGATTTCATACTGCGGCAACAGGCCGGACATGTAGGGAATGGCGTTCCATGCTGCCATATCGGCGACGATGGCAGGGTGGTCAAACATCTTGCCACGCACATATTGATCAACTGCAGGATCACCCAGCGGCAGGAATGGCAATGAGAACACCATCCATGCAGGGTTTTTGCCCGGGTGATAGAAGTTACAGATGGCCGCGCCCTCAAATGCGTTCAGCTGCAAACCGTCGAGGTTTTCGCGGCTGCCGGACAATTGGCCACCGTAAAAAATCTCAATGTTGAAATTGCCGCCGGTCTTTTCGCGAACTTCATCGGCGATGGCTTCCATGCCAGCTGACAAGGCGCGTGGGTTGCCCCACATTGAAAAGCTCCAGTTTACTTCGGGGCCTTCAACGGTCTGTGCCGCGGCCGATGTGGAGGCTAGCAGCAGCCCCACGAAGGTCATCTTTTTCATCAGTTTCATGTCATCCTCCCAGATGGTTTTGGCGTTTTCGCCGTTCGGTGTTCTTGCATTTGTCTTATTGAGACGCAGGTTTCGCACGTTTGCAAGGTCGTTGCGCACAATTCCTTTGCCTCGGTCGTTCTGTGGCGGCGTTCACGAGGCCAATGCCTCAGGCTTGGTTTTGAAGGGTGCGCGGGTCAGTGCCTTGATTGCTTTGGACGCGGCCACTGTTGAATTGAGCACAAATGCGGCGTGGTTTCGTTCGACCAACGACAGATTGTAAAGATAATTGACCATCGCGCCGCCTGATTGATAGCGGCCATTGTCCGAACTGTCCGCACCTGCGTGAACCGCATGGATTTCTGCGCCGTTGCCCAAATGAAAACGGGCGACAGGGTCCACTGGTGTACCGTCACCGCGTTTAGCATCGACCAAATATCGCGCCGCCATTGCGCGTACGTCGTCAGACGGGGCAACGCCTGCCAGAACGGCGGCGGCCACATGGCCAATGTCGGGATTGTTCGTTTGGTCGACCAGCCAAGTGTTTAGTCTTGGGATCGGGGACAGCGTCACAAAATCTGACAACTGCGGAAGTTCCAGCGCCAGCTCTTTCGCGACCTGCTTGATCAGCAAATTACCAAAGCTGATGCCCTTAAGCCCGTCCTGACAATTCGAGATTGAATAGAACACCGCAGCGCGTGCGTTACCTGCCGACAAAGGCGTGCGGTCTTCGGACAAAAGGGCGTCAATAGATCCGGGGATGGTGTCCGTCAGGGCGACCTCGACAAAGATCAGTGGCTCATCTGGCATAGCCGGATGAAAGAACGCAAAACAGCGACGGTCGGCGGGGCTAAGTCGGCGGCGCAAGTCGTCCAGGTCATCGATCTCGTGGACGGCTTCATAGGCGACGATCTTGTCCAGAAGCGACGCAGGGGCATCCCAATCAATCTGTTTGAGAACCAGAAACCCGCGATTGAACCAACTGCGCAGCAAAAGAGTGAAATCAAGGTCGGTGCGGGCTAGGTCCGGGGCACCTTTCATCAGGCGCAGTAGATCAACGCGCATGGATACCAGATCGGCGGTCGCGCCCGTTGGCTGGTTCAATTGCTTTAACAACTCACGGCGCGGTGCGATGCAGGCATTGAACATGTGTCCAAACGTGTGGGTGGAATGATTGGTTGCGTATTCGGTTGCGAGGTCAGCCAACGCAGATGCGTCAATTTCAAGTTCTTGATTGAGAAAGTTAAAGAACGCCAGCTTGGCGGTGTCGTCATAATTGCGGTAGCGATCGAGGATAATTGCGGCGAGCTTTTGACCCGATACTTCGCCTTCTTCGGACAATAAGGCATAGCACAGCTGATCCATATCACGCGGATCGTCATCTGTGGCGTCCGCTTTTCTGCGGTCAAACAGGGTGGACAACATATCAGGAAGAAACCGATTGCGTTGCATGGTGTTCCTTTAGCTCAGCGCGACACTTTGCGATGACAATGAGATTGTGAAGCTCAAGCTGCCCTCATTAACGAGCCACTTGCGAATGTCGTAGGCGCGCGCTCCGACTTTGCGCATCGGGTCGCGATCAGCAAGGGCGCGGGCGGCGTCCAGATTGGAGGCGCGGTAGATGATCATGCCTTCGGCTTCCATCATATCGCCCGTTTCGTCAGACATTGGCCCCGCCATGACCAATGCACCCGCATCTTCCATTTGCTTTTGATAGGCGAGGTGGTCGGGCAGGGTGGCTTTGACCAGCCCCATGTCACCGGTTGGCCGCGTGCGTACGACGAAAAGCTCCATCGCCAACGCACCGCGTCCTTTTGCTTCGGTCTTGTATTCTTCCCATTTTGGCATGGAATCACGCTCCTCATTTACGTGACCCTAGCGGCACGCAAATTTTCTGCAAATAAAAAATCGATTTTATTAGACATTAGGCAAAAATCACGACACTTTCTAAAAATTCCTAAATTCTGACTCGAAAAGGAAGACGCACATGCGCGAAACACATTTTGAAGACGGTAAATGGTGGGTCAGCCCATATAACTTCGAACCCGAAGTTCGTGGTGAATTAAACCTACCCAAAAAAGTGGAAATCCACGACGCAACATTGCGTGACGGCGAACAGACCCCGGGCGTTGTGTTCTCGGTTAATGATAAAATCGAAATCGCGACCAAGCTAGATGAACTCGGGGTGGAGCGGATTGAGGCGGGCATGCCAGCCGTGTCACCAGACGATGTGATCGCGATCAGGGAAATTTCGAAGCTGGGTCTGAAGTCCAAGATTTTTACCTTCGCGCGGGCGATGAAAACTGATATTGATCTGGCACTTGAATGTGGTGCGGATGGTGTCGTGATCGAAGTACCGATTGGTTATCCAAAGCTTGTCACGCAGTTCGGTTGGACATGGCGTGACGTGGCCGAAAAGACGGCCCCGATCATCAAATATGCCAAAGACAACGGCCTGCACGCGCTGTTTTTCCCGTATGACACGACCCGTGCGCGCAAGGACGATCTGACGAACCTGTGCAATTATATCATGGATCACACGCCGCCGGATTCCATTGGCATCGTGGACACCATGGGCTGCGCCACACCCGAAGCGATCAAACACATGGTGCGCTGGGTCAACGACATGACGGGCCTGCCGATTGAAATTCACACGCACAATGATTTCGGCATGGGTGTTGCGACGGAACTGGCGGCTGTAACGGCGGGCGCGGTCTGCGTGCATTCCTGCGCCAACGGTCTGGGCGAGCGTACGGGCAATGCCGCGCTCGAGGAACTGATGATGGGTCTGCACCTGCTTTATGGTTACGACACCAAATACAAGCTCGACAAAATCCCTGAACTCGCCGAGATGATCGCGCAAAAATCCAACATCCCAATCGCACGCAACAAGCCTGTGTTGGGCCACGGCAATTTCATCCGTGAATCGGGTATCGGCATCAACTATGTGATGAACGACCCGTTGGTCATGTTCGCCACGCACCCCAGCTTGACGGGCAAGCAGGGCGAAGTTGTGCTTGGTAAGAAGTCGGGCAAAGCGTCCATCATCTACAAGATGGGCGAAATGGGCCTCGGTGAACTCGACGATGAAACGATTGGCGCCATTCTGACGGAAGTCAAATCTGCGGGTATCGCCAAACGTGACGTGCTGACCAACGATGAATTCGCAAATATTGTTACTGCGATGACTTCGAAATAATGATATATTGCGCAGATGAATATCAATCTGACCCCAAGCCAGACCCCGTCCGAGGGATCGGCCACGAAGTCCGCCTATAAGAGGCTACGTGAGCTGATTCTGACGGGTGATCTGGCACCGGGCGAGAAGCTCAAGATTGATGGTTTGCGCGACGTTCTAGGGACGGGGGCGTCACCGATCCGTGAGGCATTGAACCTTTTAGTGTCCGATCAACTGGTCGTGCGCCACGAACAACGCGGGTTTCGCGCGGCGGGCACCAGTCGTCAAGACTTCGATGAAATCCTGAAGCTGCGGTGTTCGCTGGAACGTATGGCGCTGCGCGAAAGCATCGAAAACGCGACCGATGAATGGATTGAGGAACTGGTTGTCGTTCATCACCGCATGACCCGTTTGCAAGCAGAGCGATCTGCCGAGTTCGAGGTTCAACACAAGATTTTTCACATGACCCTGCTTAGTCATGCAACGTCACCGCATTTGCTCAGGTTTTGCAGCCAGCTTTATGATCTCAACATCCGGTATCGCTACCTTGCGGGGCGGTCGTCCGATTACAAAGGCCGCAAGGTAGACGATGAACACCGCCAAATTCTTGACGCTGTCATGGCCAAAGGTATGGATCTCGCTGATACACTTTTGGTGTCCCACTATGAACGCACGGGTGCGTTTTTGAAGGACTATATTGATTAGGACGCTTGGATAATGTCGCGAAAACGCACCCCGTGGTAGCGCCACTACCACTCCTGATGATCGCGCCGAACGGGGCGCGGCGCACCAAGACGGATCATCCTGCCCTGCCAATAACCGATGATGAAATCGTTGAAACAGCGGGCTGCTTGACCGATTGTCCGATGACCTTCCCGACATGTATTTGCAGGTCACGTCAGAGGCTGCGGGCCGTTACACCGCGAC
>JABBAI010000146.1 GCA_018608045.1 Octadecabacter sp. | reverse complement strand
CGCAACAAACCCACAATATCATACGTGCGATCAAGGATCGGCGTGGCAATCTCGCGTGCGCGCTGTGCACCGCGGGCCAATTTGCGATCAATCTCTGCGGGGTCATCCATCAGGCGCTTCATCTCGTCGGAAATCGGGGCCAGCTTTGCCACTGCCATATCCGCCAGCGCGGGCTTGAACTTGCCCCACTGCGCGCCTGCAAATTCGCCAATCACCGCCTCTGGCGTTGTGTCGGTCAGGCTTGCGTAAATATCGACAAGGTTCTTTGCCTCGGGCCGTCCTACCAGATCTTCAACCGTTTCGGGCAGCGGTTCCGCGTCCGATTTGGCCTTTTTGAATTTCTTGGCAATCGTGTCGGCGTCATCCAGCATGTTGATACGTTCCATGTCGCTTTCACCGGATTTTGACATCTTCTTGGTGCCATCGCGCAGGTTCATCACGCGCATGCCGGGGCCCTCAATCACAGGTTCGGTGATCGGGAAAAAATCGACCTTATAATCATTGTTAAACTTGGCAGCGATGTCGCGGGTCAATTCAACGTGCTGCTTTTGATCTTCGCCCACGGGCACATGGGTCGCGTGATACAGCAAAATATCAGCGGCCATCAGCGATGGATACGCATACAGCCCAAGCGACACTTTTTCAGCGTTCTTGCCAGCCTTATCCTTGAATTGCGTCATGCGGTTCATCCAGCCAACCCGCGCCACGCAGTTGAAAATCCACGCAAGCTGCGCGTGTTCTGGCACTTGGGATTGGTTGAACAGAACCGACTGTTCGGGATCAATCCCTGACGCGAGGTACCCTGCCGCCAGTTCACGAGTCGCATTCTTCAGTTCTGCTGGGTCCTGCCAAACGGTAATCGCGTGCAGATCGACCATGCAGAAAACAGTCTCCATCCCGTCGCCTTGCATGCCAACCCAGCGCTTGATCGCGCCCAGATAATTGCCAAGCGTCAGACCGCCCGATGGTTTGATGCCGGAAAATACGCGTGGAGTAAAAGAAGTGTCGGTCATGATCTGGGTCCAATGGCTGGATTTCGTGGTCCCGCTGGCTTACCCATGCCCTCAACAGCCGTCAACCAAGGTGCCGATGATGCAAGAAGAAAGCCCATTCAATTCAATTCCACCCGTGCCGCTGATTTTGGTGCTGATGATCGCGGGCATTGAACTCACCCTCAGTGCGGCGGGCAACGGTTATATTGGTGGCGCGCAGGGTATCGGCTGGCGCAGCAATGCTTTTCAAGACTACGCCTTCGCCCCTGCGGTGATGACCGAAATCTTTGATCGCGGACGCGGCAGTTTCGATCTGTGGAAACGATTTGTCACGTATGCGTTTGTCCACTTCTCGTTCACCCATGCCCTGTGGGGGGTCGTGTTGCTCCTCGCGCTCGGCAAGTTCGTCGGTGAGGCGTTCCGCCCGATCGCATTCTTTATCCTGTTCTTCACATGCACAATTTTGGGTGCGGCAATCTACGGCGCACTGTCATGGCAAAATTCGCCGCTGGTCGGGGCCTATCCGGGCATCTACGGCTTGATCGGGGCCTATACCTATCTGATGTGGTTGGCGCTTGAGCGGCTTGGGGACAACCAGCTGAAGGCGTTTCAGCTGATTGGTATCCTGCTTGGCCTCATGTTGGTGTATTCGATGATCTTCGGGTCATCCCCCACTTGGATCGCCGAGGTCGCGGGTTTTGTGGTTGGCCTTGCCATCGCCCCGTTGCTGGCACCGGGTGGCTGGTCCGCCTTCCTGATCCGCCTGCGCCGCCGCTGATTTAGCGGCGCATTGCGGCCTTGAATTCGGACAGGCGGAACGCACCAATCATCTGACCGATGATGAAATATCCGCCCATGCCGACACTCACCACAAAGGCCAGCGCGGCGTAGCGCACGCCTGCCATGCCCAGCGCAGGGCCGACCAGTAATACGGCAACGATCAACACCCCGCCCATCAATCCAGACGCGAGGATGATGCGCCACAGCCGATGCTTGAACCGTGTATCAAACGCCGCCGCTTCGCCCATGGAACGGCTGCCGCGCCACAGCAACCACACCATGACCCACGCGGCCAAAGTCGTCGCCAAAGCGGCGGCGATATAGCCGATGTAGATTGACAACCCGATAGCGATAACCGCGTTCACGATCATCGCAATGGCGGCATAATAAAACGGGCGGCGCGTGTCTTCGCGCGCAAAAAACAGCGGCTGCAACGCCTTTTGCAAAACGAACGCCGGCAGGCCGAGGCCGTAGACAGACAACGCCAAGGCGGTCGCTGCCGTATCATCAGAATCAAATGCGCCGCGTTCAAACAACACGCTGACCAGCGGCAAGGGGATCACGATCAGCGCGACAGCGGCGGGGATCGTTAAGGCCAACGCAAGTTCAGATGCGCGGTTGAATGCCTCGCGCCCACCTTCCAGATCACCAGCGGCAAGGCGGCGACTAAGGTCGGGCAACAAGACCACGCCCAGCGCAATCGCGACCACACCAAGGGGGAGTTGGTACAAGCGATCCGCATACGACAGCCACGCAATCGCGCCGTCATAAAACGACGCCACTTGGCGGCCCACCAACAGGTTGATCTGCACGACGCCCCCCGCCAACATCGCGGGTGCAGCGATCAGGGCCAGTTTACGCAAATCCGGTGTTAGGCGGGGTAGGCGTAGACGCATCGTGAACCCCGCGCGCCGCGCCGCGAACCACACCAGCGCCAGTTGCGCGACCCCCGCGATGGGGACGGCCCATGCAAGGTGGTTGCCGATGTACTCTGCAACTTCGCCGCCCGTTACATCCTCAACTGCAAGGGTCGCGTTGAATGCGGCAAAGACCATCGCCATGATGAATATCACGTTCAGCAGCACAGGTGCCGCGGCGGCTGCCACAAACCGCCCCGTTGCATTCAAAACACCGGATATAAGTGCGGCCAGCGATATAAATAGAATGTAGGGAAACGCGATCCGCCCATAGGACACGGCAAGATCAAAGCGCGCATCGCCTGCAAACCCGCTTGCCATCATCAAAACCAACGCGGGCATAAACACCACGCCGATGGTGGTGAAAATCAACAGGATGAACCCAAGCCCGACAAAGGCGTCTTGCGCGAAATCCTTGGCGTCCTGTTCCCCCTCTAGTTTCTTGGAAAACATCGGCACGAACGCCATGTTGAACGCGCCTTCTGCAAAAAAGCGGCGAAACATATTGGGCAAGGAAAACGCGACGAGAAACGCCTGTGCCACAAATCCCGTACCGAGATATCCAGCGATCAGGATATCGCGAATAAACCCGAAAATGCGCGACAGCAACGTCCAGACCCCAACGGTCGCAAAGCTGGCGATAAGGCGAATGGGTTTCATGGGGCACTGCTCGTTTTTTGTTCGTTGACCCTGTTGTAGGGCGACAGCGCCGCAAACTCTATGGAGAACTTGTGCAGCGTCAGGCGCGGGCCCTTTCGGACCCTTGTTCAATCGCCTCGCGCAGTTTGCGTTCCAGCGCGCGTTGCTTGCCCTCGGCGTGGAATTTCAGCCCGAACATGTCTTTGACGTAAAAGGTATCGACGACCTGTTCGCCGTACGTCGCGATGACGGCACTTGCGATATAGACGTTCATATTGGCCAGCGTGCGCGTCAGATCATGGAGCAAACCTGTCCGGTCGCGGGTGTCGACCTCAATGATGGTGTAAATTTCGGATCCGTCGTTGTCGAACGTGATTGAGGTCTGCACCCGAAACGCACGTTCGCGTTTTTTCATCTTGTCTTTGTCGGCCAAGGCATCCCGCGCCACAACGTCACCCTGCAATGTCTTTTCGATCATTTTGCGCAGGCGGGGCAGGCGCGATTCCTCATACGGGGTTTCATCGCTGTCCTGCACCCAGAACGCCGCTGTGGCAAAACCGTCTTTGGATGTGAATGTGCGCGCATCGACCACGTTTGCGCCCACAAGCGACAGCGCGCCACACATGCGGCTGAAAATACCTGGGTGATCGGCCATGGCAAAACACACCCGCGTCGCATCGCGGTCTTCATCAGGTGTCAGATTGATACGGACTTCGTTGGTGCCAATGCCACGCAACAGGTGGGCAAAATCCACGTGTGCTGTGACGTGCAGACCTTGCCAATAGGGCGGATAATGACGCGCGACTTCGGCGCGGATTTCTTTTTCTGACCAGTCGGCTTGTGTTTGGCTGTTCAGCGCCGCACGCAGATTGCGACGCGCCTCTGTCCCGCGTTCTTCGCGGTTCAGGGCTTCCATCCCGTTTTCAAGCGCGAATTTGGTTTGGCGGTACAGCCCGCGGATCAGCACGGCCTTCCAGTTGTTCCACGTCCCGGGCCCGACACCGCGAATATCACACACCGTCAGCACGCACAGCAGATCAAGGCGTTCTTTGGTCTTCACCGCTTTGGCGAAATCGCGCACCGTGCGCGGGTCGGCGATGTCGCGCTTTTGCGCCATGTCTGACATCAGCAAATGATACCGCACGAGCCATTCTACCGTGTCGCAATCCTTTTTGGACAACCCCAAACGCGGCGCCACTTTGCGCACAATTTTTGCGCCAAGGATTGAATGATCCTCATCACGTCCCTTGCCGATATCATGCAGAAGCAGCGCCACAAAAAGCACCTTGCGATTGATCCCGCCTTTGATGATCGACGCGGACACAGGCAATTCTTCGTCAAGCTCGGCGCGTTCAATTTTAGCGAGGTGGCTGATCGTCTGGATCGTGTGTTCGTCGACAGTGTAGTGGTGATACATGTTGAACTGCATCATCGCCACGATGGCCTCAAATTCCGGGATAAACGCACCCAACACGCCCAATTCGTTCATCCGGCGTAGGCCCCGTTCGGGGTTGCCGTGTTTCAGCATGATATCAAGAAAAATGCGCTGGGCTTCTTTGTTGTTGCGCATTGTGTCGTCGATCAGATGCAGGTTGGCCTTGATCAGGCGCATCGCATCAGAATGGATCAACGTGCCCGTGCGCAGGGCTTCTTCGAACATGCGCAGCAGGTTTAACGGATCTTTCAGGAAGGCATCAGGTTGCGCAACCGTCAGACGGTTTTGCTTGATCGCGTAGGGGGCTTTTGCCTTTTTGGTGCGGTTGAACAGGCGCAGCAACATCGGCTCCGCCTTGAGAAGGGCTTCTTCTTGGGCGACCAAAAAAATCCGCGTCAGTTCGCCGACGTCGGTGGCAAAGCGGAAATAGTCCTGCATAAATTTTTCAACGCCGCGTCGCCCCGGGCTGTCGGTGTATCCCATGGCCTCCGCGACCTCGACTTGCATGTCGAACGTCAGCTGGTCCGCGGCGCGGTTCGTCAGAAGATGAAGATGACACCGCACAGCCCAAAGGAACCCGTGCGCTTCGCGGAATTCTTCATATTCGTCCTGCGTGAACACCTTTTGCGCCACCAGTTCGGACGCATCCTTTACGCCGTGAATATATTTGCCGATCCAATACAGCGATTGCAGATCGCGCAGACCGCCTTTGCCTTCTTTGACATTGGGTTCCACCATGTAACGCTGCCCGCCTTGCTTGCGGTGGCGCTCCGCGCGCTCTGTCAGCTTCGCGTCGATGAAATCGGGAATGGTCAGGGCGAACAATTCGGTGCGCAAGCGGTGTGTCAAATCCGTGGCAAGTGCTGCATCACCCGCCAGAAACCGTTCTTCGACCAGCGATGTGCGGATCGTATAATCCTCCCGCGCGAGGCGCAGGCATTCTTTGACGGTGCGGCTGGCATGACCCACTTTCAGCTTTAGATCCCACAGGATATAGAGCATCGATTCAATCAGGCTTTCGGCCCATGGGGTCAATTTGTAAGGCGCCAGAAACAACAGATCGACGTCAGAATGCGGTGCCATTTCACCACGGCCCGAACCACCCACGGCGATCAAGGCAAGGTGTTCTTTACTGGCCGGATTGGGATTTGGATGCAGGTGGGTGTTGGCGAGCGCAAAGACCTCAATCACGACTGCATCCGTAAGCCATGCATAGGCGCGTGTCGTGGGTGCTGATGAAAACGGATCGGCCTTGAAGGCGGTCGCAATCTTGGTGCGACCCAATTCCAACGCGGCCTTGAGGATCGGCACCACTGCTGCGCGTGGCTCCGCTGGCGTTGCACCAGCGACCGTGATCGCAGCGTTCAACTGGTCACGCAAAACCCTGCGGTCGACGATGTCATCCGCGGGGCAGATCAGGTCATCAGGGACCGGAGTGTGGGTTAAGTCAAAGGCCAGATCAGGACCCGCCGCGCCCGAAGGACGAAGGTGCCGGATCGACGATCTGCATCTGGTTGTTCTGGAACCGTGCAATCGCCAAAGGGCGCTGGTTGGTGCCGTTTGGAAGCAGGCGGAAGATGCCTGTGGCACCCGCAAAACCGGACGCCCGCGTCAGCGATGACGTCGTCAGTGCATTACGATCCCCTGTTGCGACCAAGGCGCCAATGGCAGCGATACCATCATAGGCGATGCTGGCGAGGGTGTGGGGGGCTCGCCCGTATGTCGCCTCATACCGCGCACTGAACGCCGCTTCGCGACCTGCATCACCGACGGCGAACAGACCATTCTGCAAACCCGGCAAGGCGGCAGCCTGCGGCTTGCTGTCCCAACGCGCCAAACCGATTAACGGCGTGTTGGCAAGTGTCAGACCCTGATCGTCGAGCGATGTCGCAAGGATGGACAATCCGCCTTGCAGCGTGTCGGTGACAAAAACCGCTTGGGTGCCATTGCTGTTGGCGGCGGCGGCAATGGCTGGCGCGCGTGAAAAGATGCCTTGTTGGCTGAACGTGTAGGATTCAATCCCCGTAACCGTGCCACCGTTGGACTGGATGGACGTCGCGATTGCGTCGCGGCCAACGGTTCCCGCTAGATCTTCTTGATGCACGATCATGAAATTGTTTACGCCTTGAGTGCCGGCATACGTGACCAACCGGTCTGAAATATTGCCGAAGGTCTTGCCCAACACGAACACATTGCCACCCGCAACCGCAGGGTTGTTGGAATAGGACATGACGTTCACATTTGCAGGGGCTGCCGCAAGACCAACCGCATTTGCGCTTTCGGCGTCGAGCGGGCCGAGGATGATTTGCGCGCCATCCGCAAGCGCAGCTGCGGCCATTTGGGCGGCCTGCGCGGGGTTGCGGGCTGTGTTGTAAATCCGAAGATCGATGCTGCGGGCACCGTTCAGATCAGTCACACCCATCCGCGCAGCATTTTCGAGGCTGGCTGCCATTTGATCAAACGCGGGATTGCCTGTGCCCCCTGGCACCAAAAGCGCCACTTGCACGGGTGCGCTCGGGTCGATCTGTTGACCTGAATTGTCACCACCGATGCCGGGCAGCGCAAGATCACAGGCGGCCAGAAAGGCGAGCGTCGTGAACGCAAAAATACGGGCTGTGGCCTTGCGCAAGGCGCGGGCGGGCAGGCTGGGCAAATGGCTTAACATGGACTATTTCACTCCCTCTGGGCGTAGGGATTGTTCCTGCGCCTGTTTGGGCAGCATCATAGAGAGCGTGTCCGGAGGGTCTAGGTATGAATCATCGACAAGTTCCCCTTTCGGCTGGTCTTTACCTGTGTGCGGTGCCCATCGGGAATGCCCGTGACATCACATTGCGCACGCTTGATATTTTGGCCAGCGCGGATGTGATCGCCTCAGAGGACACCCGCAGTACCCGTAAGTTGATGGAAATTCACGGTATTTCAGCAGGCAGGCGGCCCATGGTGGCCTATCATGATCATTCTGGTGAAGCGGTGCGCGACCGTTTGGTTGCCGCCGTCAATGCTGGAAAATCTGTGGCCTACGTGTCCGAGGCCGGCACGCCACTTGTCGCTGATCCGGGCTATAAACTGGCTGCGATGTTTCGTGAACTGGGTCTGATGATGACAGCGGCACCGGGGGCGTCCGCTGTATTAACGGCGCTTACGGTTTCCGGTTTGCCCAGTGATGCGTTCCATTTCGCAGGGTTCCTGCCCAGCACACAGGCGGCGCGGCGCAAAGGGCTTGAGGGGCTGCGCGACGTGGCGGCCACGGTTGTTTTGTACGAATCGCCCAAGCGGATTCATTCAATGTTAAGGGATGTGTGCGATGTGATGGGGGCTGATCGGTTTGTGGTGATCTGTCGCGAATTGACAAAAAAGTTCGAAGAAGTTCTGCGCGGGGCGGGTTCCGACTTGGTCGCGGCCTTGGATGGGCGGACGTTGAAGGGCGAAATAGTAGTGCTGATCGCACGCGGGAT
This sequence comes from Octadecabacter sp., assembly GCA_018608045.1. GTDB lineage: Bacteria > Pseudomonadota > Alphaproteobacteria > Rhodobacterales > Rhodobacteraceae > Octadecabacter. The sequence continues at coordinate 1,618 of JABBAI010000146.1, read as the reverse complement.
CGGCGAAGAAATGAACGAAGACGATGTTAGGGACGCTTTGGTGAACGCGATGAAGACCATGCGGATCAAGGACGCCGCGACAGCGGTGGCAGGGGCCACAGGAATGGCACGGCGCGATGTTTATCAATTGGCGCTTAGCCTGAAGGACGATGAATGACTGTTAAACAACATCTCGGACGCACGGCGTATCATGTAGGCCTTACAGCCGACGATATTGTTGCCCGACGATACGCGGGCGGTGGACAGGCGGTTCTTGCAAAACGCTGGCGCGGATCGCGCGGTGGAATTGATCTTATCGCCCAAAACGGTGACGATGTGATCTTCATCGAGGTTAAGAAAAGTCGCAGCCATGCGCGCGCTGCGGCCCATTTGACCCATCGCCAGATGGATCGGATTTACGGGGCTGGGGCAGAGTTTTTGGCGACCCAACCGAGAGGCCAGCTGACAGATGTGCGGATTGATCTGGCGCTTGTCGATGACATGGGGCGCGTTGACGTGATCGAAAACGCCTTCATGACGGCGTAACCATTGCACTCGGGATTTGTCGGGTCCATGTAGGTTCAAATCACTGCATTGGATATAAATATGACGGCTCCTAAATCCCTTTTCGTCGCGTTTCAGATGGACCCGATCGGGCCGATTGATATCAACGCTGACAGTTCTTTCCGCCTTGCCGAAGAAGCACAGGCGCGCGGGCATCGGCTGTTTTACTACACGCCCGACCAGCTGAGCTATCAAGAAGGGCGGGTCATGGCGCGGGGGCAGGACTTGGTTGTTCGCCGTGAAGTTGGCAATCATTTCGAGGTTGGCGAAATGCGTGAACAAGACCTGTCCGAGGTCGATGTGGTGTGGCTGCGCCAAGATCCGCCCTTCGACATGGGCTACATCACAACGACCCATATTCTGGATCGCATTCACCCCGATACGCTGGTGGTGAATGATCCGTTTTGGGTTCGGAATTATCCGGAAAAACTGCTGGTTCTCGATTTTCCAGACCTGACGCCCCCCACGGCCGTCGCACGCGATCTTGAAACGCTAAAGGCCTTTCGCGCCCGCCACGGCGATGTGATCCTCAAGCCGCTTTATGGCAACGGCGGCGCAGGTGTTTTCAAACTGACCGAAGGCGATAGCAACCTGGCATCACTGCACGAGATGTTCTCTGCCATCAACCGTGAGCCTTTGATAATGCAGAAGTTTTTGCCCGATGTCAGCGCAGGTGATAAACGTATCATCTTGGTCAACGGCGAACCCGTCGGCGCAATCAATCGGGTCCCCGCGAAAGGCGAAACGCGATCCAACATGCATGTGGGTGGACGCCCTGAAAAGGTCGGAATGACGGAGCGCGAATTTGAAATCTGCGCCCGTATTGGTCCGCTTTTGCGTGAAAAAGGTCAGGTTTTCGTCGGAATCGACGTGATTGGCGACTACCTCACTGAGATCAATGTGACGTCCCCGACCGGCATTCAGGAGCTTGAACGGTTCGACAACACCAACATCACCGCAAAGATCTGGGAAGTGATTGAAGCAAAACGGGCCTGATGCGTCGCAGCGATAAGCCGATTTAGACCTCTTTCGAAAGTGCCAATCGAAAACCGACGGCTTCCGCGATATGGGGTTT
>JABBAI010000032.1 GCA_018608045.1 Octadecabacter sp. | reverse complement strand
ACGCTCAAAACGGTGGGGCGATGCAGATGCAAAAAGAAGGGGTCGATAACGCCACAATCGCGACCGTTCTCCGGTATGCGTTCAAGATGATCGAGTAGAGTGGCAAGACATTTCGATCAAATCACACCGCATCGAAGGTGACCAAAGCAGACCTTCATAGCAACCGCAGCGAAAGCACACGTTGTCCGCCATCAAGGGAAAATTCCGCCAATTAGGAAGGCTTACCCTTATCTAATGTTGTAAGGCCTGTCTGTGCCATCGCGGATGAAAGCTCGTCGGTCAACACCTCCCACATGCGGTTCAGACCCGCCTCGCCGCCCGCGGCGATGGCAAATTGCAGGACGCGACCGAAGAATGTGAAATCGGTGCCTTGCGTAAAGGCCTTGAGGACGTCCTCACCCGACTGCAGGCCGGAATCGAAGAAAAGTGGGAATTCATCACCAACAGCGGCTCTGATCAGCGGCAGGATCATAATCGGCGCAGGGGCGCTTTCGAGTTGGCGTGATCCGTGGCTGGAGACTTGAATGGCATCAACACCTGCAGACTTGAGCGCCACTGCATCTTCCACGTCCAGCACGCCTTTGATCACCAGATTGCCAGGCCACACGTCGCGCAACCTCGCCAGCGTGTCCCAATCAGCGCGCGCGCGGCTTTCGGTGCGGTCAAATTCGTATCCCGGCATTTCAAAGTTTGCCATTTGCGGTTTGCCTGCAACAACACTGGTCAAGGACCAGCGTGGATGCAGGGCGAAGTCGATGAATTGGCGCGGGCCAATGCGAAACGGCATTTTAAACCCGTGGCGCAATTCGCGGGGACGTCTTCCAACTTCGGGGACGTCTACCGTCAGAACAAGCGTTTTATAGCCCGCCTGTTTGGCGCGCTCGACCAGTTTGAAGGACCCTGCGCCATCCCCGCTGACGTAAAGTTGAAACCATGCGTTGCCCTGCGATACGTCGAAGATTTCTTCGAGAGGGGTCGAAGCAACTGTGGACACACCGTGGGGTACATTGTGGCGCGCAGCGAGCCGCGCAAGCATCAGGTCAGCACCCGGACTGCTCAGATTGCACATGCCCATGGGGGCTATCCCAAAGGGTCGGGCTGCGGTTGTTCCAAAGATTTGTGTCGTCAGATCGCTCTGTTCGACATTGCGCAAGATGCGAGGCCGCAAGGTGAGGGCATCAAGGGCTGCACGGTTGCGCACAGCCCCGGTTTCACGGCCTGCCGCCCCATCGATATAGTCGAATATCATCCACGGCAGGCGCCGTTTGGCCAGCCGCCGCGCGTCATACGCGGAATGGATATGCGCGGCAGCGGACCACATGTCAGGACGCGACAGCTTGCATGAACCGGTGCTTGATAACGACGGGATCAAGCGTGATGACTGGCAGCTTGATGTTGCCGCTGTCGCATTTGCACACGATGATTGTCATGTCGTCACTGTCGATTGCCGCCCGCAGGACTGGGCCGAGGTCTTTGTCTTGGACTTCAACGACGTTGTCGCATCCACACGCAGTGGCCACCGCCGCAAGCGAGGTTTTCCTGCCCGCATAGGTCGGCTGATCGCCCGTGGATCCGTAGGACCCGTTGTCGATTATCAGCAGCGTGTAATTGCCCGTGGCGTTGTTGGCGATGGTGGGTAGCGTGCCAAGGTTTGTCAGAACCGACCCGTCCCCGTCGATAGAAATGACAGGTTTGTCCTGTGCTAAAGCCAGACCAAAACCGATGCTGGAGCTGAGGCCCATGGTGCCCAGCATGTAGAAGTTGGTCGGCTGGTCATCGATCAGATGCAGCTCTTGGCTGGGCAGACCGATGTTGCAGACGACAAGATGATCCCGAATGATGGGCGCGATGTCTTTGAGGATTTCTGATCTGATCATTGGTCGCCGTAGCCTCCCCAGAAATTGGCGTCGGTCAGGATCGCCACAGGTTTGTTGCACATGAAGGTGTATTTCAGGATGTTATCAAATTCCTCGACGTCCTTTTGCCAATGAAAATGATAGGTCGGAATGTGCATCTGCGCCAGTAGCGCCTTGGTATGCACGGCCATTTCGACTTGGCAGGCCACAGGTTCGCGCAGCTCACCGCGGTACGAAATAATCATCGGCAGCGGCATGCGGTAGAACTGTGTCAGTGTTGCCAGCGTGTTGATCGTCACGCCAATGGCGGTGTTCTGCATAATGATGGCCGACCGTTTGCCTCCCATAAAGGCACCTGCACATAAGCCCATGCCTTCGTCTTCCTTATTGGACGGGATGTGGAAAATCTCGCTCCGCTGATCAATTTCTTCGATCACACCGGCCAGCTGTTTGCACGGCACGGTGGTCACGAAAGAGACGTCGTTGGCAACAAGATCGTCACAGATCCTCTTGTCGATGTTCATGTGGGTTTACCTTTCGTAGGGGCGCGCAAGCGCGAGGGATTAAGAACTTCGGTAGACGTGGACAGCGCAGGGCGCATGGCGGACAACGCGGGCGGCGGTTGAGCCGAGCAGGTAGTCGCTGAGGCCCGGTTTGTGGGACCCCAAAACAATGCAATCGATGGCATGTTTGGATGCATAATCAATGATGGAACGGTAGGTGTGACCGGTGACCAGATCGGCTGTGACACCATCAAGGTGATCGGTCTTTTGTGCCAAATCGGCCCGCGCACGTGCGATGCCCGCCTTCACATCGGCCTTGTCCAGATAAGCGGCCACAGACCCTTGTGGTGCTTCATAGACATGCAACGCGATGATCTGGCTGTCCGTACCTGACAGCGCTTTGGCGACCGCGAGGGTGTTGTCAGATATGCCGTGGTCCAGCGCCATGGGGACGAGTATTTTGTTATACATCTGCGGTCTCCGATTGGGTCATGGCCATGGGGTCAGGATGATTTTGGGGGCGGCCACACGGCCTGCGCGCAGGTCCTTGAAAGCAGCATCGCCCGCATCAAGGCTGCGCGTTTCGGTCCAGTCCAATGGCCCGAAACGTCCGTCGAAAATCGCCGCGGCCGTATCGCCAAAATCTTGGGCGGTGTAGGTGTAGGTTCCAATAAAAGTGATCTCTTGCAATGTCGTGCGGCGGACATCCAACCCCGGATGATTGTCTCCCAACCCCACGTGGGCAATGACACCACCAGGCTCGACGATCTGTGATGCGCTTGCTCTGGTCGCACCAAAGCCCACAGCATCAATCACAATCGAGGCGGCGCCTTGAGGGACGCGTATTGCGGTCTGTCCGCAGCTGTCATTCAGAAATGCACGGCGGTCGTCGTTCGGCTCAATGACGGTGACGTCCTGCACACCCATCGCGTTCAAAGCGAGCGCGGCTGCCAGCCCGATGGCACCGCCGCCAATCACAACGGCACGCCGATCCATCGACGGATGCAGCGCCTCCAGTGCTAAACGAACCGCATGCCAACTGACGGCGAGGGGTTCGGCAAGGGCGGCTTTTTCAATCGGCACACCGGCGGGCACCTCAACCAAGTTGTGCATCGGCATGGACACGAATTGTGCGAACGCCCCCTCACGAGGTTGCATGGAAATAATCTGACGGGTTGGACACAGGTTTGCGCGACCCGCTTTGCAGGCAGCGCAGTCCATACAGGTCACCAGCGGATTGACCGTCACGCGCATCCCGTCATGTGGCCCGCCCAGAACAACCCCCGCAGCCTCATGCCCGAGGATCAGCGGGGCAGGACGGCGCGCGTCATGACCCAGATACGCGTGCATGTCGGACCCGCAGATGCCGACGGCCTCGACGCGGATTAGGTGCTCGCCCTGCGCCGGAACAGGATCAGGCATATCGCGGAACCCAAGTGTTTCAACGCCGTCATAGACCAAAGCTTTCATTTTGCGGTGAACCCCCCATCAACCATCAACACCTGGCCCGTCACGTAGTTGGACGCGTCAGAGCACAGAAATAAAACCGGCCCATCGATGTCTTCCAACGTACCGTTGCGCCCGATACAGGTTTGGGCGGCATTGCGCGCGGCGCGCGTGTCATCATCAAACACCGCGGCTGTCAGCTGCGTGGGAAAAAATCCCGGACCAATGGCGTTGGCGGTAATCCCGTGCGGCGACCAAGCTTCGGCCATGGCACGGGTCAGTTGTGTAATGCCACCCTTGCTGGCCCCGTAGGCGATGCCAGCGGGAAAGGCGCGTGTCGCCTGCAAAGACGCAAAATTCACGATCCGGCCCCAGCCTTTGGCTTGCATGGCAGGCACCAAGGCTTGGCTTAAAAAGAAAGGCGCGGACAAGTTCAGGGCCAGCGTTTGGTCCCAACCGTTTGCTGTCACATTATCAGCCGCCTGCCGTGCGTTCACACCAGCCGCGTGAAGTACGATATCGGGGGGACCAAAGGGGGCAGAGATGTCGGCGGCCAGTTGCGGGATGGCGTGCCTGGCCGCCACATCCGCAACCACGCCTGAGGCGCAAGGCCCGATTTCTTCGCACAGACTGTCCAAAGCATCCGCCCTGCGGGCCACGCCGACAACCCGCGCACCAGCCGCCTCCAGCACGATTGCTGCGCGGCGTCCAAGACCCGAGCTTGCGCCAGTGACACATGCCACCTTGCCGCTTAGATCAAAGAGTGCGGCTGGCTTACCCATCGGCGGACAGATCAAAATTCTCACCGGGGAAATATTTGGCCAACCGCACGTCGGCGGCCCGCGCGTGGCCCTCCATGCCCTCTAGCCGTGAAATCCGTGCTGTGGCCTCTGCGACCCGCTTCGACCCTTCACGCGTGGACCGCTGCCAAGTGACGATTTTCATATACTTGTGCACCGACAAACCACCCGTATAGCCCGCCGCACCAGAGGTCGGCAGAACATGGTTGGTGCCTGATGCTTTGTCGCCGTAGGACACTGTGGTTTCTTCACCAAGAAACAAAGAGCCATAGCAAGACAAGCGCCCCAGCCACCAATCGAGATCTTCGGCTTGCACGGTCAAGTGTTCGGGTGCGTATTCGTCTGAACAGGCAGCCATATCTTCGCGATCCTCGCACAGAATCACTTCGGCATAGTCACGCCATGCTGCAAAAGCGTTTTCACGGTTCAATTCCGGCAGATCTTCGATCAATGCAGGCACCCTTGCCATAACGTCCTGTGCCAGTGCTTTGTCATTTGTGACCAACCAGACTGGCGAGTTATATCCGTGTTCCGCTTGGCTTACCAAATCTGTCGCGACGATGTGCGCATCGGCTGTCTTGTCAGCCAGAACCAAGCTGTCGGTTGGACCCGCGATCATGTCGATACCCACGCGCCCAAACAAAATGCGTTTGGCCTCGGCGACAAACTGGTTTCCTGGCCCAACAAGAATGTTGGCCTTTGGCAGGCCGAACAGTCCAAAGGTCATCGCGGCAACCCCCTGAACCCCACCAAGCGCCATGATCTTGTCGGCACCGCAGATATGAGCGGCGTAGACGATCGCCGGGGCGACGCCAATGCCAGGGCGCGGTGGTGATGTTGCGGTGATATGGCTGCAACCGGCGACCTTGGCAGTCGTGACCGTCATAATTGCAGATGCGATATGGCTGTAGCGTCCGCCCGGAACATAGCAGCCTGCTGCGTCAACAGGGATGGCCTTTTGGCCCGCTATCAGCCCCGGAGTGATTTCGAATTCGATGTCACTCACCGTGGCTTTTTGCGCCTCGGCGAAGCGCTTCACATTGTCATGCGCGAATTGAATGTCCTGTTTCAGATTCTCTGGAACGCGATCACAAGCAGATTGAATTTCTTCGTCCGTCAGGATGATGTTGCCATCGTATTTGTCAAACTTCTGCGCATAATCGATGGCCGCAGCATCGCCGCCTGCCTCGATATTTGTCAGAATATCCTGAACAATATCATGGACATCTGACGCTCCAGATTGCGCAGTCAGGGTTGCCTTCTTTAGATATTCGCGTGCCATGTTTTTCATGCCTTATTTGTAAATTTCCGGAAGGAAAGTTGTGGAGATTGCCGGAACGAATGCGATCAGCAAAACGACGACCAGCATGCAAAGAACGAACGGAATGGCCCGCCAGGCAATTTTCAAGATGGATTCACCGGTGATGCCGGATACGACAAACAGGTTCAAACCAAGGGGCGGTGTGATAAAACCTACGCCCAGTGCCGTAATCATCATGATGCAAAACTGAATTTCGTTCATGCCGATGCTGTCAGATAGTGGCTTCAAGATCGGCGCGAGGATCACGATGTTTGGCGTTGTTTCCATCACACAACCCGCCGCGATCAAGATACCAATCATCATCAGGATCAGGATGGTTGGATTGTCGGTCATCGCCGTGGCTGCGGACACAAAGCCCTGCGGAACACCCATGATAGCCAAAGCTTGCGCCAACGGCAGCGAGAAAGCGATGATCGGCAGAATGATCCCGTTGACCTTGGCGGAACTTACGAGCATCGCCGGAAAGTCAGATAGCTTAAGTGTGCCAATGATGAAGCCAATGATGATCGTGACAATCACCGCCGTTGCGCCTGCCTCAGTCGGAGTAAGTCGCCCCGAAAAGATGCCGTAAAAGATGATTATTGGCACAATGAAAGCATACCAGCCTGACGCCAGCGCGCTGCCCAATCGGGAAAAGTACTCTGACGCGGACAGATTGCCGCCCCCTTCGTAGCTGTAGATGCGGTTGACGATTAGGTTGGTAATCAGGATCGCCAGCAGGATCGACACGCCGGGAATAATCGCTGCCAAAAATAGGGTTGAGGCGGAAATACCAAGGATAAGCCCGACGATGATATAGGCAATCGACGGTGGAATCAGAATGCCGGTACAAGCGCCTGCTGCGACCAGCGCACACGCATAAGGGCGCGGGTAGCCGCTTTCAACCAACCGGTCGATGGTCATACGGCCAACAGCAGCAGCACCCGCTGCGTCCGAACCAGAAATCGCAGCGAACATGCCGCAAACGAGAACCGTTGCAGATCCGAAACCACCCTTGGCGAACTGGGTCAGCGCCTCGGCTACGTCCAAAAACTTACGCGACAGGCCTGTGCGCACAAGCACGTCACCTGTTAGGATAAACAGCGGCACAGCCGTCAATGCGAAGGCATCAATACCGTGAAACAGGCTTTCGCCCAACAGGGCCAAGGGCAAGTCCCCGGCCATCAACAGCATCATCGTCGCGGCCACTCCGATGGACGCCCAGACAGGCACCGCCAACGCGCACATCACGACAAAAGCGATGACAGGCAAATAGAAGTCCCATCCCAGAATTACTATTGTTTCAATTGGGCCAAACAGCATGCTCTAAATCCTCAATCAAACAGCTTGTCGCCTTCGTAGACGGGGGTGCCATCACGAAGGGAACGCATGTCGCGCAATAGGGATTGGGTGAGGCGGACGATCATAATCGCAAAGCCCAAGGGGACAGCCATGAAGAACCACACCATGGAAATTCGAAGACCGTGACTGACCGACCCGAACTTCCAAGACACGTGGACCGTTTCCCAAGACCAATACAGTGCGATTGCTGCAACGCCGAACATCACCAGATCGCCAAATATATAGAGGAGCGCTTTCACGCGTGGGCCAACGTAGTGCATCAACACATCAATGCGGATATGCGCGCGTTCCTTGACGGCCGCAGCGGCTCCAATCCAAGCAAGGTAGATAAAGGAATATCGCACAATTTCTTCGCCCCAAATCGACGAATAGGCGAAAATCTCACGGCGCAGAACTTCGATCGCCATGGTCAACACTAACATCACGTAAAAAACCAAGAGCAACCATCGTTCGGCATTCTTGTCTAGTTTCTGAAGCAAACTCATTGCAGTCCTCTCTCGCGGACACGGCCTCTCGTGGCCATATAAAACGCGTCAGAATTTAAACTTGTGGTTGGTCAGGTGTAGATGGCGCGCACCAATTTGGATGCGCGCCAACTGGTTTGTTTAGGCGTCGTGGACGTAGTAGCGGCCTTGGGTGCTTGCCGCTTCTTCGATCTTGGCAAACGTGTCCATGGACCCTGCCAGCTCTGTTTTGAAGCTGTCCCATTCGGCCAACTGGTAACCCCCAGCTGCCTGCCACTCACCCAACTGATCGCTCGACAGCGAGTGGAATTCAACGCCAGCTTTGCGCAGTTCAGCCATTGCGTAGTTACGCGCCGATGGAACCTTGGCAAGGTTCTGATGACGGGTGATTTCAGCTGCTTCCATGATGCCGTCCTGAATGTCGGCGGGCATGGAGTTAAACCATTCGAGGTTACAGGAATAAACCTGTGAATCCGGCACGGCCTGTGTGAACGTTACGTGGGACAGCAAGTCCTTGAAACCAAAAACAAGCAGCGCACCAACGGATGGGTCAAGTGCGTCTGCAACACCCTGTGCAATCGCTGACGGTGTTTCGCCCCATGCAACCGGTGTCGGGTTCGCGCCAACCATGCGGTAATACTGCTGCAACATTGCAGAGCCGGGAACGCGGAACTTAACGCCTTCCAGATCGCCTGGAGTCGTCACAGCACCTGCGCCGCCTTTGCGAACGGCAACAACCCGTGGGTCAATGTTCACGTAGAACAGCGCCTTGAAACCAGCAGCTTCGACCTTCGGGTTCACTTCTTGTGCCCAAACATCGGAATGTACGAGATTGGTGAAACGTTGGTTAGACCCGCAAAGATACGGCATGTTGATCAGGTCAACGACACTCGCAAAGGGGGCAAAGTTGGACAGCGAGTGCTGCGCGGCCTGAATGGTGCCGGTCTGCACAGATTGAGCCAATGCGCCACCCGCACCAAGCTGACCACCAGGGGCGAGCTTGACATAAACCTTGCCGTTTGTGGCGTTCTGGATGTTTTCTTTAAGGTCCAGCTGCATAATCGGATAGCTGCGCGTCGCACCCAACACGTAAGCGGTGGCGATCGTCATCACATGATCAGCGGCGTTTTCGCGCTCGTTCTCTTCTTGCGCGGTCTGCGCTGCGGCTTCGGTTGACCAAAGCGTTCCAGCTGCACCAGCGACGATCGCGGCGGTAAATGCACCCGACCCTGCCAGTTTCAAGAAATTACGGCGCTCGACCGATTTCAATTTTTTGATGTCTTTATCCAATTTAGTGTCCTCCCTGGACGGTTTTGCGCTGCGCTATTTCTTGGCGTCAGCTTCTTTTTTGAGAATGGCGATCACGAACAACACCGCGGCACCGGACAAAACCAGCATCTCACCTACATCGTTCAGAAATGCGGAATTGGATGCAGAACCGAGGCCCACATTCACACCAAAAACCACAAACAATAGTATCGCCCCGATCAGCGGCATGTTGCGTCTCCTCCCAGTCGCAAATCCGAATCTCCCTTCATGTAAGCGCTTACAAATTCAAAATGCAAGCCCTTACATTTCCGCATTGCAAGCATTGCGTTTTTTGGCCAAACTCATGTTGAAGATAATCGGCCCTGAAATCAAGGATTTGAGGTAAATCACGGTGGAAAGAGACCAGCCAACTCCTACCTTGCAAGATGTCGCAACTGCGGCAGGGGTCTCCACGGCGACTGTCTCGCGATGTCTGAACTTCCCCGATCAGGTCACAGAAAGAACCCGAACTAAAGTCCTTCAAGCCGTCAAAGCGCTGAGCTATTCACCAAATTTCGGCGCGCGCGCTATGGCCTCGCGGCGTACAAATACAATCGGCGCGATCATCCCGACAATGGAAAACGCGATTTTTGCACGTGGTCTTCAAGCCTTTCAGGATGAGCTCCGTGAGCACGGTTTCACAATGCTTGTGGCCAGCACATCCTACCGTGCCGACATCGAAGAAGAACAAATTCGCGCGCTGGTTGGGCGGGGGGCCGATGCCTTACTGCTCATCGGGCATGAACGCAGCCCCGACGTCTACCGATTTCTGGAAACTCAAAACGTGCCCGCACTTGTCACGTGGGCCTTCGACACCCGCCAGCCACGCCCTTCAATCGGCTTTGACAACCGCAAAGCTATGCGCGAAATGGCGCTAAGAGTCATCGAATTGGGCCACAGAAATCTCGCGTTTATCTCAGCGAGAACCACCCTGAACGACCGCGCTAAAGCGCGCCAATTGGGGATAGAGGACGCTATGGTCGCCTCGAACCTGTCCCCGGACGATCTGCACATTGTCGAAACGACATATGGCATAGAGCAAGGCGCAACCGCGTTTGCGCAGGTAATGAAGTCCGCCCCCCAAACGACCGCTGTTTTTTGCGGCAATGATGTTTTGGGTGCCGGAGCCTTGCGCAGCGCACGAGAATTAGGGGTCAAAGTGCCCGAGGACGTGTCCATCATTGGGTTTG
>JABBAI010000020.1:6122-10296 GCA_018608045.1 Octadecabacter sp. | reverse complement strand
AATGCTTAACTATCCATCTTGAGCGCCGATATAAACGCCTCTTGAGGAATATCCACTTTCCCGAACTGGCGCATCTTTTTCTTACCCGCCTTCTGCTTGTCCAGCAGTTTACGTTTTCTTGACGCGTCGCCTCCATAACACTTCGCAGTGACGTCTTTGCGCATGGCGGACAATGTTTCGCGGGCGATGACCTTGCCGCCGATCGCAGCTTGGATCGGGATTTTGAACATGTGACGGGGGATCAGGTCTTTGAGCTTTTCAACCATCGCGCGGCCACGGGTTTCGGCGCGGTCGCGGTGGACCATCATGGACAGCGCGTCGACGGGTTCATCGTTGACCAGCACGGACATCTTCACAAGGTTATCCTCGCGGTAGTCCTTGAGGGTGTAGTCGAACGACGCATAGCCCTTGGTCACGGATTTCAGGCGGTCGTAGAAGTCGAACACCACTTCGTTGAGGGGCAGATCATAGACGACCAGCGCCCGCGACCCCGCATAGGTGAGGTCTTCTTGAATGCCGCGGCGATCTTGGCACAATTTCAGGACTTCGCCCAAGTATTCATCGGGCACAAGGATCGTCGCCGTGATGCGCGGTTCTTCGATGTGGTCCACCAGCGTCATGTCGGGCATGTCGGCGGGGTTGTGGAGGTCAATTTTCGTGCCATCCTTTTGGTGCACGTGATAAATCACGGACGGCGCGGTGGTTATCAGGTCGATGTCATATTCGCGCTCGATCCGGTCGCGGATCACTTCGAGGTGGAGCAATCCGAGGAAGCCGCAGCGAAAGCCAAAGCCGAGGGCCGCGGAGGATTCCATTTCGAATGAGAAGGACGCGTCATTGAGGGCGAGTTTGTCGATGGCCTCGCGCAGATCTTCGAACAGGGCGGAATCGACAGGGAACAGGCCACAGAACACGACGGGTTGCGCGGGTTTGAAGCCGGGCAGCGCCTCTACTTCGGATTTGTGGTGCGTGATTGTGTCTCCCACGCGCGTGTCGCGGACTTGTTTGATCGACGCGGTGAGGAATCCGATCTCACCGGGGCCGAGCTCATCTACGGGGGTCATTTCGGGGCGGAAGACGCCAATGCGATCAACGCCATGCACGGTGTCGTTGGACAGGAAGCGGATGCGTTCGCCCTTTTTCAATTTACCGTCGATGATGCGCACCAAAACGATCACGCCGAGGTAGCTGTCATACCATGAATCCACCAGCATCGCCTTGAGGGGCGCGTCGGGGTCGCCTTTGGGGGCGGGCAAGTGGTGCACGATGGCCTCAAGGGTTTCCATGATGCCTTCGCCGGTTTTGGCGGACACGGCGATGGCGCCGGATGCATCAAGGCCGATGACGTCTTCGACTTGCTGTGCGACGCGGCTAACGTCGGACGCAGGAAGGTCTATCTTGTTGAAAATAGGGACGATTTCGTGGTCTGCGTCCAACGCGTGATAGACGTTGGCGAGCGTCTGCGCCTCAACCCCTTGGGTGCTATCCACGACGAGGAGCGAGCCTTCGACGGCGCGCATGGAGCGGGAGACCTCATACGCGAAATCGACGTGGCCGGGGGTGTCGATCAGGTTCAACACATAGGATTCACCGTTTTTGGCGGTGTAATCGATGCGGACCGTGTTGGCCTTGATGGTGATGCCGCGTTCACGTTCGATGTCCATGGAATCTAGCATCTGCGCCTTCATATCGCGTTCCGCCACGGTGTTCGTGGACTGGATCAAGCGATCGGCGAGGGTTGATTTGCCATGGTCGATATGCGCGACGATGGAGAAATTGCGGATGTGTGAAAGTGGTGTCATGATGAGGATATGTAGGGGTTTTTGAGGTTTTGCAATGGGGTATGGTGAAGTGGATAGTCTCCGTGGCTAAGTTAGATTTTTCAAATATTGACAGTGTTTCAACTTGGTTTGAGGTTCAGAGTGCTGAAACGCGCAGCCTCATGGCTAGTCGAGCTGCTTTGCGCGTAGTTTCGAATTTTCGGGCAGGCCAAAAAAGTGGACATTTAGACGATCTTGATTTGAGTCTATTTCGCTCAATCCTTACATCGGCCGGACGCGGGCTAGGGCGATCAACGGAAATAGATTGGAGCAAAATTTGCCTTTCCGCTGCGGACGACGCGGCCGAAACGGCAGCATCCCCATCTATTCAAGGCGCTTCCAAACACGCTGCCGAGTCATCGGCTGACGCGAGTTACTCCGCCGGAAATATATCGCTAGACACCTCTGCCGAAGCTGCTGCAAGATCCGTCGGATATTCAACTTTTACCTTCCGTAGAAGTACAGGTGGCGCAGTCAAATGGGACGCGGAACATCTTGAGATATTATCGCAAACGCCTGTTTGGGGACTGGGTAAAGTTCCAGATGCTATCATGCAGAACCACAAAAAGGTCATTATTGCGTTGCGCGCCAATCCTGCGTGGGGTTTTTGGCTACGGTTCTATAATGGCATGTGGAATGGCACGTTCACTGATTGGGATCTTGCGCTCGAGGTGATTCAGATTGAGCAAGCGGTATGGGAGAAAGGGTATGTGCATGTTGGCGCGGTGATTGCAGGGATTGAGGCGCGGATGCGCACCTCCGTTGCGCCCCCACTTGTTCGCAACGAGCTTGCTGACGCTTTTGTTGTGGATGCCGAATCACCGCTTCGTGACGAATTGCTAGACTACATCAAGGAACGCGTTGGGGCGCATTGAAAACAGCCTTGGACTCGAGCGGGAACAACGGTTTCGACGAATCTTGCGAAGAGGCGCTAGCTATCGCTCAAGCGTTGCAGAGCAATAATCCAAGTGCGGTCGCTGGCTTGCTCAACGACGCTAGCCTGATGTTTCAAAGGAATCTTGGAGATCGGTATCCAGAGGATGGCGCATTGATTTCTTTACAGGGCGCGGCATTTTTAAGTGCAGAAGAAATCTGCGAAACAGACGAAGTTGCGAGAAAGCGGTGTTTGCGCGCAGCAAAACTTCATCTACGGGAGAATGCAGAGCCGATTGATCCGACAGAAATGCGAGACTTTACAACGGAAATCGCCAAAGAGGCCTCCGGCGAGGCGAAGGACATCATCGAAACGGATGGATAGGCAATCGCAATGGGTAGGCGTGTGGGTCGCTTTGTCCGCGCTCGTTTCGCAAACTATGCAGCGACTATCGTGCAGTGGATCGAAAAGTCAAAGAAAGGCGTGGGTCGTGCCGAGTGGCTTTGGAAGATGGTTCGAAAGTTGTTGGATGCCTTTGATGATGGACCCTCAGACTAAGCCAACTGCAATGCGCCCGAACCGAGGGGATGGTGCGAAGCGCCCTCGCCATGGGGGAGGTGCGGGCGCTGCCAAAACTCGGTTTTGGCAAGGTGGTTCGGGCGAGCGGTGGGCCCCGCCCCCAGTACTCAGACCTGCGTGTCGGCCTTTCCGCGCATTCCTTGATAGACCTGCGCGACGTCGGCTTGTGTGAAGCCCAATTTCGCACCCATTTCGACTGCGAATTTCAGCTCTGCCTGATCTAGGTTTCCGTCGGCGGCTGTAACCATCACCAACAGGCGCAGGGCTTGGTGCTTTTCCTCGTTCGTGCCCAGCATCAGGAAGTTTTTGATCTCGGGCGCTTCGGCGTTCATGTCGGTGTTGTCGACCAGTTCGCGCAGTTGCTGAACCGTCAGGCACTGGCTGTAGACCTCTTTCAAGGCATTCGAAATCGCCGCCAGTTCGTTGTCATCCGCCGTGCCATCCGACAGGGCTGCCTGAAGGCAAAACGCCAGTGGGCCGTGGACTTTTTCGGGGATATGGGAGGTGAGTTCGGCGCGGCGTGCGCTGCGCTTGTTTTGTGCGCGAATGGCCCAGATGCAGAACAGAACCACGGGGATCAGCAGGATCAACCATGTGAAGCCCCAAAAGATGCGGCCAAGCGTCAAGGGCACATCGGGGCAGTCGATTGCCGTCATTTCACCGGATTCAATATCAGCGAGGATCATTTCGGCAGGGTATTCGAACAGGCTGTCGGTGTCGCAGCGGTTGTCCGCGACGGCGTATTCATAATTGCTCCATATCGCGACCCACATGACGTGATAGCGTTTGCGCAACACGCACAGGGACAGGGACAGATTATTGCCCCCGTCGTCTTGCCACATGGTTTCGCTGTGAAAGAACATCTTTTCGTCTGACCCGTAGATGAAGGCGTCGGATTTTT
>JABBAI010000020.1:0-6022 GCA_018608045.1 Octadecabacter sp. | reverse complement strand
TTTGTTAAGACATTTGCGCCCCTACCGCGGCTATGTGGCGCGTAAATGTGATCGTCTAAGGGCTTTCACGGCGCGGCGATGTACGTCATACTGGGTTAAGCAGTTGGGACACCAAGGGGATAACCCCGCGCCGGTTAGGCATGTCCAGTGAGTGAGGCGATATGAAGAACCTTTTGATTTTATCAGCATTGGTTGCGTTGACGGCCTGTTCCGGTGGACGGGACCGACTGAGTTCAGGATCGACGGCGGGGGCCACGGGGCCCATCAGCCGCGCCTGTTTGGCCGCAGATCGCTCAGCAGCCTCCACATCGCTTTGCGCATGCGTGCAACGCGTCGCCAATGCAGAACTGAGCACGCGGGACCGCGCGCGGATGGTGCGTTTCTTTGCTGATCCGGAAGTCGCCCACGCGACAAAGATCAGCGACACACCGGCAAACGATGATTTCTGGCGCCGCTATCAGGCGTTCGTGAGGTCCGCCCGCTATCAGTGTGGCTAAACGGATTGTCATCCTGACGGGTGCCGGAATTTCGGCCGAAAGCGGGATGGGGACGTTTCGCGACAAGGGTGGATTGTGGGAAAATGCTGACCTGATGAAGCTGGCCACGCCAGAAGGCTTCGCTGACGATCCAGCGGCTGTTCATGCCTTTTATAATATGCGGCGCGCCAAGGTGCGGTCCTGTCAGCCCAACGCGGCACACGTAGCTTTGGCCGCTTTGCAACAAGATCCGCGCGTAGATGTGACGTTGGTCACCCAGAACGTCGATGATTTACATGAACGGGCGGGGTCACGGGATGTGATCCATATGCATGGCACGCATTTGGTGGCCTTGTGCGCGGCGTGTGACGCGCGTTGGCCTGCCCCTGATGTGATGCAAGCCCATGATCGTTGCGCGTGCGGAGGTGCCGTGCGCCCAGATGTCGTGTGGTTCGGAGAGGTTCCCTATCACATGGACCGTATCGGCACGGCCTTGATTGAAGCTGACATGTTCGTCGCCATTGGAACCAGCGGTGTAGTATATCCGGCGGCGGGGCTTGTCCGTGTCGCGACGCAATCGGGGGCAGACACGTTGGAGCTGAACCTTGGGGCAAGCGAACGGGCGTCCGATTTCTCAGACGCCCGATTTGGTGTGGCGACGCAGGTTGTGCCTGCCTGGGTCAACGAAGTACTGGCTGACCCTGATCAGTGATCTGAATGGTCCATATCTGAATGATCCGTCGCGCCGTGATCAGTTTTAACGCGGTCCTGATCGACGGGAACAATCACCTCGACCGCACCCGCGGTTTCAAACATCAATGTGATTGTGACATCGGCGCCCTGAACAAATGGATCACTGAGCCCCATGAACATCACATGGTTCGCACCACGTTTCATCAAGATTTCCTCACCCGCAGGAATATCGATACCGTCTTCGACGTGAACCATGCGCATCACGCCATTGTCGTCCTCAATATGGGTGTGGATTTCCGTGCGCGCAGCGGCGTTTGATGTGACCCCAATCAGGCGGTCGTCCGTGTCGCTATGATTGTAGATCACCATAAATGCAGCCCCCGCCATCGCGTTGGACGACCGTGCGTATTGGCCATGAATTTCAATCTCTGCCAGCGCAGGCGTGGCGAAGGTGAGTGCCGCAAGGGCACCCAAAAATGTGGATTTGAGGGACATGGATCGCTCCTTCATAGAACTGTCTGAATGTTGCAAAAAGTATAGTTTAGATTCAGGCAGTCAGGGCGGCCCACGGGCCTTCAGCGCTGTGGGGATAGGTGATGTTTGGGTCTGCAAAACAGGCGTTTGCAACAGCGTCTGCATGTGGACAACCACGCCGTCTGCAATGAGCGCAGGCGTGACGGTATCGGCAAACGTCAAAGCGCAGTCAGGACAGAAATGTGCAACTTGATCGCCGCCTTCAACAATCTCGCCGTTGCGGTCCAGCCTGACGGTAATCGTGCCCTGCCCTGTGCACAAGACAACCTGACCCGATGTGTCCACCATGACCCCGCGCGCCATCGCCATCTGCTGTGAGGTCACAGCAATCAGCACGACAAAGGTCAGGGTAAGGAAACGGATCATGGCCTCCAAATATCAGCGTAATACGGAGTCTAACAGGGCACAAACGTCGCACCGGAACGCAAAAAGCCCTGACGCAGTGGTCAGGGCCTTTTGTAAGTCAGAACAGGGTTGGCTTACGCGTCAGCCATCGCCTTGTTGATGTCTTTCTTGATCTTCAACGCATCAGCGGAAAGCTCTGCGTCTTTGGCTTTCGCCATGAACGCGTCAAAACCACCACGGTGGTCGACTGTGCGCAGTGCAGCGTTGGAAATGCGCAGCTTGAAAGAGCGGCCCAAAACATCGGACAGCAAAGACACGTCCTGCAAGTTTGGCAAGAACCGACGACGTGTACGGTTTTTGGCGTGGCTTACGTTGTTGCCCGACATAGGGCCTTTTCCGGTCAATTCGCAACGGCGCGACATGGCTATTCCTCTCAAGCAGGGCCAGCAGTGCGGCGCACGCGGTCCCTTTTTTCTAACGTCTAAAACCCTGCACATAGCAAAGCTTGAATTCGATTGGGCGGGAAGTAGGAGGATTCCTTGCCCCCGTCAACCCATAACGCCTCGTTTCACCCGACGTTTGGACCCGATTTATCCTATATTCAGCCCGAGCGGGCGAAAAATTTTGAAATCAGGGTTTCAGCGGCATGTGCGGGGCGGATTTTCCCTGCGGTTACATCGTCTTCTAGCATGCGAAGCTGTGCTTTGACTGCGCTGTCTGACGTCAGTTGGGACAGCAGCCCTGCCCGCACTTCCTCATGGAACCAGAATCGCGACTGCTGGGTGCGGCGTGCGTCCCAGATACCGCTGTCTTTGCGCCACGCGGCCAGCGTTTGCATTTCGTCCCATGCGGCACCAATTCCATCGTCTTCAAGGGCGGACACAGCCACGGCCTTCGGGAAATCGTCGGGATCTTGTGGGCGCTTTCGCATCAAGTGCAGCGCACTAGAATAATCCGCACAGGTGCGCATCGCTTGCAGTTTCAGATCACCGTCAGCCTTGTTTACAAGGATCATATCACAAGTTTCCATGATCCCCCGCTTCACACCCTGAAGCTCGTCCCCCCCGGCGGGCGCCAGCAACAGCAAAAACAGATCGGACATTTCGGCCACGGCCGTTTCAGATTGGCCCACGCCAACCGTTTCCACCAATACGATGTCAAAATTTGCCGCTTCGCACAGCGCGATCGCCTCGCGCGTGCGGCGCGCGACCCCACCAAGTTGGGTTTGGCTGGGGGATGGGCGAATGAAGGCGTTTGGGTCCCGCGACAACAAATCCATGCGGGTTTTATCACCTAAGATCGATCCGCCAGACCGCGTTGAGGACGGATCAACCGCCAGAACAGCCACCCGCATGCCCTGCCCCGTCAGCATCATCCCGAAGCGTTCAATAAATGTGGATTTTCCAACCCCCGGTGTGCCTGACAACCCGATCCGCAACGCTTGGTTTTCGGTTCCCAGATGCGCCAGCAGGTCGGCCGCCGCGGCGCGGTCTTGCGCGCGGGTGCTTTCGACCAGCGTAATGGCGCGCGCCAAGGAGCGACGATCCCCGCGTTTGATTTTGTCGGCTGTTGTGGCGATATCCATGGGTGCTTTATGCGCGGGCAATGCGCTTGCGTCCAGACGGGTGTTGCCTTCGTTGTTTTTTCACCGGATGAAGTTGGAATGGCGGATGTTTTACCCATTGATGACGTGCTGGATGAATTGCTGGTCGCAACCCGCGCGCAGGGCTGTGCCGTTCTTCAGGCCCCCCCTGGTGCAGGCAAGACAACGCGCGTCCCGCTGGCGTTGCTGGATGCCGATATCGTCAGCGGTAAAATCATCATGCTAGAACCGCGCCGCTTGGCTGTGCGCGGTGCTGCTGAACGGTTGGCGCAACAGCGCGGTGAACCCGTCGGCCAAACGGTGGGCTACCGCATGCGCGGCGAAACGGTGGTGTCCGACGCCACCCGGATTGAGGTCGTGACCGAGGGCATTTTGACGCGGATGATCCAATCCGATCCCGAACTCACTGGTATTGGCGCGGTCATTTTCGATGAATTCCACGAACGATCCTTGAACGCCGACCTCGGGCTGGCATTGACGCTTGAAATACGTGAGGCCTTGCGCCCCGATCTGGTCTTGCTGGTCATGTCCGCCACATTGGATGCAGGGCCCGTGGCCGAATTGGTCGGCGCCCCTGTTATCACATCCCAAGGCCGCGCCTTTCCGGTTGAACCGAAGTGGCTGGACCGCCCCCTTCATAAAGATATTCGTTTTGATGCCGCTTTGGCCAATCTGGTGGTACAGGCCGTGGAGGAAACGTCAGGCGGCGTGTTGGTGTTCCTCCCCGGGGAGGGCGAAATCCGCCGCGTTCAGTCCCTACTGGAGGGGCGGTTAGCGCCGGAGTGTTCGGTGCGCCCGCTCTACGGGGCATTGCCGTTCAAAGACCAACGTGCCGCGATTGCGCCTGTGACCTCGGGGCGCAAAATCGTGCTCGCCACCTCTATCGCCGAAACATCGCTGACGATTGAAGACGTGCGCGTTGTGGTGGACGGGGGGCGCGCGCGGCGGGTCCGGTTTGACGCGGGGTCCGGCATGTCGCGTCTGGTGACAGAACGGGTCACACGCGCCGAAGCAACGCAGCGTGCGGGCCGCGCGGGGCGGGTTGCAGCCGGCGTAGCCTATAAGCTTTGGAGCAAGGGAGAGGACGGCGCGCTGCCCGCCTTCCCCCCCGCCGAAATCGAGGCCGCCGATCTGACAGGACTAGCCTTGGAACTGGCGCTGTGGGGCAGTGACGGTTTGCCGTTTTTGACGCCCCCACCCGACGTCACGTTGGGGGAAGCGCGCATATTGCTTGGCTCACTTGGGGCATTGGACGGCGCGCGCATCACAGATCACGGGCGCGCGTTGGCAAAATTCCCGCTGCATCCGCGATTAGCCCATATGCTGGTGCGCGGCGGCAAAGATGCGGCAGGATTGGCGGCATTGTTGTCAGAACGCGATATCTTGCGCGGTGCGCCATCGGATTTGCGGTTACGGCTCAAGGTACTCGCCGGCGAACGCGGCGCGCACCCACCAAACGCCGCAGGACTCGCCCGCGTGCGACAAGAGGCGAAACGGCTGGCAAAACTGGCGCCCCAAGCCCCCCCCGACGCACCCGAACGTCACGCTGCGCGGGCCTACCCCGACCGCATCGCCCAGCGCCGTGCAGGCGACGCGCCGCGTTTTGTGCTATCGGGTGGCAAAGGCGCAATCATGGACGCCGCAGACCCCTTGGCAGGACAGCCCTACCTTGTGGTCACAGACACGGACGGCAATCCGCGCGAGGCAAAAATTCGCGCCAGCCTTGCCATATCCGAAGCTGATATTCGCGATATCGCACACAACCAGATTGAAACCGTGAACATATGCGACTGGTCCAAACGCGATGGCCGTGTGCGCGCACGTACGCAAGAACGCCTCGGTGCGGTGGTGTTGTCTGACGTTCGCTGGACAACCGCACCGCACGCCGACATCGCACGCGCCATGTTGGACGGCATCCGCGAGGTCGGTTTCAAATTCAGCCCCGCCGCAGAGAGGTTTCGCGCCCGCGTCGCCCTTGTGCGCGCGGTGGTACCCGACTTGCCCGATCTAAGCGATGCGACGTTGATGGACACGTTGGACAACTGGCTGTTACCCCACCTGACAGCCGTGCAAACAATCGGTCAATGGAAGGCGTTTGATGCCCTGCCTGCGTTGCGTGCCGCGCTCGATTGGGCCCAAATAAAGACGCTGGATGATCAAGCGCCAAGCCAATTCACCACGCCACTGGGCAACAACAAGCCCATTGATTACAGCGGGGATGCGCCCAAAATCACGCTGCGTATTCAGGAAATGTTCGGCGCTACGCGCCACCCAACCGTTGCGGGCCGCCCGCTGCGCGTGACATTCCTGTCACCAGCTCAAAAGCCGATCCAAACAACCATGGATGTGCCCGGGTTCTGGGCGTCGTCCT
>JABBAI010000067.1 GCA_018608045.1 Octadecabacter sp. | reverse complement strand
GAACCGCATCAATGAGATCAGCTTTAATTCATCGCTGTTTCGCGAACTGCGCGCCATCAATTTTGTTAAACGCTTGTTGACGACTGGGGCGTTGACGCCCGGCACGATGAAGAATGTTCTGGTGCATATGGTGTCAGACGATGCGTTGATGAACGATCTGAGCGTGGCAACAAAGTCAGTGCCGAACCCGATTGTTCTGGGCCGTTTAAAGGCGGCAGGGCGCGCAGCGGCGGATACGTTTCTGGATCGTCATTTTGATGATCTGGGCGTGCGTGACACCGTTGATCTAGAAGCGATGTTTGCGCCTTAGTCTTTGCTGGGCGTGATCCGTTTCGCGAGCTTACCGATTGAATCCGGCATGTCTTTTTCGCCGGGGTACACAAGGCCTGCCGAAATCACGAACTTGGCCGCGTCTTCCACTGTCATATCCAGTTCAATCACGTCTTTGGTTGGAAACAACAACAAGAACCCCGATGTGGGGTTTGGCGTGGTTGGCACGAAAACAGATGTCATGGGGCCCGTATTGGCCTTTGTCAAAACCTCACCTTTGGTGGAGGTCGAGATGAACCCGATCGCCCAGATGCCTTTGCGCGGGTATTCGATCAGGCACGCCTTATCAAAGCTGGTGTCGGATTGCGCAAAAACAGTTTCCGCAATCTGCTTCACGGCATTGTAGATGGATCGCATCACTGGCACGCGCGCCACAAGGCTTTCGCCCCACCGCAAGAAACTGCGCCCGATCAGACCCTTGCCCATCCAACCCACAAGCATGGTGAAGATGAGAAAAATCACGACACCAATGCCGCGCACGTTTACTTCGATCCAATTGGCATCCATGGGGACGCGCCCCATAAGGCGGTTGACCAATTCTTCGGGCTGGTAGGCATCGGGCACAAAGGGCCACACAAAGCTGTCGACCCAGCCCACAACGGTCCAGATCAACCACAGCGTCAGCCCGATAGGGGCGATCACCACAAGTCCGGCAATAAAATTGTTGCGCAGGGCGGTCAAAATAGGGCGGCGTGGCATTTGGTCTTCGGGTTTTGGTGCAGGTTTTGGCACTTGGACGTGGCTTTCAATTAAGGCGTTGGTCTTATGTAGGCGATGCCCAACCCATCCACAATGGTGCGCGCGACGACAGGGTGATTAGCTGATCAAACTGCCTGCAATCTGTGCAGCTAGACGCGCATTGTTGCGCACAAGTGCGATATTGGCCGTCAATGACGCTCCGTCGGTGAGTTCAAATATCCGCCCCAACAGGAACGGCGTCACGGCTTTGGCGGCAATGCCTTGTGTGTCGGCCTCTGCCAGGGCTTGCGCAATGATCGGGGCAAGCGTTTCAGCGGGGATTTGTGCATCCTGCGGGATCGGATTGGCGACCAGTTGACCACCGGGCAGGCCCATCGCGACGCGCATCTTGTGGGCCGCCGCAATATCAGCGGCCCTGTCCATCCGCAGCGGTGCGGGCAGGTTGGACGCGCCAGACCAGAACGCGGGCAGGGTGTCTTGACCATAGGCGATGACAGGCACACCGAGGGTTTCGAGGACTTCGTAGGTTTTTTCCAGATCAAGGATCGCCTTGGCACCCGCGGCCACCACTGTCACAGGGGTTTGTGCCAACTCATACAGGTCGGCGGAAATATCGAACGTGGTCTCAGCGCCTTTGTGCACACCGCCAATACCACCTGTGGCAAAGACATGAATGTCCGCAAGGTGTGCGGCGATCATCGTGGCGGCCACGGTCGTGGCCCCAGTTCCGCCCGTCGCGATACACGCCGCGATATCCGCACGGCTGAGTTTGGCGACGTTTTTCGCTTGGCCCAGCGCGTCGAGTTGCGCATCGGTCAGGCCAATGTGCAGCGCGCCATTGATCAAAGCGATTGTTGCAGGCGTTGCCCCGCCCGCGCGAATGTCGTCTTCAACCAGCCGCGCCGTTTGGACGTTTTGCGGATAGGGCATGCCGTGGGTGATGATCGTGGATTCCAGCGCCACAATCGCGGTCCCTGCATCTTTGGCGGCTTGAACGTCGGGGGCGTAGTGAAGCGGGATCATGATGCGGTTTCTCCTGAAACGTAGGTGGCGGCGGCGTTTAATGCACGTTCAAGGGCGGCTTGCGGCGCCATGCCTTGGATTTCGGACGCGATATGGGCGGCCATAAAGGTGTCACCTGCGCCCGTGACACGTGTCACCAGAACCTCGGGCGGCTGTGCGGTGCGGACATCAGTGCCCAGCGCTTCGGCGGCTATGTCGCCGCCGTTCGTGACCAAACAGCGATGCACGCCGCGCGCAATCAACGCTTCTGCGCCGATCTGTGCCGTGGCGAACGTGGTTTGGCACAGCAATCCTGCTTCTTCGAGGTTCACATAGAGCGTGGCCGACGGATGCCCGACAAGCGCGAGAAGCCGTTCTGCTTTGCCGGGGCTGGCCGGGGCCACACGCAGATCAGACGCGGCAAAAAGCGGGGATTTAGAAATTTCACCCAGCAGATCGCGGGTCAGATTGCCGTCAAGCGCCACCAGCCCATCCCAAGGGGCGGCGTGCGACCCGAGCGTGCCATCGGACAGGGCGCGCAATATCTTTGTGCCAGCTTGTTCCAACGAATGGGCGTCCGCAATCGCCGCGATCAGGCCATTGCCACCCTCGATCGCCATATAAGAATCGGTCGGCAGGTCATCGGATCGATACAGATAATCCGTGATCAAATCCATGCGGCTGGCTTCGCCGACCAGTTCATCGCCCTCCACATCGCGCCCAACAGCGGACAGCAGCGCAGGTGTCAGACCGAAATTGACCAGCGTCATTGCGATGTTCATCGCCACACCGCCCGGCAGACGCGTGATACGGCCCGGCACATCTGATCCCGCGCGCATATGGCTGGAGGATCGCCCGATGATGTCCCACAGCACCGATCCGATACAAAGAATGTCAGGTTTTTTCATGGGTCTGTCATCGCGCGCACAGCGCCGGACGTCAACGGGGGGATTGGGGTCGGGTTATCCATACCTTGGATGTATTTTGGTTGTGGGTGGCAGGTGGTTTGGTTAGTCATGAACGGTGTTCATAATTGTTGGATTAGAGTTCCAATGCCCGCCACGATCTGTAAAGGTTCAAACATATGATGCGATTCATTGATGATACTTTGGGCAAATGGACCCGCCATTTCTTTTTCGTGCTGGTGCGGACCTATTACGCGTTCTTCTACAATGTGGGGGCATCAGGCAAGGAACTGTTGCAGCAACAACCTGGCACGCTGATCCTTGCGACCCATGTCAGCCGTCATGATGGGCCGCTGATTTCGGCCATCCTGTATTCCACCGCCCGCGTGCGCCCGACAGTGCATTATGATGAATATCACAAATGGGCGCAGTGGTTTCCTATGTGGGTGGCGGGGGCTGTGCCGATGTCATCCCCCAAAAGCTGGCCAGAGGGTAAGCGCGCCGCGCGCAAAGTTGAAACGCTGGGTAAAATCCATTCGCTTCTTGAGGGCGGCAATTCGATCCTGTTGTTTCCTGCCGGACAGGTCCGCCGCCAGCCCGAAGAAATCATCAAACCGTATCTGTCGGGTGTTCATGAAATTCTGAATGCCGAACCCGACACACCTGTGATGCTGTTGCGCCTCGGTGGGTTGGGGGCATTTCAGCCCGCGATCTATGATCTGTTCTGGAGCTTTATTGGCCGCACAAAGGGGCGTCGCCATGTCAGCCTTGATCTGAAACCGATCACTCTCGATCCCAGAATGGAGCTTGAGGCGTTTAATGCCACGCTTGAGGAGTTGCTGAACTCCTGATCCTTAACCGCCCAACTGCGTGCGCATGGCCTGATAGATCACAGCCGTCGCCACATTGGCGAGGTTTAGGGACCGCACCGCAGGGTTGCGCATGGGCAAATGGAATGTCCGGTCCTCCATCCCGCTAAGAACGTCGTCTGACAACCCTTTGGATTCACAGCCAAAGATAAGGTATCCGTCAGGGTCATAGTCGGGGGCATAGACGCTTTGCGCGCCGTGTTCTTCGAAGAAATAAAGTGCTGTGCGGACTGGGTTTTCTTGGGCCAGAAAATCCGCCCAATCGTTGTATTCACGTAAAGACACGTGTTTCCAGTAATCTTGCCCTGCGCGGCGCACCGCCTTTTCATCAAGCGAAAATCCGTAAGGTTTGATCAGGATCAGATCGAGGTTGAGCGCCAGACAGGTCCGCCCGATTGCACCCGTGTTGTAGGGAATTTCGGGTGTGACCAACACGATCTTCATACGCGGTTCAGACATAAGACGGGCAGGGCCTTTGATGGGGCAGCGCTTGGGCGCGCGCGGTTTTGTGGTGTCCTATCCCGATCCCGTGCGCTTGGATACGTCTGATCTATTCAGGTACGCCAAAGGTAAGGGCCGCCCAAAGTGTTTCCCACTCGATCTCTGCTTGCGCCGCCAGCTCGGCTGAGGGTTCGCGCAGCACGACATGATCAACAAGGTAGCTGTATCCCGCCTGAACGGGCAGGGTGGCGATCCCGTCCGCGTCTGTGCGGTGCAGTGTGATTTCGACAGTGCCATCGGGTGCTTTTTGGAACAATTCCACCTGACTGTCCGCCAAAGTGTCATCAAGGTAGTAAAGCTGGACGCGCAGACCGTTGGTCAGGTCCGCCGTGTAGGGATTGTCGAGCGCTACAAATTCCGTATCCAATCCGGTGCGAAAATCGCGACCTTCCGAATGGCCGACCCCCACAAGCGCTTTTGCAAACCGCCAATACCCTTCCTTGAAACCATCGCGGGGCAGGCCGCGTGCATCGTGTAGGGCCTCATAGTCGGCGAAGTCTTTGTGATCGGCAAATTTCACGAACTTGGGCCATTCTGCGTAGTTCAAAGTCGACAACGAGGACTGGTAGCTGATGGCGTGCAGACCTTCAGTTAAGGCTTCAATATCAAGGGCAGGGCGGGCACCAAGGCGGTTCTCCACGTCAGATTGGCGCATGCCAGATGCAACTGTGAAGCGTTCAAACCGTTGTGGCAGAAAAGCGAGTTGCGATCCTGCAAATTCTTGTCCATTGACAAGTTCACCCTGCACCTTACCGTCCAGTTCCATTTGATATGCCAGCGGTTCGATCCAGAATTCATGGGACATGACTTGGGTCGGGGCCTGCAGGGCAAGTGATACAGCGAAAAGGGCAGCAAGAATGCGCATAAAAGTCTCCAATATGTTATCGATGAAAGTGGCATGGGCACGCGCAGTGTCAATGGTTGCTTTGGTTTGGATCACGCTTGCGTCAGCAGCGACCGCCCATGAGGTGTTGCCCACAATCGGCGACATGGAAGCTGTTGATGGAAGAATCACGTTTTCCTTGGAAGGCAATTTTGAAAGCCTCGTGGCGGGAATTGATCTGGACGGGCTGGAAGATACCGAAGCCGCACCAGAAGCGGACGTGTACGATACATTGCGTGCGCTTGAACCTGATGCGTTCATGGCAGCGTTTGATGAATACTGGCCACAAATGGCGTCTTCAATCGCTGTGATTGTGGATGGCACGCCTGTCGCGCTTGAACTCGACAGTGTTGAAGTCCCCGCTGTGGGCGACGTTGAAGTTGTGCGCCAATCCACCGTAGTTTTTTCCGGTGCATTGCCTGAGCGCGCTGAGAGCATACAGATCGATTGGCCCGCGCAGTACGGTGTGCTTGTGCTGCGCCAAATGAGTGTGGACGCAGGCTGGGACGGTTATTTGTCGGGCGGCGGATTAACCGACCCTGTTGCACTGGCGGGGGGCGATCAAATGTCTGGCGGCGAAGCATTCGTCCGCTTTATCCCAGTGGGCGTTGAACACATTGTACCCCTTGGTCTGGATCACATTCTCTTTGTGCTTGGCCTGTTTTTCTTGTCGGTCAAAATACGTCCTTTGTTGTGGCAGGTTACGGCTTTTACAGCGGCGCACACTGTTACATTGGCTTTGGCGACGCTCGGATACGTGACTATCCCTGATGAATACATGTGGATCGTGGAAAGCATCATCGCGGCGTCTATTGTGTACGTCGCGGTTGAAAACATCTTTACCGACGGGCTTAACCCGTGGCGGCCCGCCATTATCTTCTGTTTTGGATTGCTGCACGGGCTTGGCTTTGCGTCTGTTTTGAATGCCTATGGGTTGCCGGACAATGCTGTCATCCCCGCACTCCTCGGATTTAACATCGGCGTCGAACTCGGCCAGCTGTTGTGCATCGCGATTGCCTTTATCATCGTGGTCAGCGCGATCCGTCTGTCCGAAGACGGTAAAGCAAACAAGATCGCAGCGTGGATCTACATGGGCGTCGCTATTCTAGTTGTGCCTTTGGCGATCATCCCGATCAGCGCGATGGGCCCTGACGCGGTAGAAGCGTATTTGCCGCTTTTGTTCATGGTTGCAGCACTGTCCGGCCTGTGTGCCGCGTCCTGCGCGGTTGAGCGGTTTGAGAGCTACCGCCACATGGTCGCCATGCCTGCCAGTATTGGTATCGCGTTGATTGGTGCCTATTGGGTCGTCGAACGCGTCTTCCTGTAACGACCAAACCAAGGCATGTGCGTACAATTGTATGCACATGCCGCCTCGCTATAACCAATTGTTAGTGTGCCACCGCTAAGTCAGTCGCAGACACAGCGGTTGGTGGTAGTTTGGACGATACAGTAAAATTCATTGTTACATTTGTAGACGCAGTTGCACTTGTTCTCGCTCTTATCCTGATGCTGAGCCTGCTGCATCGAAATGACCTTTATAAGCGCGGGTGCACTGGCCTCCTTGGGGCCATGTTCTCTTTTACAATCCTCGTGTCCATGTCTGATCCGATTGATCTTGGGGCAAATGGCTTCTTTGATATGCGGGGTCTGCTGATTGGAACCGCCGTTGCGCTGATGGGGCCTGTTGTTGGTCTTATGGCTGGGGCCACGGCTTTGGCGTGCCGCTTCAGCATCGGGGGGCCAGGATTGGAATCTGGGATTGCACTGATCGTTGGGGCCTATGGGGGGGGCTTGCTTTGGCGCCTCACGATCAAAGATCTTGATATGATAAAGTGGCAGAAATAGGTCATTCTCGGCGTATTTATTTCTGTGCAGTCCGTGGGCATATTTTTTGCACCAACTCATATGCAAATTTCTATTCTGACAGGATTGGTGCCTTTCATTGTTATTTTAAGCATCATCGGCGCGTTGATCATCAATCATCTGATCAGCGGTGAACTGTCGTTCCTCTCAGAGGCAGAGACGTCCAAAATCGAAGCCACAACTGACCACCTGACAGGTTTGGTGAACAGGCGTGGGCTGGATACAATTTTTCCGAACCTTTCGGGGGCGTCGTCGGGCAACAAAGGGCGGGGAATGCTGTATTTCGACATTGATCGGTTCAAATTGGCAAATGATAGCCATGGCCATGCCTTTGGGGACGAAGTTCTCAAACAGGTGGCAGAACGTGTTGCTGGAAACCTGCGCCAAAACGATATCTTTGCGCGCGTCGGAGGGGACGAGTTCGTCGTTGTCCTGCCAAAAGTCGACAAAAAAGAGGCCCAGCACATTGCTGATCGGTGCCGCAGTATCGTTGCAGAAGATTTGTTCGAGACTGATGGCAAATCTATACCTGTCACGATCAGTTTGGGCGCGATTTGGGTTCACTCACCGACTGACATAGACCAGATGCTGGATGCAGCCGATCGTGCTTTGTATCAGGCTATATCTTCGGGCCGTAACGCTGTGATTTTCCTATCCAACCTGAATGCCAATCGCGGGGAAGCTGCGTTAACTCCTGCGGTTTAGGTCAACCGTCTTGCAAGGTGTCAGGCTGAGTGGCGCAAAAGTCTTGCGCTCACCCAATTTCCAAACTATGGCAGCGACACGAAATCCCCTGACGGGGGCGGGTGTATCGGGGAGAAATCCTGATCCATCCACCGGTTGGGCCTGAATTCCTTAGGGAAGGGTTGCCTGATACCTCCGTCCAAGGCTAATGAAACCGGAAAGGAAACGACCATGGCTCTTCCAGAGTTTACCATGCGCCAATTGCTCGAAGCAGGCGTACACTTCGGCCACCAGACACAGCGCTGGAACCCGAAGATGCAAGAATTTATCTACGGCGCCCGCAACGGCATCCACATCATGGACCTGACACAAACAGTTCCAATGTTGGACGCAGCGCTTGATATCGTTCAAAAAACAGTCGCCAAAGGTGGCCGTGTTTTGTTCGTTGGAACAAAGCGTCAGGCGCAATCGCCCATCAAAGACGCGGCTGAAAAGTCTGCACAGTTTTACATGAACCACCGTTGGTTGGGTGGCACGCTGACCAACTGGCAGACCGTGTCCAAATCCATCCAGCGCCTCAAGAACATCGACGAAGCGTCCGAGCGTGGCTTTGAAGGCCTCACCAAGAAAGAGCGTCTTGGCATGGAGCGTGAGCAGGGCAAACTCGAAGCATCCCTTGGCGGTATCCGCGAAATGGGCGGCGTTCCTGATCTGTTGTTCGTCATCGACGTCAACAAAGAAGACCTCGCAATCGCAGAAGCCAACAAGCTGGGCATTCCTGTTGTGGCGGTTGTCGACACCAACTGTTCGCCAAAGGGCATCGATTACATCATCCCGGGCAACGATGACGCGGCACGCGCGATTGCATTGTACACCGACCTTGCAGCACGCGCTGCATTGGACGGAATGACAGCACAGATGGGCGCCGCTGGCATCGATATCGGTGAAATGGAAGCCTCTGTTGAGGAAGAAGTTGCCGAAGCCGTCGTAGAAGTAGCACCCGCAGCTGAATAAGCCGCGCTGTTATTTCAAAGCACTAGGCCGGAGGCGAAGCGCGCCTCCGGCACCTCATTCATTCTAAGGAGACCAACATGGCGATTACAGCTGCATTGGTAAAAGAACTGCGCGACAGCACTGGCGCAGGCATGATGGACGCGAAGAAAGCGTTGACAGAAACGAACGGCGACATGGAAGCAGCGGTCGATTGGCTGCGCACCAAGGGCCTCGCGAAAGCGGCAAAGAAATCCGGTCGCACAGCGGCTGAAGGTCTTGTCGCTGTTGCTGTCAAAGACGGCAAAGGCATCGCGGTTGAAGTGAATTCTGAAACTGACTTCGTTGGTAAGAACGCTGATTTCCAAAAAATGGTTGCTGGCATCGCTGACGTTGCAACAACAGTAAACGATGTTGAGGCGCTTAAGGCGGCTGACATGGGCGGCAAATCTGTCGAACAGACTGTCACTGACGCTGTTGCGATCATTGGTGAAAACATGTCCGTGCGCCGTATGGCGGCACTGAGCGGTGAAACTGTTGTGTCCTACGTGCACAATGCTGCTGCACCTGGCATGGGTAAAATCGGCGTTCTGGTCGCGATGACCGGTGGCGACGAAGCCCTCGGTAAGCAGGTTGCGATGCACATCGCCGCTGTGAACCCAGCTGCCTTGTCCGAAGCCGACATGGATGCGTCCATCGTCGAAAAGGAAAAGCAGGTCCAGATGGATATCGCACGCGAGTCCGGTAAGCCTGAAGCCGTGATCGAAAAGATGATCGTGGGCCGTATGAAGAAATTCGTCGGTGAATCCACATTGCTGAACCAAGCGTTCGTCGTAAACCCAGACGTCACTGTCGGGCAGGCGGCAACGGATGCAGGCGCGACCATCACTGGTTTCGCCCGCTTGGAAGTTGGCGAAGGAATCGAAGTTGAAAAAGAAGATTTCGCGGCTGAAGTTGCGAAAATGAACTCCTAAGGCGAAACATTAAGTTTCACCTGTAAGGTATTGAAAGGCCGTCCATAATTGGGCGGTCTTTTGCAATTTGGAAAGTACGGCGGTCCTTGGATCGGGAGAACGAAGGACCGCCTTAGCCGCGCATCTCAGGGATAAAAGAAACATACGCGACAGTCTGATGTGCCGACCCAAACAAGGCTTAGCCCCTTCAGATCGGCGTCCGGTTACCCGGCACGGACACGCTAGCCTTGTAATATCAAGGGGTCTAACCCGCTATTCCCAGGCCTAAGGCCACCACTGACGGAACAAGGTTAGGTTTGCATTTACGTTACGTAAGCCACAGTCAGGGATTCCATACTTTTGGTGCTTTTGTGGCGGGATGTTAAGTGAAATGACGCATCGAATATCGCGCAAACCCTTAGGCGGATTCGGATTCAATCACGAACATCTGGTTGTAAAACGCAGCCTTCAGCACTGCTTGCGCGGTGGTTTCAACGTCCAGTGTTTCGCGTGCAAGGCGAAGATATTTTTCAATCGTTGCTGGCGTTAATTCCAAAACGATCGCAATATCTTGGGTTGTTTTTCCGTCGCCAACCCATTGTAAAACCTCGTGTTGTCGCTTTGCGAGGGATCGTTGAAAATAGGGCAGGGTTTGGATTTTTAGGTGCATCACGTTGTTCATCAAGTTGATTTCGTCACCATGTTTGGCCCAGACCGCGTCAACATCATCCTGAGACATCCCAAGCTTCGCCGTCAATGCT
>JABBAI010000007.1:52377-55024 GCA_018608045.1 Octadecabacter sp. | reverse complement strand
ATCCTGCGTTTAGCGATCATGCGCGCGGGGTTCAATGGGGATTTTGGCCCCGTTAGCCTGCGCGCAAATGCCGTGCAATGGGCCGTTGCCCGCGCCCATGCGCTGTGGCATGAATAAGAGATAGAATCTGAACGAAAGAGTTTAGCTCGTGGCCAACTACCAAACCCGCAGAAATCTTATGGTGGACACCCAAGTTCGCCCGTCCGACGTGACCAAATTTCCGATTATTGAGGCGTTGCTCGCCATCCCGCGCGAAGAATACGTTCCCGATGATAAGCGTGACGCGGCCTATATCGGTGAAAACATCGCGATCGGGGGGGGGCGTGTTTTGCTTGAACCGCGCGCGCTCGCGAAGATGTTGGATGCGCTTGATGTGCAACCAAGTGATGTGGTTCTCGATCTTGGATGTGGCCTTGGCTATTCGACCGCCGTGCTGGCGCAACTAGCCGATTTTGTCGTGGCTGTTGAAGATGACGGAGCGCGTGCGGCAGAAGCCCAGGAAATCCTGTCGTCCCAAGGTGTCGACAATGCCGCCGTATTTGAGGCCCCTTTGGCCGATGGTGCTGCGAAAAACGGCCCCTATGATGTGATCATTCTGCAGGGTGCCGTTGAAACTGTTCCCGACGCCCTGTTGGACCAAATCAAAGAGGGTGGGCGCATTGCTGCTATCTTTGCGGAGGGTGCGCTGGGGGTTGTGCGTGTTGGCCGTAAGATTGACGGCACGGTAAACTGGCGCATGTCGTTTAATGCCGGCGCGCCTGTTCTGCCCGGTTTTGCCAAGGTAAAGGCGTTTACGTTTTAGAGTTATTCATCTGGATGGGGTGCTGCTGCGTATCCTTTACAGAAACCGACAAGGAAATATCATGACACGCTGCGCCAAATTCCTTGCGATGTGCTTTGCCCTGACGGTTTCGGCGATGCCCGCCCAATCCGAAAGCCTTGGTGATGCCTTGCGCGACACCTATCACAACTCCGGTTTGCTTGATCAAAACCGTGCGTTGCTACGGGCCGCGGATGAAGATGTTGCACAATCTTTGGCGGCATTGCGCCCTGTGATCACGTGGCAGGCCCAAGCGATCTATGCGAATACGTCTGCGTCGACCGCAGGCGGCTTGCCCGACAGTATTGATGCAACCATTTCAGTATCCGGTAGCTTGCTGGTGCATGATGGTGGCGCCAGCGCATTGGCGACCGAGGCCCAAAAGGAATTGGTCCTGCAAACCCGCCAAGGTTTGGTTCAAGTCGAACAACAGGTTCTGTTTCGCACAGTTTCTGCCTACATGGAGGTGCGCCGCGCGTCCGAGTTTCTGGCATTGCGCCGCAGCAATGTGGGTGTGATTGATCAGGAATTGCGCGCCGCGCGGGACCGTTTTGAGGTGGGCGAAGTCACCCGCACAGACGTGTCTTTGGCAGAGGCGAGATTGGCAGCTGCACGTAGCTTGTTGGCCGCGGCGGAAGGCTCTCTCGCACAAGCAAAGGAAGAATATCGCGCCACTGTGGGTCGCGCGCCGGGTCGTCTTGATGTCGTAAACCCTGCGAATTTGCAGCATGATCTCGAAGCAGCGCGTGCCTTTGCGGTGCGCAACCATCCCGAAGTCTTGGGCGCGCAGCACGGTGTTTCCGCATCCGAACTGAACATCCGACGCGCTGAGGCGGCGTTGAACCCAAGTCTGAACCTTGGCGGCACTGTCGGCCTTAATGACCAAGGCGACGCCACCCAGCGTCTTAGCCTGACCTATGGCGGCACACTGTATCAAGGTGGTCAACTGCAATCGATCATCCGTCAGGCACAGGCGCGTCGCGATGCCTCGCGTTCCAACCTTCTGGTGGTGTCACAAGGTGTCAGCCAGAACGTCGGCAATGCCTACGCGTCCTTGCGTGTGGCCCGCGCCAGCCGCGAAGCATCAGCCTTGCAAGTCCGCGCCGCACGCACAGCCTTTCGCGGTGTGCGCGAAGAGGCGACATTGGGCGCGCGCACAACGCTTGATGTTTTGAACGCTGAACAGGAATTGCTGGATGCTCAGGCCAATGCGATTTCCGCACAGGCAGATGAAGTGATTGCCAGCTATCAGGTTTTGCGGGCGATGGGCCTGTTGACGGCGCAACATCTGAACCTTGGTGTCCAATCCTATGACCCCGCCGCGTTTTATAATCTGGTGCGCGATGCGCCGGCCACGATATCCCAGCAGGGGCAGGCGCTGGACCGCGTGCTGCGATCAATCGGCGAATAAGTTAACAGTTTAGTTGCCCTAAGTCCGAGTATCTGTTGTTTGGAATGCAAGGGCGGGTTAAAGTCTGGGCTTGAGGCCAAAGCAGGATAAACAATGTCCGATCCCGTGACGAATGTAGAAATTGAGGACGTTTTGTCTTCCATCCGTAGGCTTGTAAGCGATGGGGATAAGGCGCGCACGCGTGATCCGGCCCAGATTGTAGTGGCCGCCACAGAGGCTGCACGTGCTGCACCAGACGCCGCCCCCGAATCGAATGACGTTTCGCAAAAAACTGATACGTCCGACCGTTTGGTCCTGACGCCTGCGTTTTTGGTCGCTGGCGGCGACGACGACCGCGACGCACGGCTGCATGAAATATACGATGAGGAACCCGTCGAAACACAGCCAGAGGCCGATGACTGGCAAGAAGAAGACTG
>JABBAI010000007.1:37185-52277 GCA_018608045.1 Octadecabacter sp. | reverse complement strand
GACGACGACGACCAAGATTTTGATGCAGATGATCAAGATTTTGATGACGACGATGAAGACGATGACGGTGAAGAAAATGATGATGCGTTTGGTGACACGGTCGAAGACGCGCCCCAAGCCTCACCACTGTCCCTGACGGACCCCGTTTTGGATCATGCTAGCGAAGTGGCTCCGGATACCACAGATGGCACCGCTCCAGTGACTGATCGGTCCGGTCTGGTAGCAACGATTGCCGAACTCGAAGCGGCGATCAGCGAAGGCGAAGATGATTTCGAACCTGACGGCAGCGAAACAATGGGGCAAACGATTGCTTGGCCCGGTAAGATGGCAGCGCGTGCATCAGACACGATCGAGGATGCGGATGTCGCTGAAGATCCCGTCGATGAAATGCCCGACGTTCAAAACGTCGAAACACCGAGCTTTGAACATCGTACTGCCGACGAGCAATCTGACCCCGTGGGCGAAGATGTGGCCAGCGAAGTCGAAGTTGAAGATTACGACGATGATCTTGACGGTTTGTTGGATGTCGGTGGGGCCACACTGGACGAAGAAGCTTTGCGCGACTTGGTTGCCTCTGTCGTGCGCGAAGAATTGACAGGCCCCCTTGGTGAACGCATCACCCGCAATGTGCGCAAATTGGTCCGCCGTGAAATCTACCGTATCTTGCCGAGCCAGGAGTTCGACTAACCCGCGACCAAAGCGGCCCGATTAAAAGGGCACATCGGCGGCCAAGCTCAGCAGGCGATCTAAGTCCATATGTTGTTCCAGGTGGTCCGCCAGCGCATCCAACGTGGCGTCCACATCCGCGTCATACTCCATTGATTGGATCGGCGCACCGATCCCCGCCATGAACGCCCCACGAAACGCGTCTGACGTAAACAATCCATGCAAATAACACCCCCGAACGCGCCCATTCGGGTTCGCCGCTCCGATCTGGCGGGCTTGGGTCGTGAGCCAACTGTTGGCACAATCGGGGCCAGTGGTTTCACCAATATGGATTTCATATCCTGCCACCGGATCGCCAGTGGCATCAAACGTCGCACTGGTTTGTGTCACCGTCTTTTGCGCCGACATCACTGTGGTGACGTCTAGCAGGCCAAGCCCACGCACGCGGGTCGCGGCACCTTCAATGCCGTCGGGGTCCGCGATCTCGCGCCCCAGCATTTGATATCCACCGCAAATCCCCAAGACATGCCCGCCGCGCCGCACATGCGCCAACAGGTCGATGTCCCAGCCTTGCGCGCGAAAATGGGCAAGATCGGCGATGGTGGATTTCGACCCCGGGATTAGCACTAGGTCCGCGTCGCCGGGCAGGGGGCGTCCGGCCTCAATGATCTCGACTGTCACGTCGGGTTGGGCTGCCAGCGGGTCCAGATCGTCGAAGTTTGCAATCCGGTTCAGGCGCGGCACGACGACCTTGATTGCGCCACCCTTGCGCGACGCGACATCCATCACATCCTCGGCGGGCAATTTCCAAGCATCCGCAAACCACGGCACAATCCCAAGGGGGACCCAGCTCGTATGATCTGTGATCGCAACCATGCCTTCGGCAAAAAGCGTCGTATCACCGCGAAATTTGTTGATGGTAAAGCCTTTGATGCGGGCACGGTCTTCGGGCGGCAGGATCACATCCGTACCAACCATTTGTGCAATCACGCCGCCTCGATCGATATCACCGACTAGCACAACGGGGCAATCTGCGGCCTCGGCGAAGCCCATATTGGCAATATCACCGGCGCGCAAATTCACCTCAGCGGGTGATCCCGCGCCTTCAATCACGATGAGGTCCATACCAGCAGCAAGGCGGCGGTAGCTTTCCATCACCTTCGGGATCAGGTCGGCCTTGCGCGTCCCGTATTCACGCGCCTTCATCGTCGCGAACCGTTTGCCCTGCACGATGACCTGCGCCCCGACATCCGTTTCCGGCTTGAGTAGAACAGGGTTCATGTCAGTGTGCGGTTCCAGCCCACAGGCGCGCGCCTGCAATGCTTGGGCACGGCCAATTTCCCCTCCGTCCGTCGTGACGGCGGCATTGTTGGACATATTCTGTGGCTTGAACGGTGCCACGGACAGGCCACGGCGCGTCGCGGCGCGTGCGATCCCTGCCACCAACATGGATTTCCCCACATTGGACCCCGCCCCTTGGATCATGATTGCCTTCGTCATGTGTATCCTCCACGGTCCTGTCTAGGCAGGCGCGCACGTAAGGGGAAGACCATGTACACACCAACCCATCTGATTTTTGGCATGGCGGTGTTCGGGCGCAAGGATGCCCCCAAGGTCACGGCCGCCGCCCTTGCGGGTGCGCTTATCCCCGATCTGTCTCTTTATCTTCTTGCGGGCACGCATCTGCTGATCCTCGGCACTGATCCGCAGGTCGTTTTCGGAGAGATGTATTTTTCAGACGCGTGGCAAAGCATCTTTCGCATAGATAATTCGTTCATCGTGTGGGGTGTCGTTTTGGCATTGGGATTGGCGCTGCGCCGCACTTGGGTGATCGCGTTGGCAGGGGCGGCGTTGCTGCATATCGGTTTGGATTTTCCGCTACATCATGATGACGGGCGGGCGCATTTTTGGCCGATCAGCAATTGGATTTTTGAAAGCCCGGTGAGTTATTGGGATCCAGCGCACTACGGCAGCATCCTGACCCCGATCGAACTGCTGGTGTCCTGGGGCGTTTGTGTCTGGCTGTGGTTGCGGTTTGACGGTTGGCCGATGCGCAGCCTGATCGCGGTGTTTGCGTCGCTGCAAATTCCGGTCGCGGTGGCTTGGGCCATGGGGGCAGGCACCTAAGCCTTTAGGCAAAAGAAAAACGCGACCCCGAGCAGAGGATCGCGTTCTTTGGCAGTCTAAAATTTTGGTGGCTTATGCAGCGCGTGCGTCCAGCTCTGCGGCTTCGGCCACAGCGCGGCGTTCGCTTTCTTCGCGCGACAGCGCCACGGATGTGCGAACACCTTTGCCGACGAAATCCATCAGGCCGGTTACAACGCGTTCGTTGGGGTCGATACCTGCGCAGGACAACACTTCGCGACCGTCGCGGGACCGTGCCCAGCGTGCGATTTGCTCAGGACCGTTGCCATACTTTTTATCGTCTGCAATCGCGTCGTCCAACGCGGCCAAGACCACAGCTGCAAATAACTTGCGCGCGCGGTTGCCCTGTTCGTTGTTGAATGCTGTGCCGTCGACGAAATCTCGCATATTCGGTCCTTGTTGTTATTGGCCTTGCAGTTGACGTGATGGCTCTTATGCCCTGTATCCACCCGATTCGGGGTTCTTTATTTGGAATGGCAGCTATGCGTTTATGGCATACCTTGGCCTTTCAGTAGACAGTATCTGGTTGGCTTGCGCGGTGCAGCAACCGAAGATATAGGGTCCGTTAAACTTCCTTCAACCTTTTGACATCATTTGGACACACTTGAGCATGGCAAAGATTAACGGCAACGAGATTCGCATCGGTAACGTGCTTGAGCACAATGGTGGCCTTTGGGTCGCAGTCAAAACCGATCACGTAAAACCCGGTAAGGGCGGTGCGTTTGCACAGGTTGAATTGCGCAATCTGCGCAACGGATCCAAGCTCAACGAACGATTCCGGTCCGCCGACAAGGTCGAGAAGGTCCGTCTGGAGCAAAAAGATCAACAATTCCTTTTCGAGAGCGATGGAATGCTGACTTTTATGGACACCGAAACATATGAGCAGATCGAACTGCCCGCAGAACTGCTTGGCGATCGTCGCCCGTTCTTGCAGGACGGTATGATTGCTGTGGTCGAATTCCATGAATCCGAAGCCTTGAACGCGCGTTTGCCGCAAAAGGTCATCTGTAGAATTGTTGAGACGGAGCCCGTCGTAAAAGGCCAGACCGCTGCCAATTCGTTCAAGCCTGCGATCCTCGAAAACGGCGTGCGTGTGATGGTTCCGCCGTTTGTTGGCCAAGACACAGACATCGTCGTGGACACCGAAACGATGGAATATTCAGAACGCGCTTAATCGCACGATCAATGGGTTAGGATTTACGGGCGGTGCAGCGATGCGTCGCCCGATTTCATTTCGCCGGTCGCGCGATCAAACCGCAGGTGGGCCAAGGCCAATGCACCACTTTGGGTATACAGTGTGCCCGCAGGTTTGCCGTCCGCTGTGATGTCCGACCCAACAGGTGCGCTGCCTGTGATCGTTACTTGGGCGAGGCCCTTTTTTAGCTCTGTCTTATGTTTCATCCGCGCCGCGATCTCTTGACCGACGTAGCAGCCTTTTCGAAAATCCACACCGTTCAGCTGTTCAAACCCGGCCTCAAGGATGTAGGTGTCCGCCGTTAGCTCAACCCCCGTTTCGGGAATTACGTGGGCCACGCGCAATGCGTCCCAATCGGTTGTGTCATTATAATCCGTGTCGCCATAAAACCGCCAACCAAGATCAGGGTGGCGCGGGTCTGCCATGGCGCCATCTGGGGCTTGGCCTGTGCCGCGCGACACAACCATCTTTACCTCATCAATCTGCACATCCGCACGCAGCCGATACATCATCAGTTTCTGCGCCAAAGTGGGGGCGTGGGACGTGGCAACATCGATCAGGATCGTATCATCGCGCGTGGTGACGAAGAAATCCGCGATGTATTTGCCCTGTGGCGTCAAAAGCGCGGCGTAGATCAAAGCGTGACGGGATTTTGCCACGTTATTGGTGACGAGCCGTTGCAGTAGATCAAAGGCCTCTGGGCCGCTCAGGCCGATCACAGTTCGATCTGTCATGTCGTTCACCTTTGTATCAGCGGGCACGTTTGAAAAGTCGTGCAAAGAAGGATGTCTTGGCCCCATCGTGCTTGGGGGTGCTGGCCGTTTTGCCGACGCGGCGCTTTTTCTCGCTTACGGTTTTGCCGTCGCGAAATTGCAGGCGGTACAGATCGGCATACAGGCCGCCGCGGGCCAGCAGATCATCATGGGTGCCTTCGTCTACGACGCGCCCTTGATCCATGACCACGATCTTGTGTGCATTCTGGATCGTGGACAGGCGGTGTGCGATCACAAGGGTCGTGCGGCCTTGGGCGAGTTTATCCAACGCGGATTGCACAATCGCCTCTGATTTGGTGTCGAGGGCACTGGTTGCTTCATCCAACAGCAAAATGGGGGTGTCACGCAGCAAGGCGCGCGCAATGGCGACGCGTTGGCGCTGGCCCCCTGATAGGTTTGATCCGCGCGGGCCCGCAGGGCTTTGTAGACCATTGGGCAAGTTGGGCAGGAAATCTGCAACGTGGGCTGCCGTTAGCGTGGCGTGCAACTGATCCTCATCAACATCCGTGCGGCCCAGCAATATATTGTCGCGCAAGGTTTCATCAAACAACGCCGCATCCTGCGACACGGTTGAAATGCGCCCGCGCAGTGCGTCCATTGCAATGGTTTCGATGGCAATGTCGTTCAGCATCACCCGCCCCGATTGGGGTTCAACCAAGCGTGTTAGCACATTAAACAACGTGCTTTTCCCAGCGCCAGAAGCCCCCACAAGCGCTGTGGTTTGGCCAGCCTCCGCCACAAAGGATGCGCCATTCAACACGGGCAGATCGCCATAGTTCAGGTTCACGCCGTCAAATGTCACGCGCGGCGCGTCCATGGGCGGCAACACCGGATTGGCGGGGGAGGTGAGGGTTGGTTGTGCATCAAACACATCCAGCAGGCGATCAATTGCAGCGGCGGCGGCCTGCCACAGACCCATAATGTTTGCCAGACGACGTAAGGGTTCAAACGCCATCGCCATCGCCGTAAAGAACGACATGAATTCCCCGACGGTTTTTTCTCCATCGATGATTTCGGATCCGCCGTAAATAATAACCGCCAAAAACCCGAGGCCAGCCATGATATCGACCGTGCTCGACATCAGGCCCTGGCCGAAGGCGGCTTCGGTTTCGGTGCTGACGCGGCGTTTCATCAGACGCCCGTAGCGGTCTGATTGGTACGCCTCAAGACTGTTGAGCTTGATCTGCGAAATCCCGTGAAACACCTCGTCCAGTCGGGTCGACATATTACCGGCCACTTCGCGCGCGATCCGCGCTTTGCGGCGCACGAATTTTTGCAAGGCAAAGGATGGCAGCACAACAATCGGAATTCCCAGCATCGCGACCAGCATCCATGTCCAGTCAATCCACAGCGCCACGGAAAACAGCCCGATCACCGCGACGGAATCGCGCGCAACACCTGTGACCAAGGTGGTCCAAACCGCGCTCAGGGCTTGTACATCGCCCTGAACCCGTTCGATCGACTGTCCGGGCGGGTGGGTCTGATGATAGGCCGTATCAAGGCCGATCAGATGATCCATCAGATCCGATCGCATATTTGCGCCACTTTGTTCGGACACATATTTCATGATGACCCGCTGCCCCAAGGCCGTCACCGCACGCACAAGAAAGATTGACAGGATAATCAGACCAACCGTCCAGATACTGCCCGTTTCGCCACCGACAAAAACGTGGTCGAACATGGGTTGCATCATCAAGCTGAGGGAACCGAACGTCAGTCCCTCGGCGACCATTAAAACGACCGCAACCGCAAGCCAGCCCTTATGACGGCTGAGGTATTCGATCCAAAGCCATTTCATCATCGGGCCGCTGGTGCGCAGTTCTGGGTCGGTCGTTGGCGTGGTCATTCAAAGGTCCCTGCAAAAGCGTTGATTTTATGTACGCCCAAACGCGGTGTCGTGAAAGGGCAGCATTGACGCGCCGACGTGCGCAGTTAGAGTTTCGCCAAACCTGCCACATAAGGATGCACTGTATGTTTGCCAATGGGTTACCCTATCTCGCCATTCCGGGACCATCCGTAATGCCCGAGCGCGTGTTGCGTGCCATGCACCGATCCGCGCCCAATATTTATACAGGTGAATTGCATGACGTGACGCGCAGCCTGTTTCCTGATCTGAAGGCTGTGGCGGGTACAGCGCACGATGTTGCGATCTATATCGCCAACGGGCACGGCGTCTGGGAGGCAGCGTTGTCTAATGTCATCGAAGACGGCGACACGGTGCTTGTGCTGGCCACGGGGCGGTTTTGTGTGGGTTGGGGCGAAATGGCCGACAGTCTTGGCGCGACTGTTGAAACGATTGATTTTGGCGACAGCGACGCGGTTGATCTGACGCAGGTCGAAGCGGCACTGCGCGCCGACACGGACGGTAAGATCAAGGCGATATTGACGGTCCTTGTTGATACATCCACCGGAGTTTTGAACGATATCAAAGGTCTGCGAGGTGTTCTCGATAAGGTGGGCCACGACGCATTGTTGATGTGTGATTGCATCGCGTCGCTAGGATGCGATGAATATCACATGGATGACTGGGGCGTGGATATCACTGTTGCCGCGAGTCAAAAGGGTCTAATGACGCCCCCTGGCATCGGGTTTGTGTGGTTCAACGACAAGGCCGACCGTGTGCGCGGCGATATGAAACGCGTGTCGCGTTATTGGGATTGGCGGCCTCGCGCGACGGGTGACGAATACTGGCAGTTTTTTGACGGCACGGCCC
Organism: Octadecabacter sp.; assembly: GCA_018608045.1. Lineage (GTDB taxonomy): Bacteria > Pseudomonadota > Alphaproteobacteria > Rhodobacterales > Rhodobacteraceae > Octadecabacter. The sequence continues at coordinate 44,785 of JABBAI010000007.1, read as the reverse complement.
CGACGCACCACATTTATGGTCTGCGCGAAGCGCTTGATATGATCAACGAAGAAGGACTGCGCAATGTCTGGGCGCGCCACGAAGGCCTCGCGCAGGCGATCTGGGCCGCGATTGATGTTTGGTCGTCGGACGGGCCGATGGCGATCAATGTCGCGGACACGGCGGTACGATCCCGCGCTGTCACTTCACTTCATCTTGATGAAGGTCAGGGTGATGCGTTGCGGGCATGGTGTGAAAACGTGATGGGCGTGACGCTCGGTATCGGGCTTGGCCGCACACCTGCGTCCGCCTTTTTCCGGCTTGGTCACATGGGCCATGTGAATGGTCATATGGTGCTGGGGTTCTTGGGCACGATTGATGCGGGGCTCAAGGCGCTTGGTATCCCCCATGGCAAAGGTGCGCTTGAAGCAGCGTCAGCTGTCCTCGCCGACCTTGCTGGTGCGAAGGCGGGCCTCACCAGCGCGGATAAAAGTGTCGATAAGTGCTGCGGCTAACATCACCCAAACGATCCCTTTCACGGCAGCCAGCGTGAAAAACGCCATAAACAACGTCAGTCCAGCCGTGACCAAGAACGCATTGGTGTAATTTTCAACCTTCTGGGGATAGTGGCGCATTTTCGAAACCCTTTGTCGGATTGTATAAATACTAGCGTCGATTTCTAAAAAATCACCTAAAGGTTTTGTGTTCCTGCGCGGGCTGCCGCCAATGCCTTTGGCAGCGCCTTTGCCACCAATGTCATATCCTTGGGCGCGCCACACGAAATACGGATGCAGCAATCCTGTGGCGCAACGAACGGCATGCGCACGAATATGCCCTGCGCGACAAGGTTATCCAGAACCGCACGGGCAAACACGCCGTCGCCGCCACAATCAATCGCCACGAAATTGGTCGCAGACTGAAGGGCATCAAGGCCGTTGTCTTCCGCAATTTGGTAAAGCGCCTGTCGCGATGTTTCGACCTTGTCGCAGACATCAGCCAACCAATCCTGATCAGCCAGCGCCGCCAACGCCCCGATCTGACTGATCCGGTTCATCCCGAAATGGTTGCGCACGCGGTTGAACGCATCAATCAATGACGCATGCCCCACGGCGTAACCGACCCGCGCGCCTGCCATGCCGTACCCTTTTGAAAACGTACGCATGCGGATAACGCGATCATTCTTGGTGTTGAGCGCGGGCGCAGATCCGCGCGGCGCAAGGTCGATGTAGGCTTCATCAAGGATCAACAAGCAGCCCTCTGGAACACTTTCAATCATGCGCTGGATCGTGTTCGCCGAATGCACGGTGCCCATCGGATTGTCGGGATTGGACATATAAATCAGTTTCGCGCCGACCTCTCGGGCTTTTGCAATCAGGTGATCGGGGTCTTCATGATCTGCGGTGTAGGCAACGGTGTGCAATGTGCCGCCATACCCTTTGACGTGGTAATTGAACGTCGGATACGCGCCCGCAGACGTCACCACAGGGGTTCCATTGGTCACAGTGAGACGCACAAGACTGTCTAACAGTCCGTCAATACCGGCCCCAACGACGATCTCGTCCATCGCAACGTTAAGGTGTTTTCCCAATGCCGCGCGCAGATCGTGACTTTCGGGATCGCCGTACATCCACATGTCTTTCACCGCTTGGCGCATCGCACGGATGGCATTGGGCGACGGGCCGAACACAGATTCATTGGCACCAAGACGCGCCTTGAACGGCTGACCCGTCGCGCGTTCTTGTGCTTCGGGGCCAACAAAAGGGACTGTTGCAGGAAGGGACGCGGCAAGCGGCGTCAACAATGGCGAATTCTTAGGACTTTCAGACATAGGGGGAGTTTGAGCCCTTCGTTCCCCTTTGAAAAGGGTTAACGCGACACCCATCTTAATAAGACAGGAGGATATCACATGCCCAAACTCACAAGACGCGGTTTTCTAGCGACGACAGGTGCCGCCCTTAGCGTGCGCGGAATCGCCCCGCTGGCACGCACGGGAAGTGGACGCCGCATCCTGACCCTCGTCTATGACAACGGCCTTGGGATGATGCGCGCGGTGGAAAAGGTGGTTCCGTAGAACCACCCGTTCTAGATTTCGTTCAGTTGGGCCAATGCGGCAGACAGTTGCGCGACTTCTTCTTCGCGCAGGGCAAGGTTTTCCTTTGCTTCCTCAACGGCCTCCGCGCTCGCATTTTCGGCGAATTTCGGATTGCTGAGGCGGCCTTTCAGCCCTTGTGCAGTCTTTTCGACCTTCTCCAGCGCTTTGCTGACCCGTGCTTTTTCAGCGTCGACATCAATGATGTCTGCAAGGGGCACGGCAAAGGTGGCCCCTTTGGTGCCGACCGCCAACGCGCCTTTCGGGGCCTCGCCTTCGGTGATGTCGGACACGCGGGCCAAGACCTTAATTGGTCCTTCATTGGCCGCAAGTGCGCGGCGCGCGACATCATCGGCACTGACCAGCAGCAGCGGAATCCAGTCCTGCGGGTCCACGTTCACTTGCGCGCGCGCAGAGCGAATGTTGTCGATCAGTTGGTTGGCCCAATCGAGTTCCGCCTTCGCGTCGTCGTCGACAAGATCCGTTGTGTAGTCGGGCCAGTCTGTATGGCACAGCAAGGACGTGTGCCCCTTAACAGCCCAAAGTTCTTCGGTGATGAAGGGCATGATCGGATGGGCAAGGATCAAGCACTGTTCAATCATCCACGATAGGGTTTCGCGTGTTTCGGCCTGCTCTGCCGCCGTTCCACTGCTAAGCGTGGGTTTGCACAGTTCTAGGTATTTGTCGCACACCACACCGCGGATGAACTTATAAAGGGCGTCGGCGGCATCGTTGAAACGGTAATCATCCAGCGCTGCATCAACCAGAACCCGTGCTTGCGCAGTTTCGCCGATGATCCATTTGTTCACGGCCGCATCCGGCGTCGGGCGCCCCTTTGACGGCGTGAACGCGTCGTTCATTTCGGCAAAGCGGCACGCGCTCCAGAGTTTTGTGCCGAAGTTGCGGTACCCTTCAATCCGTTTCGTATCGAGCTTGAGGGCACCACCAATCGACGCCATCGCCGCATTGGTGAACCGCAGCGCGTCCGCGCCGTATTCATCAATGATATCAAGTGGGTCGATGACGTTGCCCGTGGATTTGGACATCTTCTTCCCCTTGGCATCGCGCACGAGGCCGTGGAGGTAGATGGTTTTGAACGGCACTTCGTCGACGACAGCCAGCTGCATCATCATCATCCGCGCGACCCAGAAGAACAGGATGTCTTGACCCGTGATGAGGTCTGAGGTCGGGAAGTATTTCTTGAGCGCATCGGTTTGTTCGGGCCACCCGAGCGTGCCGATGGGCCAAAGGCCAGAAGAGAACCATGTGTCGAGGACATCGGGGTCGCGATAGATTACAGGCCGAACCTTGGACTCGGCGAGTCTGTCTTGCGCGTCTTTTGCGTCCAGCGCGGTTACGTAGCCTTGGCGGTCGAATTCACCGGAATTCGAAAAGCTGAAGCCGTTGATCGCTTCGTCAAATGTTGAGCCACAAGACATCTCGTGCACGGTTTCACCGTTGGGGCGCAACCACAGAGCATGCCAAACTGGAATCTGGTGCCCCCACCACTGCTGGCGGGAAATGCACCATGGTTCGATATTCTCAAGCCAGTGATAATACGTTTTCTCGCCCGACTCAGGGATGATTTTGACCGTGCCGTCGCGCACCGCATCGAGTGCGGGTTTGACGATTTGGTCGGTGTCCACGAACCATTGATCCGTCAGCGCAGGTTCGATGACGACGCCTGATCGGTCGCCAAACGGCTGCATGATTTTCTTGGACTCGACGTACGGAACAGTCTCGGTGATTTCGACTTTTTCACCGTCTTCGTTCTTCTCCGTGCGGGCAGCTTCGTGCATTACGGCAAGGCCTTCGGCGGTGATGTCGGCCACAACTTTTGCGCGCGCTTCAAAGCGGTCCAACCCACGATAGGCGTCGGGCACAAGGTTCATAGCGGCGATCATCGCCTCGTCGAATTCGGTGTCACCATTCGCGATTGATTGCGCGACCGCAGCTTCCTCGGCGTAGGGCTTCCCATCCGCGCGCATAGCACCCTTGGTGTCCATCAACGCATACATCGGGATGCCGTTACGCTTGGCGACCATGTAGTCGTTGAAGTCATGCGCGCCGGTGATTTTCACCGCACCAGAGCCGAAATCCATATCAGGATAATCGTCCGCAATGATTGGGATTAATCGGCGATGTTCCTTCGGACCAACAGGAATTTCACATAGTTTTCCGATGATTGGCGCGTACCGTTCATCCTTTGGATTAACCGCAACGGCGCCATCCCCAAGCATGGTTTCGGGTCGCGTCGTCGCGATTGAGATATAGTTACGCATTTCACTAAGTGTTACGTTTCCATCCTCATCCTTCTCTACGTATTCATAGGTCACGCCCCCCGCGAGAGGGTATTTGAAATGCCACATATGGCCGTCGACTTCAACGTTCTCGACCTCAAGATCGCTAATCGCGGTTTCAAAATGCGGGTCCCAATTGACCAGACGTTTGCCGCGATAGATCAGGCCTTTGTTGTACATCTCAACAAAGACTTTGATGACGGCATCGTGGAAATTCCCGACCTCACCCTTTGGCGCACCGGGGGCGCCAGACATGGTAAATGCCTCACGCGACCAATCGCACGACGCGCCAATGCGCTTGAGTTGGTTGATGATCTGGCCACCGGATTCAGCCTTCCAGTCCCAGACCTTTTCGAGGAATTTTTCACGCCCCAGTTCAACCCGTTTGGGTTCACCGTTTTCGGCAAGCTTGCGTTCAACGACCATCTGTGTCGCGATACCTGCGTGGTCCGTGCCGGGCTGCCACAGCGTGTCGAACCCGCGCATCCGGTGCCAGCGCACAAGAATATCCTGCAACGTGTTATTGAACGCGTGGCCCATGTGCAAAACGCCCGTGACGTTGGGGGGCGGGATCATGACGCAATAGGTGTCGTCGCGTTTCGCGTTCGCGCCGGCGACAAAGGCGTCAGCGGACAACCAGCGCTCGGTGATGCGGGCTTCGGCTTCGGCGGCGTCGAATTTCTTTTCCATGGGCATGGTATCGGTTCCTTCACGATTTGGATGTGAAATAGCCAATGCAGCGCGTGAGGGAAAGGGGCCAAGGTTTAGGGTAGACGCGCGTGGTTTGCGGTCTACTGTTCGATCAAGAGATTCAGGAGCGATGCCATGGAAAAGTTTGGAAAATCACAGTCTGTCAAACGGGTTGAAGATCTGCGTTTTCTGACGGGCGAGGGGCGCTATGTAGACGATATCGCGCCTAAGGGGGCGCTGCGCGGGTTTGTTGTGCGATCCAACGTCGCCCATGGCACGATTGAAACCCTAGACGTCACAGAGGCGCGGGATTCAGACGGTGTGCATCTTGTGCTGACCCTCGCGGAGCTTGAAGCCGCTGGTTTGCGCGTCGGGATGGATGCGACCGTCGTGACGAACCGTGATGGCACGAAGGGTGCAGCACCCGAACGCCCCATTCTGGCGCGGGGTCGTGTCCGGTTTGTCGGGGAGGCCATCGCGTTCATCGTGGCGGACACCATAGCGCAGGCCAAAGACGCGGCTGAGATGATCGAGATTGAGATTGACGACCTCGACGCGCATGTCGCGTTGTCCCCGGGTGGGGCGCAACTGCACGAAGAAGCGCCCGACAACATCGCCTTTGATTTCGGGTTCGGCGATGCAGATGGTGTCGATGCCGCGCTGGAAACCGCCGCCCATGTCATCACCGTGCCCATGCACGACAACCGCATCATAGTGAATTCGATGGAGCCGCGTGGCTGTTTCGCAGAACCCGAAGGCACGCGCTTGCACGTCAGCGTGAACGGCCAAGGTGTGTGGGGGACCCGCGACAATATCGCGAAGTTCTTGAACCTCGACAAAGCAGACGTGCGCGCCACCAATCCTGATGTCGGGGGTGGGTTTGGCATGAAGGCGATGGAATACCCCGAAACCTTTCTGTGTGCCTACGCTGCGCGGGTATTGGACCGTGTGGTCGCGTGGATGTCGGACCGATCCGAGGCCATGCAAAGCGACAATGCAGGGCGCGATCTGACCAGTACCGCAACGCTTGGTTTTGATGGAAATCACCGTCTAACCGCCTATAAAGTCGACACAATCGCTAATATGGGCGCGTATAATTCCGAATATGGCCAGCCGATTCAAACCGAATTGTTCAGCAAAGTTCTGCCAGGCGTTTATGATATTCAGACTGTGTTTATGCGCACGCTTGGCATCTATACAAACACCACGCAGGTCGATGCGTACCGTGGTGCAGGCCGCCCCGAAGCGATCTTTGTGCTTGAACATACGATGGACGTCGCCGCGCGCGAAATGGGTGTCGATCCTTGGGATTTGCGCCGCCGCAATTTCATCAAGCCCGATCAGTTCCCCTATATGTCCGCGTCCAAACAACCCTATGATGTCGGGGATTTCGAACGTGTCCTGTCGCGCATTGAGGATCAGGCAGATCGCAGCGGTTTTGCCGCCCGCCGCACCGCAAGCGAGGCCGCAGGCAAACTGCGTGGGCAAGGCCTGTGTTATTATATCGAGAGCATTCTGGGCAGCCCGTCTGAAACCGCCCGCGTTGATTTCAATGCGGATGGAACGGCGTCAATTTTTGTGGGAACGCAGTCGGGCGGGCAGGGCCACGAAACGGTGTTTGCGCAATTCCTGTCCGATCAGACGGGTATTCCTGCCGATAAGATTGCTGTGATCCAAGGCGACAGTGATTTGATTGCGACGGGCGGCGGTACGGGTGGGTCACGATCCGTGACGGTCCAAAACACGGCCACGCTGGCCACGGTCGACGCCATGATTGATGGGTTTAGTGCGTTTCTGGCCGATCAAGAAGGCGTGCCCGCCAAAGACGTGTCCTTTGACGATGAACGGTTCCGTATCGCGGGCAGCAACCTGACACCCACTATGCTTGAGGTCGCGGATATGGCGCGCGCGGCGGGGCGTGATGACCTTCTTAGCGTGTCCAAGCGGATCAAACTGGAACAACGCAGCTTTCCAAACGGCGCCCATGTGTCCGAGGTCGAGGTCGATCCCGAAACAGGTGTCGTCACTGTCGAACGCTACACCGTGATTGATGATTTCGGTAATCTTATCAATCCGATGCTTGCTGAGGGTCAAGTGCATGGCGGCGTTGTTCAGGGTATTGGTCAGGCGCTGTGCGAACGGGTTGTTTATGACGCCGACGGTCAACTTCTCACGGCATCGTTCATGGACTACGCCATGCCGCGCGCGGACGATGTGCCCATGATGTATTTTGACACGGAAGCCACGCCCAGCCTTTATAATCCCATGGGCATGAAGGGCTGCGGAGAGGCGGGGACAGTCGGCGCGCTGGCCGCAATCACCAACGCTGTTCAGGATGCTCTTTGGGATCGCGGTGTTCGCGGTGTTCAGATGCCATTCACCCCGCACCGTGTCTGGAAGATGTTGCAAGATGTCGCTGCGTAACTGGTTTAAGTCCCTCCTATCGCGCCACGTTCAGGCTCAGACAAACCCTGCGCGCAAACGCGGGCCTGCAACCCACGTCATCATTCTTGACGGCACGATGTCATCGCTTGAACAGGGA
>JABBAI010000007.1:7804-37085 GCA_018608045.1 Octadecabacter sp. | reverse complement strand
GGGGTGATTGATCTGGTCGGTCTCGTGCGGCCCGAAGACGCGACAGAACGCAATGTGAAACTTGCATATCGTCACTATAGGCGCGGTGGGCGCAGCATTGTCGCGCAAGCGTTCCGATCCCGTAAATGCCACCCGTCTGTTGAAATCGAGGCGGTTGCTGTTTGGGATACCGTCAAAGCGCTCGGCGTGCGCTGGCCGCTGTTGTGGCGCTGGTCGAAGGTGGAACATGAATTTCACAACCACGCCCTTGGGGCATCGGTCAATTACGGGTTTCACGCGCTGGCCTATCATGAAACCCGCGATGCCTATACGCCGGTTTTGTGGGCCTGTCCGCCTGGGTGGGGCGGTGAAATGGAACAGGTCTGGTTTCCCGGCACGCACGGCGATGTGGGCGGGCAGTTGAACGGATATGAACCCGCGCGTCCCTTGGCCAATCTGTCGCTGGTGTGGATGTTGGATCGCCTTGAGAGGTGCGGCCTACCCCTGCCCGAGGGGTGGGCCACACGGTTTGAAACCGATGCAACAGCCCCGTCGACGGGCAAATGGCGTGGCTGGTCAAAGCTGTTTTTAAGCCGATCAAAGCGCACCGTCGGGCGTGACCCGTCTGAACGCCTCCACCCGTCGCTCGAAAAACATGCGCCCGAACAGTCGGCGCCTGCGCGTCAGGCGACGTTCTGAAACGCGGCGCGGGATGGCGTCATGCCCAATGCATGACACACATCGCGGGTCAGTTCAGGTTTGTTGAGAGTGTAGAAATGCAAATGATCCACGCCTTCGGTTAACAACGCATCGCACATCTCGCTCGCGTGCGCGGTGGCGAGGAGGTCGACGGTGTCATCCGTTGCATGCCGAAACGCGTCACGCAGAACTTGCGGGATCGCCGTGCCGCATGCTGCCGCAAATTTTTGCACGCCAGTCCAGTTTTCGATCGGTAGGATTCCGGGCAAGATCGGTGCTGTGATGCCCGCATCCACGCAAGCATCGCGAAACCGCAGGAATGTATCAGCCTCAAAGAAAAATTGCGTGATTGCACGGGTCGCACCCGCGTCGATCTTCGCCTTTAAGTGGTCAATGCAGGCCAACTGATCTGATGCGTCCGGATGTGTTTCGGGATAAGCGCCCACGGTGACGTCAAAACCGCGATCCGCAAGCGCGCGGGTCAAATCAATCGCGCCGTCAAATCCGTTTGGATGTGGCTGGTAGCCGTCACTACCTTTGGGCGGATCACCGCGAAGGGCGACGATATGGTTCACGCCAGCCGCGCGGTAGGTATCGGCAATTTCAAGCGTGTCTTGGCGCGTTGCATCCACGCAGGTCAGATGGGCCGCGACGGTCAGACCAGTGGTGTTGTGGATCGCGGTCACGGCATCGTGGGTCAACTGGCGCGTTGTGCCGCCCGCACCGTAGGTGACCGATACGAAATCCGGGCCGATCGGAGCCAGTGTCTGGATGCAATCGCGCAACCGGAACGACGCTTGCACGGATTTTGGCGGGAAGAATTCGAAGGATACGGACGGGCGTGGCATGGCAGGACTCCTGAAAGGGTTGCCCTGTTATCTGATTTTACGCTACATGAGGCAAATTCATAACTTTCACCAAAATCATGAGGACGCTTCAAGTGCATATCGAATTTCGCCACCTGCGCACGATCAAAGCCATACATGAAACGGGCGGTTTGGCGCGCGCGGCGGACACTCTTGGCATCACTCAATCCGCACTAAGCCATCAGATCAAAGGCATTGAGGACCAAGCAGGGGTTGAGCTGTTCGTACGCAGATCAAAACCGCTGAAACTGTCATCTGCGGGGCAAAGGTTGCTTGCCGCGGCGGACCGGATTTTGCCAGAGGTCGCAGCGCTTGAGGCTGAATTTGCTGGGCTGATACAGGGCAGCACAGGGCGCATGCACATCGCGATTGAATGTCACGCCTGCTTTGAATGGTTGTTCCCCGTTCTCGAAGGGTTCCGCAAAGCGTGGCCGGACGTCGATGTCGATATCCGCCCGGGACTGGCGTTTGACGCATTGCCCGCGTTGCAAAAGGAAAAGGTGGATTTGGTGGTGTCGTCAGATCCCGAAGACTTGCCCGGCGTGACTTTCCTGCCGCTGTTTGATTACGAACCGGTCTTTGTTGCCGGCTCAAACCACCCGTTGGCGCAAAAGGACTTCATTGACGCTGAGGATTTTCGCACCGAAACCTTAATCACGTATCCCGTAGACCGCGCGCGTCTGGATGTGTTTTCGCAACTTTTGACCCCTGCGAAAGTCACGCCGCGCGATGTGCGCCAAGTTGAACTTACGGCGGTGATATTGCTGCTGGTGGCGTCTGGGCGCGGTGTCGCGGTGTTGCCTGATTGGGTCGTGCGCCAGGCGGCCTATGGTTCAGATTATGTCACCCGCCCGCTGACGCAAAACGGTCTGACCCGTCGCCTATATGCAGCTGTGCGTGACGGAGATGCGGACCTGCCGTTTGTGGCCCATCTGGTGCGCAATGCCCGCCAAGAAGCGGTGAAATTACAGCGCAGCTAGGGCGTCGTTCTGCGCCTTTAACAAATCACAGGCGTCCTTTGCGGGGACCGCGTGGCTGAACAAGAACCCTTGTGCGGTCAAACACCCCATGTTGATCAAATCGCGACTTTGGGCATCTGTTTCAACGCCCTCGGCCACAACGCTTACGCCCAAGCCCGACGCAATGTTCAAGAATCCGCGCACCAGAACCTCGGCGGCGGGGTCATGGCCAAGTCCGGCCACAAAGCTGGTGTCGATCTTGAGTTCATCAAAATCGAGCTGGCGCAAGTGATGGAATGACGCAAACCCCGTGCCGAAATCATCTAGCGATATCCGAACCCCCAACCCGCGAAAGCTGGCGATGGAGGCTTGGATGGTATCGGCTGCACGCGCGATAAAGACATCCTCGGTGATCTCAAACGTAAGGTGGCGCGCGGCGTCGGGGTTATTTTGCACGATTTTGAACAGGTCCTGTCGCCCCGAATATGTGGCGAGTGCAACCTCGGACACATTCAACGACACTTGCCCCGGATCAAGCCCTTGGGACAGCATCATATTGATGTCGTCGACCACTTGTTGGGCCAGTGACATCATGAAATCGCCCTGCAACCCAAGCTCATTGATTTGGTCGAGGAAATCCGCCGGTTGGCGCACATGACCCGTTGAATGGTCCCACCGTGCCAAGGCTTCGAACCCGATGATGCGGCCTGTCGGCAGATGCACTTTTGGTTGATAAAACGGCCTGACGGAACGGTCCGCGATGCTTTCTACCAGCAATTGTTTGTCCTCGGGCGTCATTCGCGGGGCAAACAGATGGGCTTCGTACAAAATCGGCCCACCACTGGGGGATGATTTGGCGGCAAACATTGCCTGATCCGCCGCTGAACACAGGGTCGATACGGTCGGGTTCGCCGCGTCGCGGCTGGATGCCACGCCGATGCTGGCCGCAATTTTCAAGGTCCGGTCGTTCCACTTGATCGGTTTCGCAATAGCGTCCGCCAGACGGGCCCCACAGGCCATATCGTCTTCGGCATTTTCTAAGTCGTGCAGCGCGCAGACAAATTCGTCCCCGCCAAGCCGCCCGACGATACCAGACTGCGCGATGATGGCGCGCAGGCGGTCTGCCGTCTGGATCAGCACCTCGTCGCCCGCCTCATGGCTGTACGTGTCATTGATCGGTTTGAAACTGTCGAGGTCGACCAGAAACACCGTGATCTCACCACCTGTCAATTTGTGATCTTCAAGCATCACGCCAAGGGCCACGTCAAAGGCACGTCGGTTCAACGATCCCGTCAGGGCATCAAGCCGGTCGGATTCCTCCAGCTTGGCAAGGCGCTGTGCGGATTCCTGTTGGGCTTTGGCCAGATCGGCCTCCATTGACAGGTGTTGGCGCAATGTGTCGATTGTACTGTATAAAAACAGCGCCAGAAAACCCGCCGCGATGCCCCATTCCGTCATGGATGACATAACGGGGGCGGCGTGGCGCAGCATAAAAAACGCGATGACCATCATCGCCATCGCGGGGACAACCATAACGCACAAGAACGTCGGCACGCGCGACCACGTGTTCGCAAGATACACCTGAACCCCCATGATCCATATCATGCCTGTGATCTTCATAGCGAGAGACGGGTCACGCACCAAAAACAGGGCGGGCAGCAAATAAAGAACGGTGTTAAGCGCACATAAAATCATCGCAAACAGGATTGCGCGATCGGTTTCGATCAAGCGAAACAGGCTTTGACGGCGCAGGATCATATGCAGGCAAAGTTCGCTCACTAGGACGGATACGAAGACAACGACCGCAACGATTTTGAACTCGACGTACCAACACAGCCCGCACAGCAACAGGATTGACCCGATCTGCAACGGAACATCGCGCAATGTCAGGTGCGCGACGGATCGGTATTGGGGCCGCGCTGATGATACGATTCGCTTGATCACTCGATGTGCTTGGGCTTGCTTGAGCCATATAAGCACGAATTGGCCCACAAGAGTGTTAAACACATCAACAAATTAGCCGGAATTGACGCAACCGTCCGTTGGCATCCCCCCTTGTTCCCTAAACAGCGAACCCCTATACGCCGCGAAACGTCTGTGCCGCACCAATTCGGGTGCGCGCCAAAGGAGAATACCATGGTTGCCAGTGCGAACCTTAACGTGATGATGAAAACGGCCCGTCGTGCGGGTCGCGCATTGCTGAAAGACTTCGGTGAGGTCGAGAACCTTCAGGTGTCCACCAAGGGCCCGGGCGACTTTGTGACCCGCGCGGATCGCAACGCGGAATACCTCATCAAAGAAGCTTTGATGGAGGCCCGCCCGACTTACGGTTTCGTTGGCGAAGAAGGCACCGAGATTGAAGGCCAGGACCCCACACGTCGCTGGATCGTTGATCCGCTGGATGGCACCACGAACTACCTGCATGGTTTGCCGCATTGGGCCGTGTCCATCGCGCTTGAGCATAAGGGTGAGATCGTTATCGGGTGCATCTATGACCCCGTGAAGGACGAGTTGTTCTTTGCCGAAAAGGGCAACGGCGCGTGGATGAACGAAAAGCGCCTGCGCGTGTCCGGTCGCTCCAAGATGATCGAGAGCCTGTTCTCAACAGGTCTGCCATTCGCGGGCCGCGCCGATTTGCCAACAACACTCCAAGACCTCGCGCGGATTTTGCCGACCTGTGCGGGTGTGCGCCGTTACGGTGCGGCGTCGCTTGATTTGGCCTACGTTGCTGCGGGTCGCTATGATGGTTTCTGGGAACGTCGCTTGAACGCGTGGGACATGGCCGCTGGCCTTATCATCGTGCGCGAAGCTGGCGGGATCGTGGAATCGATCAATCCGGCAAATAGCGTTCTCGACAGCGGCGAAGTCATCTGCGGCGCAGAACCCATCTTTGAGAAGTTCGCCAAAGTCATCCGCAGCTAAGGTGAGGCGTTAACCATACCCTTATTTATAAGGGGTTTTGTCGCATTTCCGCCCTGTTTGATTCCTATCCCGCAGGCATGAAGAATGTCAAAAATATAAGCGATGTTTGGGTCCGGTTTCGGGCGCAAGACGCGGGCGCTGTGACAATAGATTTTGTCGTTATCACAGCCGCCATCATCGGGCTCACGATTGCCGTGCTTGGCGCGGTCGGGGCGCGATCGGTAGATCTTGCCTCCGATGTGGGCAGCACGCTGTCCAAATTTGAACTTTGGGGCATAGGTGGCGGCCCGCTAATTCAGTAGGGTCAGGCGGGGGCAAGCTCTGCGAAGATGTCGATCTGGTATCCGTCAGGGTCTTTGACGGTGGCATAGCGCTGGCCCCAAAACGCATCCCACGGTTCAACTGTGAGGGTATGACCTGCCTCTCGAAGCGACGCTGCGACCGCATCAACCTCAGCCGGGCTGTCACACAGCATCGCGAAACTGGAATGGTTGGGCGGGGTCGGGGGATGACCTGTCAGCTGTTCCATCAGTTCTGCCGTGTCGATCATCAAGCGGACCTCACCGGGTTTGGCGACGGGTTCGACGTGTTTGTCGTCCGCTGACCAGCTGGGAAACATAAAGCCCAACAGTTCATAGAAGGCGACGGTTTTGGCCATATCGCTGGAGGACACGGCAACAGCATCTAAGCGGATCATGAAGGGGCCTTTGTGTCCGAGGGGTGATTAACACCGTCGTTCCACACGATGGGTTCGTGATTGGCGGGGTTCACACCTTCGATCCCACCCATGTTGATCCCGTATTCGTTCGGATTGGACCGGCGTTGATGGTGCGTATAAATCCCGCAGGTCTTACAGAAATGGTGCTGGGCGGTGCTCGTCCCGAAGGTATAAAGCGTCAGGTTATCGGCGCCCTTCACAACCTCAAGATCGCCTACATTCACAGTCACGGCAGCCACAGTGCGGCGGCGGCAGAACGAACAATCGCAGCGGCGTGCGGTGTTCAGCCCGTCGGCCAGCGTCAAATTGAGTTCAACAGCGCCGCAATGGCAGGTTACTTTGGTCATCGGTTCCTCGTGATGATAGGGATATTTGATCGTGGGAAATGGGTTTCGGGATGGGGGGGATGCCCGTCTGTGCGATCCCAGTAGCGCGTACCGCCGCGGCGCAGCCAAATCGGAATGGTCAGCACGAAGCCTGCAACAAATCCGCCGACATGGGCCCAATATGCGGTCCCACCACCGTTCAGATCACTGCCCAAGCCGTTGAACACCTGCAACGCCATCCACACACCCAGCACGATGAACGATGGGATCGGAAGGATGCGAAAGAAGATGATGAAAAAGATGAAAATGTCGACGCGCGCTTTGGGGAACATTAACAGATAGCCCCCCATCACACCCGCGATTGCACCTGATGCACCGACCATCGGAATACGGCTGAGGGGTTCGAACATGTATTGAATATAGGCGGCGGCCAATCCGCTGAGGATATAGAACACCAAAAATGGAACATGCCCCATTTCGTCTTCCATGTTGTCGCCGAAAATCCACAAAAACAGCATGTTACCCGCCAAGTGCATAATGCCGCCGTGTAGGAACATATGGGTAAAAAACCCTGTGTAGCCTTCGCCACCATTAAACAGGATGGGCCAGAAGGCGTAGTCGTATAAGAACAGATTGCTGGACGACACGTCGTGCAACACGCCGTATTGCCACACAAACACCACGACGTTGATCGCAATCAAAGCGTAGGTGACAAACGGGGTCCTTTCGGACGGGTTATGGTCTCTGATTGGCAACATGGGCCAAACGTCCGCGAAAGCAGTATGCGCGTCAAGCGGTTAGCTGCGTGACACGCCCCCGACATCCGCCAAAAGCGCGGCATTTCCACCCGCCGCTGTCGTATCGATGCAAATGTGGCGTTCATGCAAGACGTGCCCCGCATCAAGAGGCCCCGTGATCAACGGCACAATCGCGCCTGTGCGCTGGGCCAATGCCAGTTCATAGGATCGGGCAGTTTCTACGTCGCCGTCCCAGATCACTGCTGCGCACGTCAAGGTGGTCAATGCGTTGGCGGGGAATGTTGCGTCAGGCAATGTCGGCACGCCCCCCAGCACCGTGTCAGCGTCGGCCTGTTGGCGCGGGTCGGGGATAAAAGCGATCCCGCCAAGGGCCGTGACTGTATCGGCTTGGGTCCGTGCGTCTGGCCCCAAACACGCAATTGGACCACGCGGATGTGCGGACAGGCGGTTGGATTCCCCCGTCGGGCCGGGCAGGTCGGTTGGATCAGCTGTGGGCACTGGCGGGACCTCAAGGCTGGCGGCGAAACGCGCCATGTATTGTGGCCCGCCCGCCTTTGGCCCTGTGCCTGATAATCCTTCGCCGCCGAACGGTTGGCTACCCACGACAGCCCCGATCTGGTTGCGGTTGACGTAGATATTGCCAGAATGCACGTCTTCCACGATCTTTTGGACACGGTCATCAATGCGCGTGTGCAACCCGAACGTGAGGCCGTATCCGGTGGCGTTAATGTCTGCGATGACGCGATCCAAGTCCTGCGATTTGTAAGTTGCGATATGCAGCACGGGGCCGAAGATTTCTTTTGTTAGGTCGCCAATCCCGTCGACCTTCAGCACCGTGGGGGCAATGAAGGTGCCGCTTGCGGGCAGATCAAGCGCATAGATCAACCGCCCTTCGGATTTGGCCATGTTGATATGGTTTTGAATACCGGTGCGCGCGGCCTCGTCGATCACGGGCCCCACGTCAGTGGTCAGCTGCCATGGATCGCCCATCGTCAGTTCTTTCATCGCGCCCTTGAGCATATGGAGAACTTTGTCCGCGACATCGTCCTGCACATACAAAACCCGCAGCGCAGAACAGCGTTGGCCTGCCGATTGAAACGCCGATTGCACGATATCGCGCACCGCATGTTCGGGTAGGGCGGTGGAATCCACGATCATCGCGTTCAACCCGCCAGTTTCCGCAATCAGCGGCGTGCCCGGCGCGCAATTTTGCGCCATAGCAGCACGGATTTTGAGGGCCGTGGGCGTGGATCCCGTAAAGGCGACGCCGTTGATGCGCGCATCCGATGTCAGCGCGCCGCCAATATCGCCACCACCCGTGAGCAACTGAATGGCAGATGTCGGAACACCCGCCGCGTGCATCATCTGAACGGCGCGATGCGCGATCAGGCCAGTCTGTTCGGCTGGTTTGGCAAGCACCGCGTTGCCCGCCGCCAAACCGGCGGCGATTTGCCCTGTGAAAATCGCCAACGGGAAATTCCACGGGCTGATGCAGGTCCAGATGCCGCGCGCTGTCGGTGTACGGGCTTCGGCTTCGGATGCGTAATAATAAAGGAAATCGACCGCTTCACGGACTTCACCCACGACGTCGAGCATGGTTTTACCAGCCTCGCGGTGCAGCAGCGCGAAAAATTCGGCCGCGTTGTCCTCATAGGCTTTGGCGATTTTACGCAGAATGGCGGCGCGATCCGACGCAGGAATATCCCACGGTTTCGCGTTGTTGATCGCAGTTGTCGCGATGTCCGGAGTCGCCCAGACGATATCGCCCACGGTATCGGTCGGCAGTGCGGGGTTAAGGACGCTACGCGTTTCAGATTTTGCGATCTTCGCGACGGTTAATGGGCCCGCGCTCCATTGGAGGTGATGAAACGGTGTGCGGCCAGCATCAATGTCGACCAGGGTCGGGCGATGGGTGATGTCCCAACCGCGAGAATTCGCACGTTCGGGTGCGAACAGGTCAGGGCCGCGGGGCAGGTCGGGCGTGTCACCGATCTGCGCAAAAGGATCGGCGGCGACGGTTTCAGGGGCCACATCTTTATCTACGATCTGGTTGACGAAGCTGCTGTTGGCCCCGTTTTCAAGCAGACGTCGCACGAGATATGCAAGCAGGTCTTCGTGCGCGCCAACAGGGGCGTAGATGCGGCAGCGCGTGCCCTCATTTTTCAACACCAGTTTGTGCAGCACTTCGCCCATGCCATGCAGACGCTGGAATTCATAGGTGTCCGTCCCGACTTCCATATCGGTGGCCATGTGCAAAACGGCGGCGACGGTATGGGCGTTGTGCGTGGCGAATTGCGGATACAGGTGGTCCGTCAGCCCCAGCAACTTGCGCGCATTCGCGATGTAGCTGACGTCTGTGTGCGATTTGGCGGTGAACACGGGAAACCCGTCAAGGCCGAGGACTTGGGCGCGTTTGATTTCAGCGTCCCAATAGGCCCCTTTCACAAGTCGTACCATCAGCTTGCGATCTGTGCGCTTGGCAAGATCTCCAAGCCAGTCAATCACATGGCCCGCACGTTGCCCGAAGGCCTGCACCACAACGCCAAACCCGTCCCAACCCGCCAAGGCAGGATCACTAACGACGGCTTCTATCACATCGAGGGACAAGGACAGACGGTCGGCTTCTTCGGCGTCCACGTTAAACCCTTGGCCCGCTGATTTGGCCAGCATCGCGAGGGACCGCAGGCGCGGCACCAGTTCTGCCATCACGCGGTCGCGCTGGGCTTCTTCATAGCGGGGATGCAGCGCGCTGAGCTTGACCGAAATACCTGGATTTTCGGCGACTGTGTCATGCACACAAGCCTTGGCGATGTTGGAAATCGCGCGGGAATAGGCAAGGTGGTAGTGTTTCGCATCCGCGTCCGTGCGCGCCGCTTCGCCCAGCATATCATAGCTGTAGGTAAATCCGATCGCTTCCATACCAGCAGCGCGTTTCATCGCCTTTTCAATATCGACGCCCAGCACGAACTGCTGGCCCATTACGCGCATGGCACGCCCGACGGCAGTGCGGATCACAGGTTCGCCAAGACGCTTGATGGCGCGGCGCAGGGGCTGTGCCATGCCGCGATCATCGCTCAGCACGCGGCCCGTAAACATCAACGCCCAAGTGGACGCATTCACGAGAGAAGACGTAGATTTCCCCAAATGGGTACCCCAATCAGACGGCGCAATTTTGTCATCGATCAGTGCGTCAATGGTGTCGGCATCAGGCACGCGCAACAGCGCTTCGGCTAGACACATCAGCGCAATACCTTCGTCCGTGGACAGCCCGTACTCGGCAAGGAAAACCTCCATCAAACCGGGATCGGACGCCGCGCGGATCTGGCGCACAAGATCGGCCCCCGTGGTCACGATGTCATCGCGGTCTTGCTCCGATAGGGCGGCCTGCGTGACAAGCGCATCAACCGCTGCGTTCTCATCCATTAAATAAGCAGCATCAATTTGGGCGCGGGTCTGGGATGCAAGGTCTTTGGCCATGATGGATCGCTTTCGGAAAGGGTTGATTTTTTGCTTGGTCTTTGGTCCAGTATACCCCAGTCATACGATCCATTTCGACTGTGATTATCGGTTTGGCTAGGTAAATCACCTAAATATTGGGATAAAACATGACAGAAGGAACTTTTGATCTGGATGGGTTTGATCGCAAAATCCTCGACGTGATCTCAGTTGAGGGTCGAATCAGCGTGACCGATTTGTCGAAACGCATCGGTCTGTCCAAATCCCCCACTCAGGCCCGCCTGCGACGCCTTGAGGAAACGGGCGTCGTGCGTGGATATCGCGCCTTGTTTGATCCGATCCGTCTGGGCCGCGATCACGTCGCGTTCGTGGAGGTTAAGTTAAGCGATACCCGCGAATCTGCATTGTCGGTGTTCAACGCCGCCGTGTTGAAAATTCCCGAAATTGAACAATGCCACTTGATCGCGGGTGCGTTTGATTACCTGTTGAAAGTCCGCACAAGCGGAATGGCCAGCTATCGCCTTGTTTTGGCTGAAAGAATATCGACATTGCCCCACGTGGCAAGCACATCGACCTACGTTGCAATGCAAGCTGTCAAAGAAGAAGTGATCGCGCCAAAGGGGGATTAGGTTGACGAATGGCATCACTGCGCCATCCTTTATCCAATGAAAACCATCCTCGCCCTTAGCCTTTTGGCCGCGCCCGCCTTTGCCGACTGCCCCGCCGGCACAGATTATTCATCTCAAATCGCGACAGTTGTTGAGCGCATGCAAGCCGCCCCGCACGAAGGTGCGGCAAGGGTGCTGTCCGCGCAAATGTGGGACATCTGGCTTGACGCGCCAGATGAGCTGGCTCAGGCGATGTTGGATGCGGGCATGGCGTCGATCCAGATGGGGGATCGTATGGTCGCGACGTCGCACCTTGAGGAATTGGTGGCCTACTGCCCCGATTACGCGGAAGGCTACAATCAGCGGGCGTTTGCGTCTTTTTTACAAGGCAAATACGATGACGCCCTTGTTGATCTAGACGCCGCCATTGCATTGCAACCCGTGCACTTGGGCGCGCTGACAGGCAAGGCGTTGACGCTGATCGAATTGGGCCGCGCAGAGGACGCGCAAGACGTGTTGCGCACGGCACTTGCGATCAATCCGTGGCTTGCCGAACGCGCTTTGTTAAATGAACCCCAAGGGGAAGATATCTGACTGGACGTCGCGGCGCATTTGCCTATGGTCGCACGTGCTGGTCCGCGTGGTGGAATGGTAGACACTGGAGACTTAAAATCTCTTGGCCTAACGGCCGTGCCGGTTCGAGTCCGGCCGCGGATACCAGCGTTTTCTTTTCGAAAACGCGTTAGGGTACTCACCCGCATGTGGCAGTCGTTTGGAACAAACGATGAGAACATGCAAAGCCCAGCAAAAAGGCGGCCCAGATGGTATCTGGACCGCCTTTTGTCTGTCTGTCCCGCAGGTTACTGCAAACGTGCCGCGCTCAACGCGATTGCCTGCTGATACACCGTCGCTGCATTCCAGTCGTTCAACACGCGGAAATTCGCAGTCCCTTCTTGGAAAGACTGCCCCGGCTGCCAGCCCTTTTGGCGCAGGAAATTGGCCGTCGAAGCAAGGCTGTCGGTAATCGAATATAGATCAACGCGGCCATTGCCGTCCGCATCGACGCCGTAGCGCAACGCATTGCCCGGCAAGAATTGTGTATGGCCCATTTCACCGTGCGCTGCACCGCGTTGACCGGCAGACAACCCGCCCCGATCTACCAGGATCAGCGCCGCAATCGCGTGGGGCGTAAAGAAATCGGCGCGGCGGCAATCATAGGCCACCGTAGAAATGCTATCGACGACGGGCGTGTTGCCCAAAGTGCGGCCAAATCCTGTTTCCATGCCATGAATGGCAAGCAAAATACCCGCAGGAACGCCGTAAGCACTTTCGAGTTGGGCATAGAAATTCGGGTTCTTGGCCTGTTCGCGGCGCATTTGGCTGGCGAAGCTATCAAGACTGCCAAGGCGGATACGGATGAATTCGTTCAACTCATACCGCACACCTGTTTGGTTGCGATCCGCACGAATTGTCGATGTGGAATACTGTGCATTTGCAAGGGCTTGCAGGCCCGCACTTCCGACACCTGCGGCGGCGGCTTCTTGCGCGAACGCTTGCTTCCACGCGTTAAAACCGGACGCATCGTTGCCACAAGGTGCGGCAAAGGCAGGGGCGGCCAGTACGGCAAACGCCGTTGCCAGAAAGGATTTGGGGGTAAAACGCATGAAGACACTCCGCAAAATAAAAGGTTAATGCGAGGGTAGCAGGTTTTGGCGGTCTGTTAAGTCAGGATTTCGCGACTTTTGGCTTTGTTTGCCTAATCCCGCGTTCCTGCGAACCTCTCCGCCCATTCATCACGCTGCTCATCGGTGATTTTATCGAACAAATTGTCCGGTACGTTGAATGCGTGACCCTCAGGCAGGGCCTGAACGGCGGCGTTCATATCGCTGGGCCACTCCATATCTAGCGTGTTCATCGCTGAGAGCAGTTTCGCTGATGCGGTCGGGATAAACGGCGCGGACAACACGGCATAAATACGGATGAGGTTGAGGGCGAGGCGAATTTGCGCCGCCGCCTGATCCGGATCCGTCTTGAACAGGGTCCATGGTGCTGCCGCCTGCAAATATTCGTTTCCAGCAGCCCACATCGCGCGCAATTCGCCGGCGGCTTTGCGGATTTCAATCCCGTCCATCGCGGCCTCATAGGCGGTCAGGCGGGTCTGTAAATCAGCGATTAATGTGGTTTCGGCGTCGCCCCATTCACCGCCCGCGGGCACGTCTTCGCTAAACTTGGAACGGCAGAATTTGGTGACGCGGGATACAAAATTGCCCAACACATCGGCAAGGTCCTTGTTCACGTCTGTCTGGAAATTATCCCATGTGAATTCAGTGTCTGATGTTTCCGGCACACGGCTCAACAACCACCAGCGCCAGTAATCCGCTGGCAGAATCTCAAGCGCTTGGTCCATGAACACACCGCGCCCGCGCGACGTAGAAAACTGGCCACCATCATAGTTCAAGTAGTTGAAAGACTTGAGGTAATCGACACGCTTCCAAGGTTCACCCGACCCGATAATGGTCGCAGGAAAGCTAAGGGTGTGGAACGGCACGTTGTCTTTGCCCATGAACTGCGTGTAGCGCACATCGTCTGCACCTTTATCCGTGCGCCACCAACGCGCCCAATCCCCACCCGTCGCATCAGACCATTCTTGCGAACACGCGATGTATTCAATCGGCGCATCAAACCAGACGTAAAACACTTTCCCTTCCATGCCCGGCCACGGTTTGTCGCCGAGCGCCACAGGCACACCCCAATCGAGGTCCCGTGTGATGCCGCGATCCTGCAAGCCGTCCCCGTCATGGAGCCATTTTTTCGCAATCGACGTCGTCAAAACCGGCCAACCCGTCTGGCTGTCGATCCATTGGTCAATGTCGTCTTTCAGTTTGGATTGCAGAAGATACAGATGCTTGGTGTCGCGCATTTCCAGTTCAGTTGACCCTGAAATCGTGGAACGCGGATCAATCAGATCAACAGGATCAAGCTGCTTGGTGCAATTGTCACATTGATCGCCACGCGCGGAATCGAACCCACAATTGGGGCAAGTGCCCTCGATGTAGCGGTCCGGCAAATAGCGCCCGTCGGCATGGGAATACATCTGCGTTTCCATGCGCTCTTCGATCAACCCGTTGTCATACAGAACGCTCGCGAAATGCTGGGTCAGTTTTCGGTTTTGATCCGAGGACGAACGCCCATAGTAATCAAACGACAGGTTGAACCCCTTGGCCAAGTCCGCCTGAACTGCCCACATTTCGGCGCAGTATTCGTCAACGGGCTTGCCCGCTTTGGCCGCCGCCAATTCCGCTGGCGTGCCGTGTTCATCCGTGGCGCACAAAAACAAAACCTCATCCCCGCGCCCGCGCAGATAGCGTGCATAAAGGTCAGCCGGAAGCTGGCTTCCGACCAAATTGCCAAGGTGTTTGATCCCGTTGATATACGGAATGGCTGAGGTGATGAGGTGACGTGCCATGGCTGCGATTGGTCCTGCATTAAGTGTTGTGTGCAGGTCTAGCCGACAGGGGACGCAAGGGCCAGTGGGCTTGGCAGGTTAGCAAAGGCAAGGTCGTGGGAATGGGCCGCCCTGCGCACAAAGCTGCCATGGGTCTGGGGCGTCAGATTTTTGACATGGCCTCTAAGGCGTTCATCGCATCGTTCTCACGGCCGTCGGGCACAAACAGATGGTCGTGAAAAAAGCCGGACACCGGATTTACACCCATGTCATGCTTGGCCAGTTCAGTCGCAATGCGCGCCATAAAACCAACGGCTTCAAGGGATGAATGGATATTCAAGGTGATCATCCGACATGGAAACTCAAACGATAGCCCATGCGCCTCCGCCTCGGATTTCAACAGGATGTAGGTCGTCCCCTCAGCCTCTTCGAAAATCATACGAGGCTTGATGTCTAATCGGGCCTGATGTGATGGAACGGTCGCAAAAACATACAGACCCTCAACAAGAACGGCAGACAGGGATTTGATCAGCTCATCTAAATTTGTTTCGCCCGTCATCGCTGCCCCACTTTGTTTTTCTGCCTGAGTTCCATAATATGACGCTGGAAAACGAGGGTGTCGAGGCGGAAGATACGCCACATCGTGAACGCCCTAACGATCCCGCGACCGTCCCAGCAATCGCCCGATAATGAACGATGTGCGCGGCGCGTAGACATAGGGTGTTTTGTCCTCAATCGTGTCGCGCACGCGCATGCGGCTTAGGCCGAAGACCACCAGCGCGATGTGACCCAGCGATATGAAATAGAACAACGCCGCAGGCCCAAAGGTTTCGATCAACAGCGACGTGCCCCAAGGGGCCGCAATGGCGCCAACCGCATAGAAAAACATCAAGGCGGCGGACAGTTCGATGCGTTCTTCATTGGTTGCAAAGTCATGGGCATGGGACGCGGCGACCGAATAAACGGGAAACGTTGTAAAGCCAAAGAACGCCGCACTTGCCATAACACCCACCGTCCCCAAACCAGACGCCGCGACTGTAACAGCGCAGGATAAAACAGATGCCACCGACAACCAGATCAGCACCCAGCGGCGATCATATTTATCGGCAAGCCAACCCGTCGGGTATTGCGCAATCGCGCCGCCCGCCACGAACGCTGCCAGAAACAGACCGATTTGGCTGGCGGCAAGGCCGACCTCTTGGCCGTAAATCGGGCCAACCATTCTGAAAGATGCGCTCGATAATGCAGCGACAAGAACGCCTGCGACGGCGAGGGGGGACATGCGCCATGCAAGGCTCGGCCGCAGGCGCGGGGCGGCCGGAATTTCGGGTTGTGGCACGCGGGTCAGCGCCAACGGCAACATCGCCGCACAACACAGGATCGTCAGCAAATTATACGCGATATAGGTTTCCAAATTCGCCAACGTGCCGATCATAAGCTGCGCGATCAAGGATCCGCCCATGTCGACCAAACGGTAGGTGCCCATGGCGCGGCCCCGGTTTTCGTTGGTCACTTTGGCCTGAAGCCAGCTTTCGATCACGGTGTAACAGCCCGCGATGCAAATGCCCGACATGATCCGCAACAGCGCCCACGCGGTGGGATCGAAAATCAGGATATGCCCCGCCATGCCAATCGACCCCATGGCGGTGAACACCGCAAAGGCGCGGCTGTGCCCGACTTCGCCCATCAGGCGGGGTGCCCACCAACATCCAATGAAAAATCCGACAAAATGCATCGAGCCGAGGAAGCCAACCTCGCCGCGGCTGAAATCATTCCCAAGGCCCGTCAATGCATCAAGCGGGCCAACCGCACCGGAGGACAGTTGCAAAAGCAAGACGGACAGCAGCAGGGCTGCAAAGGAAATCAGCATACGCATATGCCCATAAAGACCGATGGGACGGCGACTGCTAGCCCTTTAACGACCCCAGTGATCGCACGGTCAGGGTTGCGGCGCATTTTTGACGGGTTATTGTCTGCCCAAATCGTACAAAAGGGGCAATGATATGAAACAGATAGAGCTTGGCCGTACAGGGCTTATGGTCAGCGACTGGTGCTTGGGCACAATGACGTTTTCGACCCAAACCCCCGCGCAAGATGCGCACCGCCAGATTGATATGTGTCTGGATGCGGGGATCAATTTCCTCGACACCGCGGAAATGTATCCGGTCAATCCGATGCGCAAAGAAACGGTCGGCAATTCAGAACGCTGCATTGCCGACTGGCTGGCCGCGTCGGGGCGTCGTGATGATGTGGTGATCGCAACCAAAGCAGGTGGCGACAGTGCGTTGATCCGCGGCGGTGAGGGATTTTCAGGGGATAATATCCTCGATGTTCTGGACGGAAATCTGGACCGCTTGGGTACGGATTACATTGACCTTTATCAACTGCACTGGCCCATGCGCGGGTCGTATTGTTTTCGCCAGAACTGGACGTATGACCCGTCGGGTCAGGATCGCGCGGCGGTCATCGACCACATGGGCGGCGTCCTTGAAAAATTGAAAAAGGCGCAGGCGGCTGGTAAAATTCGCGCCTTTGGTTTGTCCAATGAAACCGCATGGGGCACGACCAAGTGGATTGATATTGCAGAAGAAATTGGTGCACCGCGGGTGGCGTCAGTGCAAAATGAATATTCCTTGCTGCACCGTCTTTATGATACAGACATGGCTGAAATGTCGTACAACGAAGACGTCGTTTGTTTTTCGTATTCGCCACTGGCCACTGGGCTTTTGACGGGCAAATACCAAAACGGTGCTGTGCCCGAAGGATCGCGTATGACCCACGGTCCGCAGTTGGGCGGACGTGTCACAGCACGCGTATTTGACGCGGTGGATGCCTATCAAGCGGTCGCGGACAAGCACGGGATGTCATTGGCGCATATGGCCATGGCGTTCCAACGGTCCCGCCCGTTCAAGACAAGCGCGATTTTCGGGGCAACCACATCTGAACAACTGGCCTACTTGCTAGACGGGAAAGATCTGGAGCTTTCGGACGCGGTTCTTGAAGACATCGACATCGCCCACCGCGCCCATCCAATGCCGTTCTAGGGGGGTATTAACCCTCTAGGTTCACCCTAAAACGCGGGCCGCCACCTGTCATTTCTTGCAGATCTGGCATTGCGGTGTAAGCCGCGATGGATGTTGCGTTGTCGGGGTCTGTGCCGATGGTCAGCCGCGTTGCGCCGACGCTGATCGCAAAGTCCTTGGCGGCTGCAATCAGGGCGGTGCCGATCCCTTTGGCGCGGTGGCCGTCATGAATGAATAGATGATGGATATCGATGCGCAGCCGGCCATCATGGATCACCATTGTCGGCGTCAGCCCTGCATAGCCCACAGGCGCGCCGTTTTGTTTGGTGATCAGGGCTTTGGCCATGGGGGCCGCGCCAAAAAACATCTTTTCAAGCTCGGGGTACGTCACCGCAGCGACTTCGCCATGAAATGCAGACAGCGCGCGCACCATGTCATGGATCGCGGGCAGGTCGTGGCGGGTAGCAAATGTGATGTCGGTCATGTCCGTCCCCATTGTGGGCTTGCGCGGCCCGGCGGTCTGGCTAAGGTCGCCCCAAATAACGGAGGACGCAATGCCATTAGAAATGAACCGCGACGTGTTTATCACAGCCGCAATTACAGGATCGGGCAGCACACAGGATCGCAGCCCCCATGTGCCGCGTTCCCCCAAACAGATTGCCGACAGCGCGATTGCCGCCGCCAAAGCGGGGGCGGCCGTGGTGCATTGCCATGTGCGCGACCCCGAAACAGGCGTCCCGTCGCGCCGCCTTGATTTGTACCGCGAAGTCACCGACCTGATCCGCGCCTCTGACACGGATCTTGTCTTGAACCTGACTGCTGGCATGGGTGGCGATATCGTGTTTGGCGGCGTCGAAAAACCGCTTCCGACTGTGGATGGCACAGACATGGTGGGGGCCACCGAACGCGTCGCCCACATCGCTGAATGTCTGCCCGAAATCTGTACGCTTGATTGCGGCACAATGAATTTCGCAGAAGCCGATTACGTCATGACCAACACCCCCGGCATGCTGCGCGCGATGGGCCAGATGATGACCAACCTTGGCGTAAAGCCCGAAGTCGAAGCCTTTGATACAGGCCATCTTTGGTTTGCCAAACAGCTTGTCGAAGAAGGAATTTTAAAACCGGACGCGCTGGTGCAGCTGTGCATGGGCGTGCCGTGGGGCGCGCCCGATGACCTCAATACCTTTATGGCGATGGTCAACAATGTTCCAAAGGAATGGACGTTTAGCGCCTTTGGTCTGGGCCGATCCCAGATACCATTTGTCGCGGCGTCTGTGCTTGCGGGGGGCAACGTGCGTGTCGGGCTTGAGGATAATTTGATGCTGGATCGCGGGGTCCTTGCGACCAACGCCCAGCTTGTGGACCGCGCGGTGGGGATCATCGAAAACCTTGGTGCAAAGGTCATTGGCCCCGCAGAGGTGCGCGCGAAACTGGGGCTTACCAAGCAAGCGCCAAAATAAAGCGTAAGGATGACCATATGTATCGACTGGCCGCCCTCGCCCTGCTTGCCCTCATTGGTTGCGCAAAAACCTCTTTGCCGGAACCCTTTGGTGTGACAATGGTGGAAGAAACCAACTGCATCGGACAAGGTGGACAAATCCTAGAGGGGCCGGACGGCGCATTTTGCGCTGAGGGCTAGAGGGCATCAACATGCGAATTTATGCAGCACTGGCCGTATTGGTGATAGCTAGCTGCACGCCAACCCCGGTCGTGGTCCCTGCGCCAGTCCAAATCTTCCGCGATACATCAGCCCAAATCGCGTCCCAGACGGATGTTACGGCACAAAGGATGACGGGAACTTGGCATATCCGGCAAAGTTTCGCCGGTCCGCCCCGCCCCGCGACGACCATCGCAATCTCTCAGGGTCCTAACGCGATGTTGCAGATGACCCTGACGTCGATCGTTTGCAACGGCGATGACTGTGGCGAACGCCAATCCGCCGTATTTCTAAGCCCGACTGGTCCCGGGCGTTGGACACCCATTGGTGCAGGCGCGGGCGTTCTTGGCGCAGAAATCTGGGTCATGTGGATGGATTTTGACAGCCGCACCGCGACGCTGGGCACGCCGTCTGGCGAATTTGGCTGGATCATGGATGAAAACCCGACCGGAGGGCGTGATCGCATCATTGCAGCACGCGACATCATGGATTGGTTCGGGTATGATTTGACGCGACTCGAAGAGGTGAATTTATGAAACGTATATCTGTTGTGTTTGGTTTGATGTTGGCCGTGTCCGGTTGCGACGAAATCGCATTGCCCGGCGTGTCGGCTGTTGGTGGCGCGGCCCCCGCAGCCGGCAGCCTTGGCGGCGGCGGCACACCGACAGAATACCTCGTGCTTGGGTCGACTATGGGTTTTGAAGAATGCCGTGCGCGGGGCGGTATTATCATCCGCGACGCAGGAAGCCCGATGGTGGCCTGTGATCCGCGCGTGCGCCGAGAACCAGTTCCAGCAGGTGAATTTGACCACCCCGGCAGCCCCGTGCCGCAAACGGTCGTGGTTGACGGTTAATCACATCTTGACGCCCTGCCAAAAAAGGCATCGCTTAGGTCCAAATTGAGCGCGCAAAGGGGCAGGGTTTGACACAAATAGCAGCGATCATCGGCGGTGGCGTCATTGGCGGCGGTTGGGCCGCGCGGTTCTTGCTCAATGGGTGGGACGTGCGCGTCTTCGACCCCGATCCTGATGCCAAACGCAAAATCGGCGAAGTCCTGGACAATGCGCGTGCGTCTTTGCCGGGGTTGTACGATATGCCAATGCCGGCCGAGGGCGCGTTGACCTTTCATGAAACGGTGGCGGACACTGTCGCGGGGGCCGTCTGGATTCAAGAAAGCGTACCAGAACGCCTTGATATCAAACACAGCGTCTACCGTGACCTACAGGCCGTTTGCGCTGAGGATGCTGTGATTGCGTCTTCAACCTCGGGCTTCAAACCGTCCGAGCTTCAGGATACTGCCACCCGCCCTGCACAAATCGTCGTGTGCCACCCGTTCAATCCCGTCTATTTGTTGCCCTTGATCGAAGTCGTCGGCACGGACGCCAACGCGGATATGCTGTCCCACGTCGAAGACACCCTGCGCGGGGTCGGTATGTTCCCCCTCATGGTCAAAAAGGAAATCGATGCCCATATCGCGGATCGTTTCCTGGAAGCCGTGTGGCGTGAGGCCCTGTGGCTGATCAAAGACGGCATCGCTACCACGACCGAAATTGACGAAGCCATCCGCATGGGGTTCGGTCTGCGCTGGGCGCAAATGGGCCTGTTTGAAACCTACCGCATCGCGGGTGGCGAAGCTGGTATGCGTCATTTTATTGAACAATTCGGCCCCTGCCTGTCATGGCCGTGGACCAAGCTGATGGACGTGCCCGAACTGACCGAGGACTTGATCGACCAGATTGCCGATCAATCCGACGCGCAAAGTGGCATGTATTCCATCCGCGAACTTGAACGCCACCGCGACGCGAACCTTGTGGGCATGATGCGTACGCTGAAGGCACGCGATTGGGGGGCGGGTGCGCTGCTGAACACCTACGATAAAACCCTGAACCAGACGTTAAGGATTGCGGAAAAGATCGATGACATCGCGGATTTGGCCCAGCCCGTCCTGACGGTGGATCGTGCGGTGCCAATTGATTGGACAGATTACAACGGTCACATGAACGAAGCGCGGTATTTACAAGCTTTTGGCGACGCGACGGACCGCTTGATGCTGATCATCGGCTGCACGCCGGACTACATTGCAAACGGCGGCAGCTATTTCACCGCCGAAACCCACATCCGCCACCTTGATGAAGTCCATGCAGGCGCGCGTATCCAAGTTAAGACGCACTTGATGATGGGGACCGGTAAAAAGATGCACTTGTTCCACACAATGTATGAAGGGGACCGCGTGTTGGCCAGCGGTGAACATATGTTGATCCATGTTGATCTGGCCACGCGGCGCGCAAGCGATCCTGCACCCCAGATCGCGCAGAACCTGACCCGTTTGTCCGATGCCCACGCTGATTTGGCGCGCCCCGATGGTGCGGGTGCCGCGGTCGGTGTGCGATGAAACGCGCGCTGATCACAGCGGGGGCGTCGGGCATTGGATACGCCATGGGCCACGCGTTTGAAGCCGCAGGCTATGACGTTTGGATCACCGATGTGGACCGCGCCGCCCTTGAGGCCTGCCCCTCAACATGGACCTGCTGCGCTGTTGATGTGTCAAACGAGGCAGACATGCGCCGCCTGTTTGATGAAATCGCTGCGGTGGGCGGTGTGGATGCGGTCTGTGCCAATGCAGGCGTTGCGGGGCCGACGGCGGCTGTGGAAGACGTGGATTGGGCCGACTGGCAGGCCTGCATCAATGTCACGCTGGGCGGTGTGTTCCTCACGGCGAAGTTTGCAGCACCTTTGATGAAGGCTGCGGGGGCGGGCGCGATCATCGTGACATCCTCCACCGCAGGCGTTTTCGGCTACCCCAATCGCGCGCCCTACGCTGCGGCCAAATGGGGCGTCATCGGGTTGATGAAAACCCTTGCCATGGAACTGGGCCCATACGGCATCCGCGCCAATGCAATTTGCCCCGGTGCTGTGGAAGGTCCGCGTATGGAAGGCGTGTTGGAACGCGAAGCGCAGGCCAAAAACATGACTCGCGACGAGGTTTATAAAGGGTATGCGTCTGGCACATCCATGCGGACCTTCGTTGAAGCGCGCGACATCGCTGATATGGCCGTTTTTCTGGCCTCAACAGCGGCGGGGCGTGTGTCCGGTCAGGTGATCAGCGTCGATGGACACACCGAAAATCCGGACCCCAAGCCCTAACCGCCCCAGTGATTTGATCTGCCAGCGGCGCTCAGAGGTATTCGGCCTTGAGGTATTGGATATGTTTGGACAGATCGCGCGGGGTGATCAATGCTTCACGGACCAAACGGTCAAAGTGGTGGGTGAACATTTGCACCCGTTCCGTATCGCGAAACGCGAGGTAGTTTTGGCCGAGGTAAATCACCGCCAGAAGTGGGCCGAAAACTGTGATTGGCGCTGAATAAAGCTTGCGGGCATCAAACAAATGCAATCGCAGCGTCGGGTACAGGTCATCATGGAGCGCCGCAATATGATCAAGCTGGGCGGCGCGCAAATCAGCGGGCACACCTTCGTAATATCCCGACCCCGCCGCGAAGCTGGACATGTCGGACATGGGCAGCGCGATTTCATAATCCGATCGCGCCTCTCGCATCCAGCGAAGGCGATCCTCAGATGCGCCGATGGCTTGGTCGGTAGATCGCCCCAATGAGGGGCTATATTCCCACTGCAACACCTCGGGCAATTTGAACATATCGGGCAGGCCTGCGGGCACGTGGCGGATTTTATAACCCGAGGCCTCTTGGTGCCATGCGAAAATTTGCTCATCCACCAGCGCGCGGGGGGCCTTGGTGACTTCCATGGCTGCGGCCACAAGATCAGCGGCCAGTTCGGGCTTGTCGGTTAATCCCAGCAACCAATCGGCTGATACGCCCAGTTCGGCCGCGCATTGGGCCACCACTTGTGCATTGGGAAGGCGCGCGCCGCCGTCGCCGAGCAATTGGGACACCGTCGATCTGTCTACGCCAATGGCACGGGCAAGGCCGGATTGGGTTGCCTGTTTGGTTGCCATTGCGTCGCGCAACCGCGTCCGAAACAGGGATGCGCGATCTCGTTTGTCTATAATTATCACCATTAGATGATTTTATTCACAAATTGTAAGATTTGCTAACTATTTCCAGAATTCCGCGAAACCACGCGCACGGCTACATTGACGGCATCACATCAGGAGCCGTCATGGAAACCCGCAAACGCACGTACGTTAAGGCCATCATCTGGAATTTGATTGGATTGGCGACCATGATCCTTGTTGGTTTGATTGCGACCGGATCTATCAAGGTCGGGGGTGCGATGGCGCTGGTGAATGCCGCACTCGGCTTGTCGATGTATGTGATTTATGAACGGGTCTGGGCGCGTGTGGGGTGGGGGCGTGAGGTCTGATCGTACCGCGTTCGAATGGCCGACATTGGTTTTGGTGGCGGTGTGTTACCTTGGGCTTTTTGCGGCACTTTGGGTGCTACCGACGTTACTTGCCATCATCATTCTAGGCCCGCTGGTAGCACTGCACGCGTCGCTGACCCATGAAATTGTGCATGGGCATCCGTTTTCGAACCAGACATTGAACGCCGCGTTGGTGTTTCCCGCCGTGACGTTGGTGGTGCCCTTCGCGCGGTTTCGTGACACCCATCTTGTCCATCACAATGACGAACGCCTGACGGATCCATTTGACGATCCCGAAACCAATTATATTGACCCCGCCGTCTGGGGCGTGATGGGCCAGCCGTTGCGCGCGATTTTGCGGTTCAACAACCTGCTTGTCGGTCGTCTGTTGATCGGGCCGGTTTTGGGCCAAATCATGTGGATGCTGGGCGATGTGCGGGCCTGCCTGCGGGGGGATCGTGGTGTGTTGATGGGCTGGGTGGCCCATATTCCTGCGGTGGTACTGATGCTGGTGGTGATCTGGGCCGCGCCCCTGCCGTTCTGGGCCTATGGGCTGGGCGTGTATTTTGGCCTGTCTTTCTTGCGCATCCGCACGTTCCTCGAACATCGGGCGCATGAACTGGCGCGCGCACGCACGGTGATTGTCGAAGACCGCGGTCCGCTGGCGTTGCTGTTTCTGAACAACAACCTGCATGTCGTGCACCACATGCACCCGCGTGTGCCGTGGTACGATCTGCCCGCCCTATATGCGTCAAATCGGGACCATTACTTGCGCCGTAATGACGGATATCGCTTTGCGTCCTACGCAGAGGTGTTTCGCCGCTATTTCTGGCGGGCGAAAGATCCGGTTGCGCATCCTCTCTGGCGTTCAAAGGGCTGAACGGGCATGACGGGGCATGGATTTATGGATACCCGTCACCCTTTTGGCCGCCCTCGCGCAGACGATGCGCTTTGGATTGCAGCGCCAACTTAAGACGACGCAACTGTCCTCAACCGGTGCCACGTTCGCAAGGTACGTCTTTTCGGCCCCCTTGGCGATTTTGGGCGTGGCGATTTACGCATTCATACGCGACTTCGGGTGGCCCGATTTGGTGCCCTCATTCTGGGGTTATCTGGTCTTGGGCGGTGGCACGCAGATTTTGGCGACAGTGTGCATGATGGGCCTGTTCGCGCGGCGCAATTTTTCAGTCGGGATCGCGTTTACAAAGACCACAGTGTTGATGGCGGTGCCGCTTGGCTGGGTGCTGCTTGGGGATGCGGTCAGCCTTTGGGGGCTTATTGCCATCCTCATCGGGTTTGTCGGCGTGGTGATCTTGTCGGATATCCCAAGCGACGGGGACGCGCGATTTGCGCGGCGGATTTTCAATGTGGGCACCGGGCTTGGCCTTGCGGCGGGGCTGTTGTTTGCGCTGGCGGGGATTGGATATCGCGGGGCGGTGCTGGCGATGACGGAAACTGACCCTGTGTTTCGCGCCCTGTTTTCATTGGCCCTTGCGACGGTGATGCAAACCGCAGTTATGGCGCTGTGGATGGGGTGGCGCAAAACGGGTGAAATCAGCCGCGTGATATCAGCGTGGCGCATTGCGGGACTGGTCGGGATCGCGAGCATGATCGGATCAACCTGCTGGTTCATCGCATTTTCAATGCAGAACGTGGCCTATGTGAATGCGCTGGGGCAGGTGGAATTGCTGTTCTCACTGGCGCTTACTGTCTTTGTCTTCAAGGAAAAGATCTCCGTTCGCGAAGTACAGGGCGGCGGGTTCTTGATGGTGTCGATCCTAGCGCTGATCCTCTTGATCTAGCGGACGTGTTCCACGCAGACGCGTGACCAAATGGGCCTCATCGTCATTGCGAAAGAACGGTACGGTGTCGGGCGCGCCATTTTTCAGCCGGGCGCTGATTTCGGCGAGTACGACCTCAGTGACAAAAGGAAGATCGAGCGCGCGAGCGTCCGAAAGGGGAACCCAGTGTAAATGGCTCAACTCATCCTCGGCGTTTGAAAAGTCGTCAAGGTCGGTCGTGATGTGGATGGCATCAACAAGAAAGAACCGGGCATCAAAGCGGCGCGAATTGCCTGCGGGGGTGACGGCGCGAAACACAAAGTCGAGGTTGGCGGCATCAGGGATGTGACCCGTTGCGGCAAAGCCGCGCCACCCCTGCGGGGCGGGGGGGGCAGGCCACGGGCCGTTCCGGCCCAAGACCTGCCCCGTTTCTTCCCACAATTCACGAATGGCAGCCGCGGCAAGGGCTGCGGGGGCGCGCGCACTGTTTTGGGACAGGGCGTTCGAGAGAGGGGCGGGAATTGGGATGCCCAAATCGTCTGTTTGATCCACGGCCCCACCGGGGAAGACGTATTTGTTGGGCATAAAAGCCGCCGATGCCCCACGCTGGCCCATCAAAATGGCAGGGGCGGTATCGCGGTCGCGCAGAACAATAACAGTGGCAGCGTCACGGATGGCGGTTTTGTCGGTCATGTTGCCCCTATGTGGGGGTCAACTGCCCCCGAATCCGTGCATGCGCCGCGCCCATTGGATCGCAACAATCATGCCCTTCAGCCTTGGCAAAAGGTAGAGCGAAAGCGTCACACACACAATCGTCAACACCACCGCCAACACGATCGGGTCAGGGCGAAAATGCACAAACGCAAAGTGCATCGCAAAGCCCACAAAATGCGCCACGATCAGAATGGTCAGATAGGCTGGCCCGTCATCCGCGCGGTGGTGATGCAAATCCTCAGAACAGACATCACAGCTGTCCACGACCTTTAAGTAGCCCTGAAACAGATAGCCTTCCCCGCAATTGGGGCAGCTGCGGCGCAACCCACGCCACATCGCGGGCTTGGTCGGACGATCATCTGGCGTCTCTGTGTGGGATGTCGACATGAAGGCCTCTCACGCTGCTAATTATTTTTTGCGCTCATCGGCCCAGGAATCATAGGGGTAAAAGTGTCGCGGGGACGCGGCGCGCAAAGTTTTTCCAAAACCTGCGACGGAAATCTGCACGCCGCCCGTTTTATGATCATCGCCGCCCAAGAATGGGGGGCAGACATGAACCAAGAGTAGGACAATACATGAAGACGACGCTTTTGATGGCAGCAATCGCAGCAGGCGTAACACTGGCCGCAACAGCAGAAGCCCGCGAAGGCCACGGTCAGCGCATGGAAATGCCCGCCTTTGAAGAACTTGATGCGAATGCAGATGGTGGCATTACCCTTGAAGAAATCGCAGCCGCCGGTGAGGCCCGTGCAGCAGCCCGTTTCGCTGAGGCCGATACAAATGGCGATGGTGGTTTGTCCGCTGAAGAAATGACCGCAAACGCAGATGCTGAACGTGCAGAACGTATGGCCAGCCGCGTCGCGAATCGGATCGAAAAGGCAGATACAAACGGTGATGGTTTGTTGCAGGCCGATGAAATCGCCGCCCAAATGGAAGACCGTGGCCAAGGCCGCCGTGGTGCCAACCCTGAACGCATGTTCGAACGCGCTGACGCGGACGAAAACGGAGCATTGAGCGCGGAAGAATTCGCACAAGCTCAAGAGCGTATGCAAGACCGTGGCGACCGCGGGCGTCGCGGTGACAAATAGGTAAAAGCTGGGCGGCGCACTGACGCTGTGTGCCGCCCGGACTTGTTTTGTAATGCAATGACGTGGATAGCTGCGACCTAGATGGCACATGATGCGACCAACATGACCGATGCGGATTTGCTTGCGGCGTTTGCGGCGGGTGATCGCGATGCGGCCCTCACGTTGACGCAGCGTTTGACCCCGCGTGTGATGGGGCAGGCGTTTCGCATGCTTGGCAATCGGGCGCAGGCCGAAGATGTCGCACAAGACGCGATGATGCGGCTTTGGAAAATCGCCCCCGATTGGGATGCAGACCGCGCGCAGGTTACGACATGGCTTTACCGTGTGGTGGCCAATCTATGCACAGATGTGTTGCGCAAACGCGGGCGCGGCGTTGCCCTCGATGCAATTGAAGAACCAAGCAGCGATGCACCCTCGGTGGCGCAAACCTTGCAAACCCGCGCACGCGAAGATGCCTTGCGCACGGCCTTGGCAGATCTGCCAGAACGTCAGGCTCAGGCGGTTTCGCTGCGCCACCTCGAAGAACTCGGCAATCCGCAGATTGCCGTCATTATGGACACCAACGTGCGAACCGTTGAAAGTCTTATTGCACGGGGCAAACGCGCCTTGATTGCACGACTGTCGGGACGCAAATCGGAACTGGGGTACGAAGATGACTGATGAAGACAAAACCCTCGATGCCACGTTTGCGCAGATGTGTGTGGACGATGTGATGCCCTCTGAGGCGTTGATGGATCGCATTATGGTGGACGCTGATCGCGTTCTGGCCGCGGACATTGTCGCGCCTGTGCGCCCCAAGCAAGGGTTGGGCGCAATGTTGCTTGACGCAATCGGTGGTTGGCCATCGTTGAGCGGCTTGGCCGCGGCCACTGTGGCCGGTGTGTGGATCGGGGTTGCCCCGCCAGATGCCTTGTCGGACTTGTCGGCGGGATATCTTGGCACGACGGTCGAAGTTTCGCTTCTAGGCGATGATATTTTCTCAGGGTTGGACGGATGATGACATGAGCCATGAAAACACAAAAACGCCCAAGCTTCAGCGGATGTTGCTGGTTGGATCATTGGCGCTGAACCTTGCGGTGATCGGGATCGCGGCAGGGATCGCCTTTAGTGGAGGCGGCAAGGATCGTCTGCAAAGATTTGATCTGACCGTTGGCCCGCTGACCCGTGCAATGGACGCGGATCGCCGCGCCGCCGTGCGCGATACGTTGCGCGAAAGCGACGCATTCCGCCCCGAAGACAGATCAAGCATGGGCCGCGATATGAACGCGCTTCTGGAGGCACTGCGCAGCGATCAATTTGATGAACCTGCGTTTCGCGACGTCCTGATGCGCCAGCGCGAACGGCTGCAATCTGGTCAGGCAGTAGTGGTGGATGCTGTTGCGGCGCAGGTCATGGATATGTCGCTTGAAGAACGCGCAGCCTTTGCGGATCGCCTTCAGGAACAACTTCGCAGAGGCCCGCGCCCGCGCAATGATCGCTCCTCAGGTGGGAATTGATTAGGCCGCAGCCAAGCTGACCTTTTTGCGCCCACCGTTCTTGGCAGCATAGAGCGCCACATCGGCGGCATTCACCAAGTCTTCGAGGTCTTCGATCACAGTTTCGGGGTCTTGCCCGCCGCTCAGGCTCACTCCGACAGAGACTGTCACGGTGATTTCCTTGCGGTCCTCCCCGACATAAAACGGCGTGTTCCCAATCAGATTACACAGCCTTTCGGCCGCCGTGCGCGCATGGACTGCATCACTGTTGGGAATGGCGACAAGAAATTCTTCGCCGCCAATGCGCGCAAGCAAATCAACAGCCCGCAAATTCCCCTGCAAACGCCGCGCGACCTGACGCAAAATATCATCGCCCGCCTTGTGCCCGTACGTGTCATTGATCGCTTTGAAATGGTCCAGATCAAGCGCCATGATCGCAAACTGGCGCTCGTTTTTGCGGCTTT
>JABBAI010000007.1:4082-7704 GCA_018608045.1 Octadecabacter sp. | reverse complement strand
GGGCGGCAACACGGTCGCGGGGCACCACGAACCCGCCCGTCGCGATGATGGGGACCAGATTGGTGCGCCCGCTGGCCTTCAGCCCTGCACAAAATTCCAGCGCATCAGCGGTGTTCGATCCGGTGTCGAGCAAAATGAGATCAGGCAGTGCCGCGTCAATTTCAACCTGCGCTTCGTGCAGTGTGGCGCAGAGGCGAACACGGTATTGCGCCGCCAAAAGTTTAACCTTCAGAACGATCCGGTTGGTCGCCACGCAATCAATGATGAGAATATCCCCGACCATTCTTGTTTCCTTTCGCGCTTTGCACCAATCTCTTGTTGACCAATATTGTTGCTTAAATGGTTAAGAAACTCTTTCCGGACTGGTAATTACCGTCAATGAAACCTGAACGCGCCGAACAAATCGCCATTTTGGCCCTCACGTGGCTTGCCTCGAAGGACGAGATTCTCCCTGTTTTTCTTGGGGCATCAGGGGCCAGCGCGGATGATCTGATAGGGCAGGCGGAAAACCCCGCTTTCTTGGGGTCCGTCCTCGAATTTGTGACGATGGACGATGCTTGGGTGGTCGAATTTTGTGACCAAAACCAGCTAAAGTATGAAGAACCATTACGGGCACGTTATTCTTTACCGGGGGCGGAGGCTGTGCATTGGACCTGACCGACCCCACCACACCCCGCGATATTAAAGGCATCATTTTTGACAAAGACGGCACGCTGTTTGATTTCAACGCGACGTGGGGCGCATGGGCGCGCGGCGTCCTTGAGGGCGAGACCGCGCACCGTCCCGACACCCTGATCCCTCTCGCCGCGGCGCTTGGGTATGATCTGGACACAGGGCTGTTTGAAAAGGGCAGCGTTGTGATCGCCGGCACTGTCCACGAAATAGCGTCCCTGGCCATGCCAATCGTCGGTGAAACGGATGCGGACGCAATGATTGTGCGGTTCAACGCCGCCGCCATCGACGCCCCCCAGGTAGAAGCTGCGCCTTTGGCGGGGTTTATCGCCCGGCTTAAATCAGCTGGCTTCAAAATCGGTGTGGCGACCAATGATGCGGATGCCCCCGCGCGGGCCCATCTGGAAAAATCCGAAATTGAACACTTGTTTGATTTTATTGCCGGTTCTGACAGTGGTTTTGGCGGTAAACCTGCGCCAGGTCAGTTGTTGGCCTTTTGTGACGTTACGGGGCTTACCCCGAATGACTGCATCATGGTGGGTGACAGCACCCATGATTTACACGCCGGACGCGCGGCGGGGATGGTATGTGTTGCGGTTCTAACCGGCGTCGCAGATCGCGATGAACTGGCCCCGCACGCAGATGTTGTGTTGGACACGATTGCTGATTTGCCACGCTGGCTTGGCCTGCAAAGCTAAATTCGCGACACGCAATGTCGCTAATCGGGTCGCATGTGGGCCGTGGGCTGTCAGTCTTGGGGCAATCAAAAGGATAATCCCATGGCCGATGCCCCCAAACGCCGCCGCTCAGGTGGTCGCGCTGCCAATGCCGCGAAACGACAAACCGCTGAAATCAACCAGATGCCATGGCGCATTCCCGTCAACACGGATCGCCCGACGGAACCGTTGTTTGAAGACGGCGTGCAAGCGATACACGACGGCGCGATGCGTATCCTTGAAGACATCGGAATCGAATTTCTGAACGAAGAAGCGATT
Organism: Octadecabacter sp.; assembly: GCA_018608045.1. Lineage (GTDB taxonomy): Bacteria > Pseudomonadota > Alphaproteobacteria > Rhodobacterales > Rhodobacteraceae > Octadecabacter. The sequence continues at coordinate 6,037 of JABBAI010000007.1, read as the reverse complement.
GAGCTATTCAAGCAAGCGGGTTGCACCGTGAACGGGACGAATGTGCGGATGGGCCGCGATTGGGTCATGGAAATGGTCGCCAAAGCGCCCGAACAATTTGACATCACCCCGCGTAATCCGGACCGTAAAATCACCATGGGTGGCAAACACATCCTGTTTGGCAACGTGTCATCGCCACCTAATTATTTCGATCTTGAGATCGGTAAAAAGGTCAGTGGTAACCGCAAGCAATGCGCCGATCTGTTGCGCCTGACCCAGCATTTCAACTGCATTCATTTTGCGGGCGGCTATCCCGTTGAACCCGTCGATGTGCATGCGTCCGTGCGCCATCTGGATGTGGTCTTCGACAAGCTGGTGATCGGCGACAAGGTTGTACACGCCTATTCACTTGGCAAAGAACGCGTCGAAGACGTTATGGAAATGGTACGCATTTCCGGTGGTTGGACGGACGAGGAATTCCAAGCAAGCCCGAAGATGTACACCAACATCAATTCCACATCGCCGCTGAAACACGATGTGCCGATGATCGATGGATGCCTGCGCTGCGTGCGTAAAGGGCAAGCCGTTGTCGTCACGCCATTCACCCTAGCGGGGGCCATGGCACCCGTGACAATGGCGGGCGCTGTCACCCTGTCGATTGCCGAAGCCCTGTCCGCGATTGCGCTGTTCCAATACGTGCGCCCTGGTGCGGCCTGTGTGATTGGCACGTTCACGTCCAACGTCGATATGAAGTCTGGCGCACCTGCCTTTGGCACGCCTGAGTATATGCGCGCGACGCAAATGACCGGACAAATGGCGCGCTTTTACGGACTTCCTATGCGCTCTAGCGGAGTATGTGCCGCCAATGTGCCCGACGGCCAAGCCATGTGGGAAACCTCAAATTCGCTGTGGGCCGCCGTGCAATCGGGCACGAACATGGTCTATCACGCAGCCGGTTGGCTTGAGGGCGGCCTGATCGCGTCACCTGAAAAGTTTGTCATGGACTGCGAAGTCATCCAGATGATCCAGCGCTACATGGAACCCCAGATTACGGCCACAGCCCCCGAAGATATCGCCGTGGATGCGATCAAAGAAGTCGGCCCCAACGGCCACTTCTTTGGCATCCAGCACACGCAGGACCGATACGAAGAAGCGTTTTATTCACCTTTCGTGTCGGACTGGCGCAATTTTGAAGCGTGGGAATTGTCAGGCGCGGTCTGGACCGCAGAACGCGCGCACGGGGTTTTCAAAGAAATCATCAACACCTTTGAAGAACCGCCCATGGACGCCGCTTTGCGGTCCAAATTGGAAGACTTTGTCGCGCGGCGCAAATCAGAAGGCGGCGCGCCGACAGATTTCTAGGGTGAGGCTGCCGGCTGCGTGGTTTAACCGCTAATGCAATCGGCATAGGCGGCCGCAAGTGCGCGCAATGTTCGCCCGTAGTGATCTGGACCGAGTTCAAAGTCCGCCCCAAGTGGGTCGGCCAAAGCGGTGCGGGTGTCGGCGCCTTCGCGGATTAGATCCGACCATTCAGACCGCGCTTGTGGATCCGACAACACACAAACAACGCCCGTTGTCGCCACCATGTCTTTGAGCTCTGCGATTTTGTAAGGTGTCGGGGCTGACGCATCACTCAGCGCGATTGCAGCGCTGGCGGGGTGACCAAACCGCGCGCCAAAATATTGATAGGCGTCATGGGGCACGAGGAAGGGCGAGGCCGCGACATCCGACAGGGTGGCGGTGATTTCTGCGGACAAGGCGTCCATGTTCGACTGCGCCGCAGCCAGATTTGCTTGATACTGGGCGGCGTTTTCTGGGTCGGCTTCGATCAGGGCGTTCGCGATCACGCCGAGCCATGCATGCGCGACAACAGGGTCGAGCCAAGCGTGCGGATCAGTGTTGTGATCCCCGCTGTGGGCCTCATCATGGTCATCATGGTCATCATGGTCATCATGGTCATCATGGTCATCATGGTC
>JABBAI010000007.1:0-3982 GCA_018608045.1 Octadecabacter sp. | reverse complement strand
CATCATGGTCATCATGGTCATCATGGTCATCATGGTCATCATGGTCATCATGGTCATCATGGTCGCCGTCGTGGCCGTGGTCATGTGCCTCGCCATAGCTTTCGAAGTCTGCCTCACTGCGAAGTTCAAGTTTGGGCCAGCCGTCGACGTCCAACAGTGCAATCTGGGATGTCCCATCTGCCAAAGTTTCCAAGGATTCGTGCAGCCATGGGGTCAGCCCGTCACCCATCCAAATCACCAAATCTGCGTCCTGAACCGATTGGGCCTGCGCAAATGTGAATTGGAAATCATGGGGCGATGCAGCGCCGCTGATCAAAACGTCCGGCGTGCCAACGCCGTCCATCACTTGGGCCACAAGGCTTTGGATCGGGGCAATGTCAGTGACAACGCGCAGCTGTTCGCTGTGGGCGGCCAAGGGCAGGGCAGTAAGAACGGGGAGGATAAAGCGCATGATCGGTATCTTGTTATGGGCGACAAAATTGGGTATAAAAAAAATATTATAACATAACAAAAAGCTAAAATGGCATCCGCCCCCGAATCCACCTTTGGCCGTCATGACCACGCCCATTGCATTCGTTCTGCCTTAACCGCAGGCGAAGCGGCTTGTGCGGCGGCGGGCCTGCGCCTGACGCCAGTGCGCCGCCGGACGTTGGAAATCCTGCTTGAGGCGCATGAAGCCTTGGGGGCCTATGATGTGTTGGCGCGGCTGGACAGCGATGGGTTCGGGTCCAAACCCCCTGTGGCTTACCGTGCGTTGACGTTTCTGGTGGATGCAGGACTTGCGCACCGTATTGAACGGCTAAATGCCTTTGTTGCTTGCACACACCCCGGTTCGGATCACGATCCAGCCTTCATGATTTGCAACCGCTGTGGCACGGTCGCCGAAGGCGAAGCAGGGGCCGCGATGCAAACATCTGCCACCGCCGCTGGGTTCCAGATTGAACGCACCGTTCTTGAAGCCGAGGGCATTTGCCCCGCCTGCCGGGACTAGGAAGATCGTTAAAATGCCACTGATCGAAGCCAAAAATATCGAAGTGCGCCACGGGGCGACGCGTGCCGTGTTTGGCGTATCACTCGCGCTTGAACCGTCCGAGATTGTTACGATTGTCGGCCCCAACGGGTCGGGTAAATCGACGTTGCTGCGCGCCATGATCGGGGCGATTGCACCGACCAAAGGCACGATAACCAAGCGCGCTGATTTGCGGATTGGATATGTCCCCCAGACCCTGCATATCGACACCGCATTGCCGATGACTGTGCGCCGTTTCTTGAATCTCCCTGTGCGTGTCGGGACGGGGGCCATGCGGGCCGCCCTGGCGAAAACGGGCGTTGAAACGATTGAAAACCAACAGCTTAGTGGGTTGTCCGGTGGGCAACTTCAGCGGGTGTTGCTGGCGCGCGCAATTTTGAACGATCCGCATGTTCTTGTGTTGGATGAACCGACCCAAGGGCTCGACCAGCCCGCGTCGGCGGCGTTTTACCGGCTGATAGAATCCCTGCGCGATGATTTGGGATGTGCTGTTTTGATGGTCAGCCATGAATTACACGTTGTGATGTCCGCGACTGATCGCGTGATCTGTTTGAACGGGCACATCTGCTGCGAAGGCACGCCCGATGTGGTCACGGCTGCGCCCGCCTATCGCGAACTGTTCGGGTCTGGCACGGGGGGCGCCCTTGCGCTTTATCGACATGATCACAACCACGATCACGACCATGACCACCATCACCATCACGACCACGAGCATCCGGCATGACATTTCTAGACGACTTCATGGCCCGCGCCATCCTTGCCGCCGTGGGCACAGCAAGCGCCTGTGGCACGCTTGGGTGTTTCGTCGTGTGGCGACGCATGGCGTATTTCGGGGATGCGACGGCCCACGCCGCGATCCTCGGCGTGGCGCTGGCGCTGTTGTTTTCCGTGTCGATCCCGCTTGGGGTTTTGATCGTGGCTGTGGCCATGGCGCTGCTGGTCGGGTCGCTGTCGGGCAGCACGATCACACCGGACAGTTTACTCGGAGTTTTGTCGCACAGCGCCCTCGCGCTTGGGCTTGTGTCCGTGTCGTTGATGCCGTCGGCGCGGGTCGATCTGGATGCCTATTTGTTTGGCGATATTTTGGTAGTGTCGTCGTTTGACCTCGGCGTGATTTGGGGCGGGGCCATTGTGGTCTGCGCCATTTTGGCGTGGCGCTGGCAGGCGCTGTTGTCCGGAATCCTGTCCTCTGATCTGGCCTATGCCGCAGGACTGAACCCCAAACGCGACCGTATGTTGCTGATGATTTTGGTGGCGGCTGTTGTCGCGGTGTCGATCAAGGTTGTGGGAGCATTGTTGATCACCGCGATGCTGATCATTCCCGCCGCCGCCGCCCGCCTGATCGCGCGCGGTCCCGAAGCGATGGCAGGGTATGCGACATTGATCGGTGTCATCGCTGCAATCGGGGGGCTTTATGCAGCGCGCGCCCTTGGCACCCCCGCCGGTCCGTCGATTATTTGCGGGGCGGCTGCACTGTTTTGCATCGCATCCGTGATCGGGAAATTACGGGCTTAGGTGACGTCCAGCATGATCGTCACAGGGCCGTCGTTGACCAGTGAAACCGCCATATCAGCGCCGAACTGACCGGTTTGCGTGGGCACCATAGCGCCCAATTCAGCGACAAAGTTGCGGTACAAACTGTCGCCGATATCGGGGGCAGCTGCACCTGAAAACCCGGGCCGATTGCCGCGTGATGTGTCTGCGGCCAGAGTGAACTGGCTTACGACCAAAGCCTGCCCACCCACATCAACCAAGGATCGGTTCATCCGTCCGTCGTCGTCTTTGAAAACCCGCACCTTGGATATTTTGGCGGCAAGCTTTGCAGGCGCGTGTTCATCATCGCCCTGCATCGCACAGACCAGTATCAACAGCCCCGCACCACATTCACCAATCAACGCACCGTCCACATGGACCTGCGCCGAATTTACCCGCTGGATCACTGCCCTCAAAGGCCGAGCTCTGCCGCCGTTGGCGGGTTGGCCCCTGCGCGTGAAACTGTCACGGCGGCGGCGCGCACACCAAGGTGCAATGCGCTGCGGATGTCTTCTGCGCTTAGCCCTGCGATCTTGGCTTTGGTGAGGTTGCCCGCACGGTCCAGCCCCGCCAAAAGCCCAGCATTAAACGTGTCACCCGCACCAACGGTGTCGACAACGTCGGCGCGCTCAGATGGCACAAACACTTCGTGTTCGGCGCTATATCCGGTGACGCCGTCGGCACCTTCCGTGATGCACACCAGCTTGGCACCCTTGGCCACCAGGCCGCGCGCCAGATCCGGCAGATCGCCTTCGCCTTCAAACCAATGCAGGTCCTCATCGCTGAGCTTAATGATGTCCGCGGCCTCCATCATCCGGTCAATCCGCGCGCGGTACGCGACCACATCACGGATAAAGCTGGGGCGAATGTTGGGGTCAATCATCGTCACACGGGCCGGGGCCTCGCGCAGCATCAGCGCTTCAAATGTGTCGCCACATCCGTCCCCCACAAGGGAAATACCGCCAAAGAACAATGCGTTGGCATCAATAGCAGGGGCAACCGTCAGCGTGCGCATGGCCGAATTTTCATCGTAAAACGCGTAAGTGGCCTGACCGTCCACCAATTTCACAAACGCGACCGTGCAGGGCGCGACCAGTTTTGGGGATGGCGAATGATCAACACCCGCCGCATCAAGCCCATCGCGCAAAATATCACCAAGGAAATCGGACGACATGCCACACAGAAACTGTGTTTCAATCCCAAGTCGTCCCAAACCGATTGCTGTGTTGAACACGGCACCACCGGGGTAGGGCGCGAACGCCGCTTCGCCCTTGGTACTTTCACGGGGCAACATGTCAATCAGCGCTTCGCCGCAAGCCAGAATCATAGTCTCTCTCCCAAAGTTGCGCGCGTCATATCATTGGCTGTTAGCGATAACAAATCCCGCAATCCCTGCAATTATCAGGCCAATGATCACAG
>JABBAI010000079.1 GCA_018608045.1 Octadecabacter sp. | reverse complement strand
CGGCAACCATAATCGCACAGATCACCGCCCTTAGATTCGCCAGATACCTCACGCCGCACTCCTTAACTCGTCCATAAACTTGGACAAACGCGCCAAACCTTCGCGCATATCATCGCCTGATCGCGCGTACGACAACCGCACCCAATGATGCCCTTCAACCGGATCAAAATCGAGCCCCGGTGTGATCGCCACACCCGCACGGTCCAGCACATCGCGACAAAAGCCAAGGCTGTCGTCGGTATACTCCGACACATCAACATACACATAAAACGCCCCATCGGGCGGCGCGAATTTGCCAAGGCCCATGGCGGGCAACGCATCCATCATCAGGTCGCGATTGGCGCGGTAGACGTCCACGCGCGCGTCCAGTTCCGCGGCCTCCTCCATCGCATAAAGGGCCAAACGCTGGGACGCATGGGACGGGCAAATAAACATGTTCTGCGCCAGCCGTTCGATCCGGCGCACGTGGTCATGCGGCACAACCATCCACCCCACGCGCCACCCCGTCATGGAGAAGTATTTTGAAAAGGAATTGATGACGTACACATCATCCGTGATCTCCAACGCGCTCACGGCGCGATCACTGTAGGACAGGCCGTGATAAATTTCGTCCGAAATAAACGGCGCGTCCGCCGCCGTGCAGGCCGCCGCCAACGCCGCCAGCTCACCCTGCCCCAGCATCGTGCCCGTCGGGTTGGCAGGCGACGCCACGATCAATCCATCCAGATCATGCGTGGCCATATCCGCAGCCACAGGCTGCATCCGCGCGGCCATCGTCGTGGGCATATCGACAGGGCGCATATCCAGCGCCTTGAGGATCTGGCGATAAGATGGATAACACGGCGCCCCAAGTCCGACGCGCGCGCCCGTGTCAAACAACGCAGAAAACGCCAGCAGAAACGCACCCGATGCACCCGCCGTGATCACCACGCGTTCAGGATCAAGATCAACATCGTACCAGTCTCTATAATGGCGCGCGATCCGTGCGCGCAATTCAGGCAAACCAAGACCCACGGTATATCCAAGGGGATCACCCGCCATATCGGCGGACAATCGCTTGATCGCGCCATCCGGTGCACCCTGCGCGGGTTGGCCCACTTCCATGTGAATAATATGGCGTCCAGCGCTCTCAGCGGCGCGCGCGGCCTCCATCACGTCCATCACAATGAAAGGATCGACCTCGCCACGTCTTGAGTTCCGCATCACAACCGCCCTACCTTGCTTTGAACCTTGTGTGCCCTGCGATACCGGAGCCCGTCAATGCGCCTTTCCATCCTGTCCCTCATGCTCAGCATGTCCTTGCTGTTCACAAGCGTCGCCAACCCCGCGCGCGCCGTAAGCCTGATCCGTGACGCAGATATCGAACACAGCCTCGACCAGCTCGCGGCGCCGATTTTACGCGCCGCAGGGCTGTCCCCGTCGGGCGTGCGTATCCTGATCGTCAATGACAGCGGGTTGAACGCTTTTGTCATCAACGGGCGCGCGATTTTCATCCATTCGGGATTGCTGCAACGCCTGACGACCGCCGAACAACTTCAATCCGTAATCGCCCATGAGGCCGCGCACATTGCAAACGGGCACATCACCCGACGCCTGACGAACTTGCGCGGCAGCCGCAACGCCGCCGGATTTGGTATGGCGCTTGCGCTAGCGGTGGCCTTGGCGTCTGACAATGGGGCGGCTGCGGCTGGTGTTGCTGCGGGGGCCACAGGTGCGGCGCAACGTCTGTTTTTCGCCCACACACGCGCCGAAGAAAGTGCCGCCGATCAATCCGCCGTCCGCTTCATGTTACGGGCGGGCGTAAACCCGCAAGGCGCGCTCGAGGTGCTGGATTTGTTTCGCGGACAAGAAGCATTGTCCGTGTCGCGCCAAGACCCCTACACGCGCACGCACCCGTTAACGTCTGATCGCTTGCGTGCCATGCGCGGGTTGATTGCCGCCAACCCAGGCAATGCAGAGGATAACCCGACCGCGCAATACTGGTTCTTGCGCGCCCAAGGCAAACTCAGCGCGTTCATTCAAAATCCCGGTTGGACCCTGCGCCGTGTGCGCGGGGACAACAGCGCGCTTGCCACCATGCGCCGCGCGGTCGCCTATCACCGCCAAGCCGATGCAAATCGCGCCATTTCCGCAATGCAAACCCTGATCGCAAGCGCACCCAATGATGCCTATTGGTATGAACTTTACGGGCAAATCCTGCTCGAATCGCGCCAACCCATGCCCGCGGTTCAAGCCTATCAAAACGCGGAGGCGCTGAACGGGAACGAACCGCTGATCCTTGGTGGGTACGGGCGCGCGCTGCTTTCTTTGAATACAAACGACAGCAATGCGCGCGCTGTGCGTGCATTAGAACGCGCGCGCGCCCTTGATGGCCAATCCTCCGCAATCCTACGCGATCTTGGTCAAGCCTACGCGAGAACCGGCAAACCCGGGCTTGCGTCACTGGCCACGGCAGAACGCTATGCCTTGCAGGGACGCATTGATGACGCAGTTGTGCACGCCACACGCGCGTCAGATCGCCTCCCGCGCGGGTCAGCCCCTTGGCAGCGCGCGCAAGACGTGCTTTCTGCTGCACAGTAATCTTAAGGAATTTTCAAATGCGCCTGACGTCCACAATCGCCGCCCTGTTGATGACAACAACATCCGTGTTCGCCCAAGGGCTGACCGACGCAGAACGCACAGATTTTCGCGCGGAAGTCCGCGCCTATCTTTTGGAAAACCCAGAAGTCCTGATGGAAGCCATCGGCGTGCTTGAAAGCCGTCAGGCAGAAGCTGAAACAACCCGCGACGAACGCCTTGCGACACTCAACGCGGACGCCCTAGTGAACGACGGGTTTTCCTATGAAGGTGGCAACCTTGACGGCGACATCACAATCGTTGAATTCATCGACTACCGCTGTAGCTTTTGCCGCCGTGCCCATCCCGAAGTAGCAGAACTTATCTCATCGGACGGCAACATCCGCATCATCACCAAAGAATTCCCGATCCTTGGTGAACAGTCTGTTCTGGCATCCCAATTTGCCGTCGCCACCAAAATCGTTGCTGGCGACGCCGCCTATAAACAAGTTTCGGACGCGCTTATGAACCTACGATCTGATGTGACGCCCGCAAGCCTGTCGTCATTGGCGTCTGCGTTTGATCTAGACACCGATGCGATCTTTGCGGAAATGGAAAGCCCTGCGGTGCAGCAGGTTTTGGCCAACAACCGCGCGCTCGGTGAACGCATGCAAATTTCCGGGACGCCAACATTCGTGTTTGGTGACCAGATGGTGCGCGGCTACGTCGACCTCACGCAGATGCGCGCCATTGTTGAAGCAGAACGCGCCGACGGATAATCGCGCACCTGTTAGCCCTAAGGCAGGCCAAGACCCTCAATCTCGAAGCGTGGATCGCAACTATTCCGCAGCCTCGACCGCGGCGGCGGCATCAATTTGCGCGGCTTTGGCTTCTACTTGTTCGACGATGTGATCGACCATGTCGTCATTGCTCAGCTTATGGGACTGCGCGCCGGCGAGGTACACCATGCCCGACCCGTTCCCACCGCCCGTAAATCCGACGTCAGTCATCAACGCCTCACCGGGGCCATTCACGACACAGCCAATAATGCTAAGGCTCATCGGGGTTTTGATATGCTCCAGCCGCTTTTCAAGTGTCTCAACCGTCTTGATCACATCGAACCCTTGGCGCGCGCAACTGGGGCAGGAAATGATGTTCACGCCGCGGTGGCGCAGCCCGAGGGATTTGAGGATTTCATACCCGACTTTAACTTCTTCGACAGGGTCAGCGGACAACGACACACGGATCGTGTCACCGATACCAGCCCACAACAATCCACCCATACCGATGGAAGATTTGATCGTGCCAGATGTCAGGCCGCCCGCTTCGGTGATGCCAAGGTGGATCGGCGCATCCGTGGCCTCTGACAGCTGTTGATAGGCCGCCGTCGCCATGAACACGTCAGACGCCTTACAGCTGATTTTGAATTCGTGAAAATCATTGTCTTGCAGGATTTTGATGTGGTCCAAACCGGATTCCACCATCGCGTCGGGGCAAGGTTCACCATATTTATCCAACAGATGCTTTTCCAAGGACCCCGCATTCACGCCGATGCGGATGCTGCAATTGTTGTCCTTGGCCGCTTTGATGACTTCGCGCACACGTTCGGGCGATCCGATATTGCCGGGGTTTATGCGCAAACACGCAGCCCCCGCCTCTGCCGCCTCAATCCCGCGCTTATAATGGAAATGAATGTCTGCCACGATCGGCACGGGCGAGCGCGCGCAGATTTCTTTAAGGGCTTTGCTGCTGTCCACATCGGGCACCGACACACGCACAATATCAACACCCGCATCCACGCAGCGGTTGATCTGGGCGAGCGTGCCTTCAACATCAGGCGTCAGTGTATTGGTCATCGTCTGCACCGTGATGGGTGCATCGCCACCAACAGGCACATTGCCCACCATAATCTGGCGGCTTTTGCGGCGGTAAATATTGCGCCACGGACGAATATGATTAAGCGACATGAAGATGCACCTGTAAGGTTAGCGTTACACCTAACCTAGTCGCGCGAACGCGCGGCGGCAACGGCCTGCGACATCAAGTTTTAGGATTTATTGATCAGTTTCCGCAGGGACAAGACCCTGAACTTCGGCCACACGCACAACGTCGGCCAAATCACTGTCGGCCGTCAGATCAGCCACAGTATATTCACTGGTCAGATTTGCCACTGACAACGCCACGTTAGATGACACCGAACCACGTGGACCAACTGGCCCGTAATGGGCACCATTTACTGCAAAATAGACTGCACCGGATTCACCAATGCGCAATGTTGCAGGTTCTTCTGTTTGGGGCACATCAAACGTGTCCCCCGCATTCATGACGGTTTCGAACAAAATCGTGCCGTCAGCACCGCGCACCCGCACCCACGCATCACGCACAGCCACAAGCTGCACACCGGGACGCTGATTTTCGGTCACTTGAATATTCGGAGCCACACCCGCAAGCGTGGTCAGGGCAACACCACCGTCAATCAAACCAGGACGTTCGACCGCAGTTGGACCAAGCGCGCCACCAGCGCTTGGATCAAGGTTCGCAATCGGCCCGTCGCGCGGCACGAGAACCGGCGCATCAAGCGCCTGAGGGCGATACAAACGATCTAACGCCTCTGTGGATGGTGCCTCAAATCCGGCAAATACATCAACGCCAGCATCTGCCGCAGGCGCGCCGCCACCCGCAAGCGGATCAATGTCAGCCACAACGGTCGGTGTGTTTTCAACAGGCGCAAGCTGCACCTTCTGGACTTCTTGCAGTACGGTGTAGCCGCCGTACCCAAGACCACCAATCAATGCGATCAGCACTGCAAACGATCCAAGTGCGCGCGGTTCAACACCAGAGAACATTGCATCCCCTGCTGGAACGAACGGCGTGTTCGGTGTCGCAAAAATATCTTTTTCAAACGCCATTGGCGTGACTTTGATAGGCTTTGCGCCAGACGCCTGATCGGACATGCCGTGGGCTGTCGCAAAACCGCTTTCGGTACAGAACGTATCAAACGCCCAGTCGGGATCCATGTTCAGGTACCGCGCATACGACCGCACATAACCCGCAATAAAGCCGGGCGTGTCAAACGCAGTCGGATCAGAGTTTTCAATGGCTGCAATGTAGGCGGCTTTGATTTTAAGCTCGCGCTGTACGTCCAACAGGCTTTTTCCCATGGTCGCACGTTCGCCGCGCATCAGATCGCCAAGGCGCAATTCGAACGCATCAAAGTCTGCCGTTTCCACGGCCTGCTCTTCTTTTGCGCGTCTGAACCCTCTGCGGATCATCCCAAACCCTTATATTCTGCCCCATAAGAACGTGGCACGATTCGTGTTATTCCCGTTCCTTACCCTGTTATTAGCACAACAAAAACCATTTTGCACATGCAGCGTAATTAGCCCGCGAGCTCGGCACGATTCAGCGCACAGTGGGACCACAACGCATCAAGCGCCTTGACGAGGGCATCCATCTCTTTCGGGCCATGGACGGGGGATGGGGTGAACCGCAATCTTTCGGTCCCACGTGGCACCGTCGGGAAGTTGATCGGTTGGACGTAAATGCCATGATCTTGCAACAACATATCGGACAGTTTTTGGGTGTGCACAGGGTCGCCCACAATCAACGGCACAATGTGACTGCCATGATCAATAATCGGCAATCCGAGCCCGCGCAGCCGTGTTTTCAGGATTTTCGCCTGTGTTTGTTGGGCGTCGCGCAACCCCTGATCGGTTTTGAGGTGCGCCACAGACGCAGACGCCCCCGCCGCCACCGCAGGTGGGATCGACGTCGTAAAGATGAACCCCGGCGCATAAGACCGCACCGCGTCACACATTTTGGCACTAGCCGCGATGTATCCGCCCATCACACCAAACGCCTTAGCGAGCGTCCCGTTGATAATATCGATCCGCCCCATCAACCCGTCACGTTCCGCAATCCCGCCACCGCGCGGACCGTACATGCCAACCGCGTGGACTTCGTCACAATAGGTCAGCGCGCCAAATTCGTCAGCAATGTCGCACAATTCCTTCAGCGGGCCGAAATCACCGTCCATTGAATAGACAGATTCGAAGGCAATGAGCTTGGGTGCCGCAGGATCGTCCGCCGCCATGACGCGTCGTAAATCATCCAGATCGTTGTGCTTGAAAATGCGCTTTTCACCACCGTTGCGGCGAATACCTTCGATCATGGACGCGTGGTTCAAACTGTCGGAGTAAATAATCAGCCCGGGAAACAAGCGCGGCAATGTGGACAAGGTCGCATCATTGGCAATGTAGGCAGACGTAAACAACAAGGCGTCTTGTTTGCCATGCAAATCGGACAATTCAGCCTCAAGCCGCTTGTGATAGACCGTTGTACCCGAAATATTGCGCGTCCCGCCCGATCCGGCACCCGTGGCATCCAGTGCTTCGTGCATCGCATCCAGAACAACAGAATGCTGACCCATGCCGAGGTAATCATTGCCACACCACACCGTGATATCGCGCGTCTCGCCTTTGGGCGTCGTCCAGACTGCGTGCGGATACTGACCATTTTTGCGTTCGATATCAATAAAAGTGCGATAACGCCCTTCATCATGAAGGCGGGCTATTGCGGCGTCGAGTTTTGCGTCAAAATCCAAGTCATCGTTCCCGTATCTTGCATCCACCAAGCGACGGATGAATGGCTTCGCAGCGTGATATAGGCCTACTTTTAATCGGGCAAGACTTTGAACGATTCTAAAACCAAACTGTTACCCCGTGTCGCAGGTCTAACGCCCCCGCCCTGTGGCGCGCATTGATCTGTATCAAAGCAGACGTTGACGTCGCCGCGCGCTATGGCACTGTGATCGCGGCCCTAATATCGGAGAAACCCATGTCCCTCGACGCCGTCCTCGCCAAAATCGACACTGACCTTGATGCCGCCCTAGAACGCCTGATGGGTCTGTTGCGCCTACAATCTGTGTCCACGGACCCCGCCTACAAAGAGCAGGTAAACAAGGCCGCCGATTGGCTGGTCGAGGATTTGAAATCTTTGGGTGTGGACGCATCAAAACGCGACACGCCAATGCACCCGATGGTCGTGGGCCATGTCGGAAACATAGGTCCGCACCTTCTTTTTTACGGTCACTATGACGTGCAACCCGTTGATCCTATTGAACTTTGGGGCCATGATCCCTTCGAACCTTTCATTGAAGATCGCAACGGTATCAAGGTCATCCGCGGTCGCGGCACATCCGATGACAAAGGCCAGTTGATGACCTTTATGGAAGCCTGTCGCGCATGGATTGCGGTACACGGCGAACTCCCGTGCAAAATCACGTTCCTGTTCGAGGGCGAAGAAGAAACAGGCTCCCCGTCGCTTGTGCCCTTCATGGAAGCCAACAAAGATGAGCTGAAGGCAGACCTCGCGTTGATCTGCGACACAGGCATGGTCGCCAAGGGCGTGCCGTCCATTGCCAGCCAATTGCGCGGGATGCTCAAGGACGAGATGACGATCCATGGCCCCGCAATGGATTTGCATTCAGGCCATTACGGCGGCCCAGCGATCAATCCCCTTAAGGAAATTAGCCGTATCATCGCGTCGTTTCATGACGACGAAGGCCGCGTGACAATTGATGGATTCTACGACGACGTCATAGAAATTGGCGACAACCTGAAGGCGCAGTGGGAAACCTGCGGCTTTGATGAAGCCGAGTACATGGAGGGCGCTGGCCTCACCACCCCCGCAGGCGAACAGGGCTATTCCATCCTCGAACAGCAATGGTCGCGTCCGACGCTGGAAATCAACGGTATGTGGGGCGGCTATCAAGGTGCAGGCACAAAAACAGTGATTCCCGCGCAGGCCCATGCCAAAATCACCTGCCGTCTTGTGGGTGATATGGACCCCGACGACATCCGCATCAAATTGCGCGCCCACGTCGAAGGCATGCTGCGCCCTGACGCATCGGTGACATGGGACAACGATCTCGAGGGCGCCCCGCCGTCTGTCATGAACACCGACCGCCCCGAATTCGAACAGGCCCGCCAAGCCCTGTCTGCTGAATGGGACCGCGAAGCCGTTTTCGTCGGCATGGGCGGATCAATCCCCATCGCGGGGCATTTCAAAACCGTGCTGGACATGGACGCCATGCTGATCGGCTTTGCCTCAGAGGATGACCGCATCCATTCCCCCAATGAAAAATATGATGTGGAGGCCTTCCACAAAGGCATGCGGTCTTGGGCACGGGTGTTAGCCGCTCTCACATGAAACTGAACCTGATGCGCCAGCTTTGGACCGTGATTGGCGCCCTTGTGGTGGCGTTTGTCGTGACGTGGGTGATTTATATGCCAGACGCAGAGGAACGCGGCGTGTGGCGCGCGGCCACCGGTGGGTCGATCATCACGCTGGATGTGTTTCAGGCCAAGCTTTATAGCGAAACACCAACGTCCTGCGTCCACGATCTGTCCTTTCCCGCCCACCTCAAGCTGGTCGAATTTGTCGAAGGCGCAACCGTGACGGTTGAAGGCGACCAGCTCATGTTGCGCGTGGACGGCGCGCTTGATCCAACGCCCTACGTCAAAATCGAGGCCCTGCCCGACACCTGCGGTCCCGCCAACCCAGACGCCACCGCAGCCGACGTCTTTGACGCACTGTGGTCGGCCATTGACAGCCATTACGCATTCTTTGATCTGCACGGTGTGAATTGGGACGAACGCCGCGCGTTGGCCCCCACAGGCCCCCTCACTGATGACGCGTTGTTCGCACTTCTGTCTCAAACCCTCGAAGGGCTGGATGACGGGCATGTGCAATTGGTGTCGCCGCTTGGCTATTTATCACCTGCTGCCGCCCCCGACTGGTTCCCTGATCCTGTGCCGTTTGATCGCAACGACCTGCGCCAAGCTGCCCGCGACACCGTGGGTGCGGACCTGATCCGCGTCGATCAAACTGCAATTGAATATGCGCTGCTGCCCGACGGGATCGGCTACATGATGATCCGCGAAATGGACCTCATCACGCCAATGGGCGCGCGCGAAGAACCGGCGATGGCACTGGCCTTTACCCAAGTGGCCGACGCATTGGAATACGCCAGCGCAATCATCATCGACATTCGCTATAACCCCGGCGGATCAGACGGCGTGGCATTTGGTGTCGCAAGCCACTTTACCGACCAAACTATTGATGTGTTGACAAAAACCACCCGCGACGGGACCGGCCAAACCGCCCCCTTCACCGCGACGCTGTTTCCGTTTGATGCAACACCCCTCACGCAGCCGGTGATCCTGCTGACCAGCAAGCTTACCGGATCGGCGGCTGAAATTCTCACCATGGCACTGCGTGAACTGTCCCAAGTCACCGTGATGGGCGAGGCCACGTCAGGTGGGCTGTCTGATATCCTCAGCTTCAAACTCCCCAATGGCTGGGGCCTTGGTTTGTCGCACCAAACCTACCGCACGATGGATGGTGACCTGTTCGAGGCCGTGGGCATCCCGCCTGACGTGCCATTCGCGATTGACGCGGCGCCGCTCTTGTTGGGCAAAGACCCGCTTCTACGCGCCGCGTTCGCGCGCGCACGTGGGGGCGAATATCGTTAGAGCGACACGAAATGAGGCGTTTGAACAGTGGGGCGCACATCGACCGCGCCGATCCTGCTGACAACGACGTAACTGGCCGGCATGGCCAATTGCGCAAGAACCGCAGGCAGATGCTGAATGTCAAAAAACACCTCGACCAGATCAAGCGTCAGGGTGCCAGGCCGCAACACGGGCACCCGCTTGGGATTGAGATCCTTGAATAATAATCGAACCCGGAAATCGCGCCCGCTGGAATTCACAAACCGTTTCCCAAGAACGAGGATAGATGTTTCATCGCCCAATGTGGAAGCGGTCGTTGTGATGTCAACATTGTCAGCCCGAATGGCGTAGAATATGTCGCTCCTGTCCGCGTTAACCTGAAGCTGGCGCTCGTAATCAATCTGCGCACTGCGGTGGGTTGCGACCAAATCCCAGTCCACCTCGCTCATTGTCACTCGGTCAGTTTCATTGATCATACGTGCGTCCTCCCCCGCGATGTGTGGCGGAAGTTTGCACAAAAAAGACCGAGCTGATAATTCTCAAGGCGATCAATGGTGCTGATCAAGCCATCGGAACACGTCTAAAACAAGGGGAAATAAAGTGGCGCGGTTGACGGGACTCGAACCCGCGACCCCCGGCGTGACAGGCCGG
>JABBAI010000108.1 GCA_018608045.1 Octadecabacter sp. | reverse complement strand
GGAGCACTGCCTGCAGCTTCGTCAGGCCACACGGCGCGCACAACGGACAAACCCCGTACGAAGCTCTCAGAGATAAGCTAAAGTAGCAACGCAAGTGTCCCGCGGGTTCGTCTAGGCTACAAGCAACTAGCCATCTCGTTAGGGTTCGGTGTTTAGTGCCAGAGGCCCCAAGGGTTGCCAACTCCAGCTTACCATGTAAATTTAATACTGAAAATTATGGAGGGATGAAAGTGAAGCGAAAACATATTAAGCCTACCATTTTGCCCAAACTACCAGCTTTGCGGCATATAGCTTCTCTGCGTATCTTTTGTTTTTTCATCATCACATTATGTACACCGAGCATCACGTTTGCCTGCCCAGATCAGTCGCTATACGGTGAGCAGTACCAATATACAGGGCGTGATTTGTATACGCCCAGGTATTTCGATGTTGTCGCAGGGGGAGAAAACTCCATGCGCAGATGTGGGCGCAATATGGGCATATCGGGCGAGACAGGGTTTTTCACCACACAGCCTGATTTTACGTTTAACATAACTAATGTTAGAAAATACTCGCTAGAAATTGCTGTCGTAAGCGATTGCGATAGTGCCTTATTGGTAAATACTCCAGATGGCATGTGGTTCTATGATGACGATTCTAATGGTGCGCTGGATCCATTTTTAAGTTTGACAACTGTTCCAGACGGATGGCTAGATATTTGGATTGGAACCTACGACGGCGAATACTGTAACGCCACCTTGAGGCTGGAGACGATGTAGGCGCAAGCATGCTCATTTCAATCACTGTAGCCTAGACTGTCCGTCCCCAAGGCCAAGCGTGTGGGTGTCCAGATCAAGATCGCCAGACGCGAGGACCAATGACGTCACCAGCGGCGAATTGGTTTCGTCCAATGACACGGCACCCGCATTTCCGTTCGGTGAATAGAACGCCAGCTGACCATTGCCGAGGGGTTGCAGATC
This sequence comes from Octadecabacter sp., assembly GCA_018608045.1. GTDB lineage: Bacteria > Pseudomonadota > Alphaproteobacteria > Rhodobacterales > Rhodobacteraceae > Octadecabacter. The sequence continues at coordinate 9,791 of JABBAI010000108.1, read as the reverse complement.
AAGGGGCGCTGGGAAACTCTGTTGGAAAACCGTCTCGCCGGTTTCTTCGTCCACAAACGTTTCGAATTCCAGAGGGAACGATTCCGTTGCACCAACCGTGCCATCGCCAGCGCCATCAATAAAGACGTTGAAAATCCCTGCGACGGTCCCGTCCGTCACCTCGGACGGGCCGGAAATCGCAAAGGTAAAGGTGCTGTTTTCCGCGTCAATAACCACACCTTGTGCGCTGGTCAGGCTGAACCCTTCTTGAAGTTCAACAACGGAGTCCGATGTCATACCATTCACGTCCGTGTAGCGGATCGTCGCTGCGCCACCATCAAGGGATCCAATCACTTCGGCTGTGCCGCCCAACGCATCCACGTTCGGAACGCTTGGTGCTGTCAAATTGGAAATGTTGGTGGCGACGCCATCGGCAGGTGCATCGCCTAACGTCAGTGCGGATAAAATCTCAAATGCCATGTTTGTTCCCCCGAACATAAAACTCGTTAATGTATGTAATGATACCCGAACTCCCGTCAAAGGCGAGTCCGGTGCCTATGCTTGAAGCGATTACCCCTGCTTGCGTGGACAGTTGGACGCAGGGGCTTTGATTGTATCTGTATGCGAAACAAAATGGGCCATGATCCTTAATTTTGGGGCATAAGATGCAGGCACCTCGCATCCCTTTTAAGAAAGTTGCGAAAAACCGCCCCCAAACGACATTTTTGCGATTCTGACTGTTGACCCCTTGGGCCCTGATTGCCATAAAGCCACAACGCAAAAGGGGCCTACGGAATGACTTTCATTCTAGTACTAGTGGAAAAGACGCGCATGGGCCGGTAACGGTTGACCATAACGGTTCCCATGCGCCTCCGAAATCTTCGGGGGCTTTTTTGTGCGACACGACAAAGATGAATGACGAACGCTGACACATAGCCGATACGAGGAAAATACAATGTCTGCTAAAACGATGACCGGTGCGAAAATGGTAGTTCAGGCCCTGATTGATCAGGGTGTGGACACAGTCTTTGGCTATCCCGGTGGCGCTGTCCTCCCGATTTATGATGAGATTTTCCAGCAAAATTCGATCAAGCACATCCTCGTGCGCCATGAACAAGGGGCAGTTCATGCCGCCGAAGGCTACGCTCGTTCAACTGGTAAAGTCGGTGTTGCATTGGTGACATCTGGCCCCGGCGCGACGAACGCTGTGACTGGCCTGACGGACGCGTTGATGGACAGCATTCCTATCCTTGTTCTCACGGGTCAGGTTCCGACGTTTATGATCGGGTCAGACGCATTCCAAGAGGCTGACACTGTCGGCATCACGCGCCCTTGCACCAAACACAACTGGCTGGTGAAAGAGACCGACAAGCTGTCTGGTATCATCCACGAGGCGTTCCATGTTGCCACATCAGGCCGCCCCGGTCCTGTTCTGATCGACATTCCCAAGGACGTTCAGTTCGCATCCGGCACCTATACCAAGGCGAACCCGTCACAGTCCTATTATCAACCCCAAGTTAAGGGCGACATTGAGGGCATCACCGATCTGGTCGCCGCGATGGAAAAAGCCAAGAAGCCGCTGTTTTATACTGGTGGCGGCGTCATCAATTCCGGCCCTGCCGCGTCACAGCTGTTGCGCGAACTGGTTGAAGCCACAGGGTTCCCGATCACGTCTACTTTGATGGGTCTGGGCGCCTACCCTGCATCCGGTGACAAGTGGCTTGGGATGCTTGGGATGCACGGGTTGTATGAAGCCAACTGGGCGATGCACGACTGTGACCTGATGATCAACATCGGCGCGCGCTTCGATGACCGGATCACCGGTATCCTCGATAAATTCGCGCCCAATTCCATCAAAGCCCACATCGATATCGATCCATCCTCGATCAACAAGGTCATTCAAACAGATATCCCGATCATCGGTGATGTTGCGCATGTTCTGGAAGACATTCTGAAGGTCTGGAAATCACGTGGCCGTAAAACCAAGGTCGATCATGTCGCCAAATGGTGGGGCCAGATCAAAGATTGGAAGAAAATCAATTGCCTCGCCTACACCCAAGAAGGCAAAGTCATCAAACCGCAGCACGCGCTGACGCGGCTTGAAGAACTGACAAAGCATCGCGCCAAGGACCGCTATATTTGCACCGAAGTGGGCCAGCACCAGATGTGGGCGGCGCAATACCTCGGGTTTGAACATCCTAACCAATGGATGACGTCCGGTGGTTTGGGCACAATGGGCTATGGCCATCCGGCGTCCATCGGTGTGCAAATGGCGCACCCCGACGCGTTGGTCATCAACATCGCGGGCGAAGCGTCCTGGCTGATGAACATGCAAGAAATGGGAACGGCCGTTCAATACCGCTTGCCCGTCAAACAATTCATCCTGAACAACGAACGCCTTGGCATGGTGCGCCAGTGGCAGGAATTGCTGCACGGCGAACGCTATTCATCCAGCTGGTCTGAAAGCCTGCCCGATTTTGTAAAGTTGGCAGAGGCGTTTGGCGCGAAGGGCATCTTGTGTTCCGATCCCGCCGATCTGGATGATGCGATTATGGAAATGCTCAACCACGACGGACCTGTGTTGTTTGATTGCTTGGTGGAAAAGCACGAAAACTGCTTCCCGATGATCCCGTCAGGCAAAGCCCACAACGACATGCTGCTCGGCGACGCCGATACGCAGGGTGTGATCGACGCGAAAGGAAGTGTGCTGGTCTAATTCCCCCAACAAGGAATGTGCCATCAGTATCAATAGGAAGAACATCTAATGTCCCCACTTAAAATCAAAAAAGGCGCGACGTCGCACTCCGCCTACAATCTCCGTCCGAACTTCAGTGATGTTGAAGAACGCCACACGCTCGCCGTGCTGGTCGAAAATGAACCCGGTGTTTTGGCGCGGGTCATCGGCCTGTTCGCAGGGCGAGGTTATAACATCGAAAGCCTCACGGTGGCTGAAGTGGACCACACGGGCCACCAATCCCGCATCACGATTGTGACCATCGGCACGCCGCAAACGATCAACCAGATTTGTGCACAGCTTGGCCGTATCGTTACGGTTCACGAAGTGCATGATCTGACGGTCGAAGGGCGCGCCGTTGAACGGGAACTGGCCTTGTTCAAAGTGGCTGGCAAAGGGGATGACCGCATGGAAATGCTGCGCCTTGCGGATGTGTTTCGCGCAAACGTGGTCGACAGCACGCTCGATTCATTCACGTTCGAAATTACGGGTACGAGCGAAAAGATCGATGCGTTCGCTGATCTGATGCGCCCCATCGGCCTTGTTGAAATGGCCCGCACAGGTGTCGCAGCCCTGTCACGCGGCACGATTTAGCGGGCAATCAGAACCCCAGATAGCAAGAATGCACCGCGACCAGTCTTGGTGGCGGTGCCGTAATTGTGACCCTGCGTCAAATGCGCATTTGCTTAAACCGTGGTTTGCTATAGCAACGGCGCAACTTACAAAAAACAGGCGAACTATTCCATGATCGACGGCCAGACACCCAGCGACGCGGCAAACCCCAATATGGCAGCCCGCGATTGGGTTCGTGTTCTTGCAAAATATCGTGAGCCAAACGCCGCACGGTCTAATTTTGAACTTGCCGTCAGCGCGATCCCCTTCTTGGGCCTTTGGGTCGCAGCCTGCTGGGTTGCCCAATATACCTATCTTGGCGCGTTTGCGATTTCCGTGGTGAACGGCTTGTTCCTATTGCGCCTGTTTTGCATCCAACACGATTGCGGCCATGGGTCATTTTATGACAACCGCAAAGTATCAGATTGGGTCGGTCGCGTTCTGGGTGTCGTCACGCTGACCCCGTATGACGTTTGGCGCCGCACGCATTCCATCCATCACAGCCACGCAGGCGACCTCGGTTTTCGCGGCATCGGTGATGTGATGACGCTGACGATCGAAGAATATCACCAGCGCACCCCATTTGGCCGCCTGATGTATCGCGCCTACCGCCATCCATTGGTGATGTTTGGCCTTGGCCCGACGTATCTGTTCTTGCTCCAACACCGCCTGCCGTTGTCGTGCATGGATCAGGGCCGCAAATACTGGGTTTCGGCCATGGGCACGAACGCAGCTATCGCGACGCTGTTGACCGGCATCGTTTATTTCGGTGGCTGGTCGGCGCTGTTCCTCGTCTTTTTGCCAACCACGTTGATCGCAGCATCGGTTGGCGTTTGGCTGTTCTACGTCCAGCACCAGTTCGAACAGACACAGTGGGACGAAACCGAAGATTGGCAGGTCCATGATGCGGCCTTGCACGGATCATCACACTACGATTTGCCGCCAATCCTGCGCTGGTTTTCCGCCAATATCGGCATTCATCACGTCCACCATTTGTATTCACGCATCCCGTTCTACCGCTTGACGGATGTCTTGAAAGATCACGAAGAACTGGTTGATTGCGGACGCATGACATTGGGCCAGTCGTTCAAATGTGCACGTTTGAACCTGTGGGACAGCACGTCACGCACGTTGGTGTCGTTCAAAGCCGCGCGTCACATCAAAACCGCCTAAACCAAAAAGCCCCCGATCCAAGGCGGACCGGGGGAAATGCACCCTTCCCGCTTGGGGAACGCAAAGGGTGCGCGGAATGGCGGAGTGACTGCCGTTCCGTAACTCAGGGTAAGGATCGTCGGGTTGGTCTTTATTCCGTCATAGGCATCAGGCCTGCGTCCTGCGCTGCGGCAACTTCAGCCATATCCAGCAGGCCATCGCCTGTGGTGTCCATTGCCGTGAAATCCGCGTCCGTCAGATCGGGATAAACCGTGCCGACTTCGGGAAAGCTGTAAAACCCGTCACCGTTTACATCAATGTTCGGATCGGCCTCTTGTGCCGTGGCAACCCCTGCAATGAGGGCAAGAACAACGGCGCGCAGTTTGGTCAATTTCAACATTCGTAGTGTCTCCTTTGGACATGGTGGGGTGCGCATCGGCGCCCCGTGAAACAGACTTAGGATGCGTCGTGCCAATCTGCGATGCCCCGTGCCGCCAAACCCTGTTTTGCGCGAAGGCCTGCGCGAACACACAGCGGTGTTCGGCGGACCAACGCCGCCCGACGTCCATGGGCAAGTGATGGCGCATAGACCGAACCCATTCGGGCAATCCCCCGCCAGCCCCCTGCCCGCATGTCGTGGTGAGAAACGCGAATGTCGCGCGTGACCCTCACACAGTGTCAAATTCGGGCGTAAGCTTGATCGATACTATAAAAGGACAGCCCCATGGCAAAGGATCACGCAACCGCAGGCCTGACATCCGTGCGTCGCCCCCTTGCGACTGCCAATGGCCTGCCCAACGCGCACTATATTGATGACGCCACGTTCACCGCTGAGGCCCGGGCTGTTTTACACACGTCATGGGCCGGATTGGCCGTGGGGGCGGATGTGCCCGAAATTGGTGATGCAAAGCCGATTGAATTCCTTGGCATTCCGCTGTTGCTGCTGCGGGACAAAGATGGCGATGTGCGCGTGTTCCAGAACATTTGCCGCCACCGTGGGATGATCCTTGTCGACGCCCCGCGCAAAATCGAAGGCGCGATCCGCTGCCCCTATCATTCGTGGTGCTATTCGACCAAAGGCGCGCTTGTCTCGACCCCTCATGTGGGCGGCGCGGGCCACAACACCCACGACGCGATCGTCAAAGAAGACCTAGGCCTGATAGAAGTGCGCAGCCATGTTTGGCGCGATGTGGTGTTCATCAACATGGACGGCCAAGCGGACCCCTTTGACGTCGTGAACGCCGACCTGATCGCGCGCTGGCACGAAAACACAGCGCCCCTGTATCATGGCGGCGCAGACAGCACCTTTGCGCTGGATGTCACATGCAACTGGAAACTGGCCGTCGAAAACTATGCCGAAAGCTATCATCTGCCGTGGATTCACCCAGGGCTAAACAGCTATTCACGGCTTGAAGATCATTACCACATCGAGCAATCCGGTGCGTTCAGCGGACAAGGCACCCTTGTTTACCGCCAATTGACGGGGGACGGCGGCGCGACCTTCCCCGATTTTGCCGGCCTTAGTGACAAATGGGATGAGGGCGCCGAATACATCTGCCTTTACCCGAATGTCTTGCTGGCTGCGCAACGCGAACACGCCTATGCGATCATTCTGGAACCGGTCGCCAAGGACAAAACCCGCGAACACGTCCACATCTATTATGCCAACAAAGACACGGACGATGCCTTGCGCATCCGTAACACCGCCCAGTGGAAAGAAATTTTCGAAGAAGACATCGGCGTGGTTGAAGGCATGCAAAAAGGGCGCGCCGCACCGGGCTTTGACGGCGGACGTTTTTCACCGGCTATGGATGGCCCCACCCACTGTTTTCACGACTGGGTTGCTGCCAAAATGGGCGCGCCCGCATCAGCGCAATGACCACGCTAGATGACAGGCTTTTGGCGGCACATGCAAACGACGACCGCGCCGCCCTCGTGGCCCTGTACAAACAGGCCGCAGATGCGGCAGACACGACAGACGCGGCCTGTTTTTTCTTAACCCATGCTTATGTTTTTGCGCTGGAATTGGGGCACCAAGACGTACCCAGCCTCCATGCCCGACTGTTGGAGCATGGGCGCGCCTAACCGCGACATGTCTTTATCTTGGAAAACCTGCGTGGCCTGTCCCTTTCCTATCAGACGCGGGGCCGTTAGGGTCGGGAAAACGCAGGCAAACCTGCACCAAACGCAGGACCCCACATGACCCGGAACATCATCATCGACACGGATCCCGGCCAGGACGACGCGGTCGCAATCCTCCTCGCGCTGTCCTCGCCCGAAGTTAACGTGCTTGGCATCACTGCCGTTGCGGGCAATGTCCCACTGGCACTGACCCAAAAAAACGCGCGCATTGTCTGTGAACTGGCGGGCAAGCCTGAAACGCTGGTTTTTGCGGGCTGCGACGCGCCATTGGCCCGCCCCTTGGTGACGGCAGAACATGTGCACGGAAAAACCGGCCTTGATGGGCCGCAACTCGCCCCGCCGACAATGCCGCTGCAAGATCAGCACGCGGTGGATTGGATGATTGACACCCTCAAGGCAGCGCCTGATAATTTGATCACGCTCTGCACGCTCGGTCCTCTCACCAATATCGCGACGGCCCTGACACGCGCGCCCGAAATCAAATCTGCGATTGCCGAGATCGTGCTGATGGGCGGCGGGTATTTTGAGGGCGGCAACATCACGCCTGTCGCCGAATTCAACATTTATGTCGATCCAGAAGCCGCTGATATTGTTTTCAAATCCGGTCTTAAGCTGACGGTGATGCCCCTTGATGTGACCCACAAAGCGCTGACAACAAAACCGCGCGTCGATGCCTTTCGCGCCATGGGCACCGAGGTCGGGCGCATGACCGCCGAATGGACCGACTTTTTTGAACGCTTCGACAAGGAAAAATATGGGTCCGAGGGCGCGCCGCTGCACGACCCGACCGTCATCGCCTATCTGATCCGTCCCGAACTGTTTTCAGGCCGCCACATCAACGTGGAAATCGAAACTACATCAGACCTGACATTAGGCATGACTGTCGCCGATTGGTGGGGGGTTTCGGGGCGCGAACCAAACTGCATGTTCATGGGCGATATTGATGCGGACGGGTTCTTTGACTTGCTGGCCGAACGCCTTGCGACCCTATAATTTCTGCCTCGTTGATAGGACAGACATATGACGACTGCCATACACCTTGCCACGCTTGACGATGCACCGCGGCTGTTGCCCCTTATTGCAGCTTTTCACAGCGAATACGGGCTCGATCTTGATGACACGGCCCGCGAAGCCGCGTTGCTGCCCCTGTTGCAGGGATCGCCCCTTGGCGCGGTATGGTTGCTTGGCCTTGCGAAGGCCCCGACGGGTTACGTTATCATCACGTTCGGATGGTCGATGGAACTGGGCGGAATGGATGCCTTTGTCGATGAACTTTATGTACGCCCCAAAGTGCGCAAGCGCGGCATCGCATCAGAAGCCCTGACCACGATATCCCACAGCCTCGGTGAGGTTGGCGTGAAGGCATTGCACCTTGAAGTCGACAAATCGGATGAGGCGACGCAGCGGCTTTATCGTCGGGCACGGTTTGAAGCGCGCGATCGCTTTTCATTGATGACCCGCATGCTGTAAGTTGCCCCGTCCAGCCCTAGATTCTGGATATGCCCGCATTTGAAAGGCCGATGACATGCCCCTGCCCCTCCCGTTCGACACGACCTACCTGACCCTGTCGGATCACTTTTATACGCGCCAAGATGCGGCACCTGTCAGCGCACCAAACCTGATCGTGTTCAACCATGCATTGGCGGCAGATTTGGGTCTGGACACATCCGACATGACGGACAGCGAAGCGGCCAACATATTTTCTGGCAATGTTACGCCTGAGGGCGCTGATCCGTTTGCACAAGTATATGCAGGACACCAATTTGGCGGATTCTCGTCCCAACTTGGTGACGGGCGTGCGTTGCATCTCGGGGAAATCGTCGGACCACAGGGCCGCGTTGATATCCAGTTAAAGGGATCAGGCCCCACGCCCTACTCGCGCAGTGGCGACGGGCGTGCATGGGTGGGCCCTGTGTTGCGGGAATATCTGATGTCATGCGCGATGGACGCGCTTGGCGTTCCGACAACCAAAGCCTTGGCCGCCGTTACGACAGGGGATCGCATTTTGCGCGAACAAGGCCCCCTTCCCGGGGCGATTGTGACCCGCGTGGCCGCGTCCCATATTCGTGTGGGCACCTTCCAGTTCTTCGCCGCACGCGGGGACGTTGAAGCGATCCAGAAGCTGACCGATTACGTGATTGCGCGCCACTACCTGACCGCCCGCAACCCGCTAGAGCTGTTCGAACAGGTCCTGCAAAAGCAGGCCGAACTTGTGGCGAAATGGATGTCCGTAGGCTTCATTCACGGGGTGATGAACACCGATAACGTCCAGATTGCGGGGGAAACCATCGACTATGGTCCTTGCGCGTTCATAGATGTCTATCACCCCGACACCGTGTTCAGCTCCATTGATCGCCAAGGGCGTTATGCCTATTCCAACCAAGGGCCGATCACGCATTGGAACCTCGCGCAGTTTGCAACATCTTTGGTTGCGATCATGCCCGACACCGACAAAGCGATTGAGGATTTCACAACCATCCTGAACCGCTTTCCGGCAGTCTTTGAGAAAGAATGGGCATCCCTGTTTGCCGCAAAACTTGGGTTGCCACCATCGGATGACATCACCGCATTGGCCAAAGACCTGCTGTCACGCATGGCGGACGAAAAGGCTGATTTCACCAACACATTCAACGCTTTGGACCAGACAGAAGCAACTTATCCCGACTGGTATGCCAACTGGCGCGCCCTTGGGCCAAGCGATGATGTCTGGCGCAAGACCAATCCCGCAATCATTCCGCGCACGCACAACATCGAACAGGTGATTAAGGCGGCAACGGCGGGGGATTTCGCGCCGTTCCATGCCATGCTCGCCGCGGTTCAAACCCCGTTTGTCGACAACGACGCTTACAACCAGCCGCCGCAGGATGGTGAAAAGGTGCTGCAGACGTTCTGCGGAACTTAACCGCCGATCATCCACGCGCCATCGGGCCAGAACGCGTGATAGGCGAAGGCGAACATCACATCATGCGCGAGGTCATTGCCTGCCGCATCCCGCACACGCAGAATCCCGACATCGCGGCCCTGTCCAATGTCGCGCGTGTCCAGCGCTGAGGCTTGCCCCGTGGTCCATGTGAACGTCACACCGTCTTCCGTGATCTGCCCTGCCTCCGCGATCCGCGTCATTCACGATTTCATGCCACATGAGGTATCGGATCGGGTAGGCGCGCGGCGT
>JABBAI010000128.1:2248-11252 GCA_018608045.1 Octadecabacter sp. | reverse complement strand
TTCAATCAAGTCATCCGAAGGCATCGCCATGAGGCTTTTGATCATGCGCGGCTCACCGTTGTACCGATGGAGCGCTTCAAGATCAAGGATGCGAAAAATTGCGAGGTCAAAACCTTTTTCATCTGAGTTTGCCGGCGCACGAGTTCGCAATAGCGAAGTTTCGTTGAGAGGCGTCAAATCAAAGGCTTAGCCCCGACTGCGATCTATGGCAGCTTGGTTATTGTAGTGATCGTCTGGGTGGAAAATTCCAAAATCGTCATGGCATGACTTCGTGCCGTCATCGTCGTAGAAACCGTGCGCTGTTCCAATGAGGACAATGTGGCCATTGAATTGGACAAGGTTGAGGCTTCCCGTGTCCTTTTCGCAAGCAAATCCATAGCCAGATGCCTCGGCGATGCGTGCTTCAAGTGTTGTAGGATCATCGGAGGTGTGGCGCGCAGACTCCCCATCAATAATTTTTGCCGACAAAGATGTGACGGACGCTGCAATAAGCAATGAAATGATCAAAAACCAAGCCGTGATGCGCTTTTCACCTGTGCACAGCGTCATCTATCTACCCCTGCAACGCGCGGACCTTCAAATCACCCTTGGCCTTTGCGCGCATGGCCAAGGCCGCCGCGTGGCTGCCCGACAGGGTCGTGTAATACGGGATGCGGTCGGCCAGCGCGATGGCGCGGATGCTGCGGGAATCTTCCACCGCGGCGGTGCCTTCGGTCGAATTAAAGACCAACACGATTTCACCGTCCTTGAGAAGGTCAGCGACAGTGCGACCGCCCTCGTAGACCTTATTCACGACCGCGGCTTTGATGCCTTTGCCAGACAGCCATTCGGCGGTGCCGCGGGTTGCGCAGATCGTCATGCCAAGGTCGGTGACGATTTGGGCGGCCTCAACCAGTTGGTCGTTTTTGTCACTGTCTTTGATGGAAAAGAACACGGTGCCCGATGTCGGCAGGTCAACGCCCGCGCCCATTTGTGCCTTAAGGAAAGCCCGGTCGAATGAGCGCGCCCACCCCATGACTTCACCAGTTGAACGCATTTCTGGCCCCAAGATTGTGTCGACGCCAGGGAAACGGTTGAACGGTAACACGGCCTCTTTAACGCTAAACCAAGGTGTCTTTGGATCGGCCAACGTAAAGGCATCGCCCAGCGGCATAACGTCCATCGGATCTTCGGCGGCAGCATAAGGCGCGCGCATCGGGAAGTTGGACAGCGGTTCACCCGCCATAAGGCGCGCGGCAATGGATGCGACGGCTGAGTCAGTGGCTTTGGCCACAAAAGGCACCGTGCGGCTGGCGCGCGGATTGACCTCAATCAGGTAGACGTCGCCATCTTTCACGGCGAACTGGATGTTCATCAGACCAATCACCTTAAGGGCGATGGCGAGGGCATGTGTCTGGCGTTTGATTTCTTCGATGATGTCATCGGGCAGGGTGTGGGGCGGCAGGGAACACGCGCTGTCACCGGAATGCACACCGGCTTCTTCGATGTGTTGCATGATCCCTGCAACGTGGGTGTTTTCGCCGTCAGACAGGCAGTCCACATCGACCTCAATCGCGCCGGACAGATAACTGTCGAGCAATACTGGGCTGTCACCTGACACAACCACGGCTGTCGTGATGTAGCGTTTCAACTGGCCCATATCGCGCACGATTTCCATGGCACGACCACCAAGGACATAGGACGGACGGATCACGAGCGGGAAGCCAATGCTTTCTGCGATCTCTAAGGCTTGCGCATCAGTAGACGCAATGCCGTTATTGGGCTGAAGCAGTCCAAGATCTTGCACAAGCTTCTGAAAACGTTCGCGGTCTTCGGCCCAGTCAATGCTGTCGGGCGATGTGCCAAGGATCGGGATGCCCTCATCCGCCAAGGCCTGTGCAATCTTCAACGGTGTCTGGCCGCCGAACTGGACGATGACACCGTGCAGTGTGCCATTTTCAAGCTCAACCCGCAGGATTTCCATCACGGATTCAAACGTCAGTGGTTCGAAATACAAACGGTCCGACGTGTCATAGTCGGTCGACACGGTTTCGGGGTTACAGTTGACCATGATCGTCTCGTAGCCCTGATCGGTCAGGGCGTAGCAGGCATGACAGCAGCAGTAGTCAAATTCGATGCCTTGGCCGATGCGGTTCGGGCCACCGCCCAAAATTACGACTTTCTTACGGTAGCTAGGTCGCGCTTCGCACTCAACCTCTCCCATCATCGGGGCCTCGTAGGTGGAATACATGTAAGGGGTCTGCGCTTCAAATTCGGCCGCACAAGTGTCGATGCGTTTGAATGATGCCGTGACACCAAGGTTCAAACGGGCGCGGCGCACGTTGTTTTCATCACGCCCCGTAAGGATCGCAAGGCGGGCGTCCGAAAAGCCGAGCATTTTGAGCTGGCGCAAACCGTTTTCATCCATCGGAAGGCCGTCTTTTTTGACGACGGCTTCGGCGTCAATAATTTCGCGGATACGGTCCAAAAACCATGGATCAAAGGATGTGACGGCGTTGATGTCGACGTTTGACAGACCTTCACGCATGGCTTGCGCAATGACGCGGATACGATCTGGCGTTTGTTTGGCGAGGGCCTTGGTGATGGCGGCTTTGTCTGGCGCGCCCTCGATCTCGATGTCGTCAAAACCCGTCAGGCCCGTTTCCATGGACGCCAGCGCCTTTTGCATGGATTCGTGGAATGTGCGGCCGATGGCCATGGCTTCGCCGACAGATTTCATCGCGGTGGTCAGGTAGGGTTCGCTCCCTGGGAATTTTTCAAATGCGAAACGCGGAATTTTGGTGACAACGTAATCGATGGAGGGTTCGAAGGACGCTGGCGTGACGCCCGTTATGTCGTTGTCGAGTTCATCAAGTGTAAAGCCCACGGCGAGTTTCGCGGCAATCTTGGCAATCGGGAAACCCGTGGCCTTGGACGCCAGCGCGGACGACCGCGACACGCGCGGGTTCATTTCAATCACAACCATGCGTCCGTCGGCAGGGTTCACGGCCCACTGGACGTTGGACCCACCGGTTTCCACACCAATCTCACGCAGCACGTTGATCGAATGCGTCCGCATCAATTGATATTCTTTGTCGGTCAGCGTCAGCGCGGGGGCGACGGTGATTGAATCGCCCGTATGCACGCCCATCGGGTCCACGTTTTCGATGGAACAGACGATAATGGCGTTATCGGCGGTGTCGCGCACAACCTCCATTTCGTATTCTTTCCAACCCAGCAGGGACTGATCCACAAGGATCTGCGCCACGGGGGATGCCTCCATGCCCGTGCGGCAGAAGTGCTCGTATTCAGCGCGGTTGTACGCCACGCCGCCGCCCGTGCCGCCCATTGTAAAGGCGGGGCGAATGATCGCTGGCAGACCGATGTCTTCAAGCGCGTCCATGGCAATTGCGATACCTGCGGGGATGTCGAATTTATCATTAACGCGCGGTGCGTTTTTGTCCTTCGTCGGGGCGGTGACGATGGTCGCTTTGGGGTTTTCAATGCCAAGGCGGTCCATCGCTTCGCGGAACAACTGGCGGTCTTCTGCCATTTCAATCGCTTCGCGCTTGGCGCCGATCATTTCAACGCCTGCGACCTCTAGAATGGATTTATCCGCTGCATTTGCACCGAACTCGTCCAGCACGGCCTGCAATTCCGCACCTTCAAAAAGCTGGGAGATCGTCATCTCGTCCGCCGCCAGCGCGGTGTTCAAACCTGTCTGCCCGCCCATCGTAGGTAGCAGCGCATCGGGGCGTTCTTTGAGGATGATTTTTGCGACCACGGCAGGGGTGATGGGTTCGATATAGGTCGCGTCCGCCATGTTAGGGTCTGTCATGATCGTCGCCGGGTTCGAATTGACCAGCACAACGCGGTAGCCTTCTTCGCGCAGAGCCTTGCAAGCTTGGGCGCCAGAATAGTCAAATTCGCAGGCCTGTCCGATAACAATAGGGCCCGCGCCGATGATCATAATCGACTTGATGTCGGTACGCTTTGGCATGGCAGTGCCCCCCTAAATTTGCAAATTGTCGCACCAACGGGCGCAAACATCGTGGCTTATAGGGATGGCGCGGTCGGGTGCAAGACACAAACGTCGCCAGCGGGTGGTATATGGCACTGATTTTTGGACGCGTCTTGCACTTTGGAACAGGTTGATCCTCGTGATTGAATGCGCCCATTAACTATGGCGCTGGCAGTGATCTATGCCATGCTTGTTTTCAAACTCATGAAATTTTTGCGAAATTTGGCTGGTTTCCACTGGAAATTGGACAAACTGTAAATCTTTCATTGCACTATATCTGTCACTTTGAGTTTGCAGTGGGGTTTGGCGCTCCGATAGTTACGCGGTTATTAAAATCTGGCCCCTCGCGGGGACCGGCCCCTCTTAGTCAAGGCTGTGTCCATGATCCAACATTCGACCACTGCGCTGCGCCGCCCCAACAGGGGGGGCTTTATGGCGCCGTATATTTTATTGGAAACGGCAGCCGCAATCGAAGATGTGATCGGCGCAGACAACCTTGAACTGGCCTTAAAAGAAGCACAATTGTTTCGCCTGCCAAGCGCAAGCGAACCTGTGCGCGAAGACAAAGTCGCCCGTCTTCATCAAGCTGTGCGCAAATTATGGGCGCGGCAAGCGACAGACATTTTCAAGGTGGCCGGTCAGGGTGCTGCGAAACGTGTGATCGAAACCCAAATCAGCGAACGTGCGCAAGTGATGCTGGCCAAGATGCCGCGCGCAACGGGGGCGTGGCTGCTGGCCAAGACCGCGCGTCAGAATGCATGGATTTTCAGCGGAAGTGGCGATTTCGTGGTTGAAAGCGAGTCGCGCTTTCAATTGCGTGCAAATCCAGTCGTTCAAGGCGAAGTGTCTGACGGTCACGTCTGCCATTTCCACGCCAGCCTTCTGCAAGAGTTGTTCAGCACATTGATCCACCCGCGCCTGAAGTGTCGCGAAGTCAGGTGTCATGCTGCCGGCGCAGATGCCTGCACGTTCGAATTCACAATGGCAGCGGCCTAAGCCGCGTTATTTGGATCTATACGGGCGTCTGCCCTTAATCACTTGACTTTCGAGGGCTGACACGGTGTATCGGCGCGACCACGCACACCGTTTCAAAGGACGATCACATGCACGCTTATCGCAGCCACACTTGCGCCGATTTGACCAAGGATAATGTGGGCGAAACCGTTCGTCTGTCAGGGTGGGTGCACCGCATCCGCGACCACGGCGGCGTGTTGTTCATTGATTTGCGCGATCATTTCGGTGTGACGCAGGTGATTGCCGATAGCGACAGCCCTGTTTTTGCGCAGTTGGAAAAGGTGCGTTCTGAATGGTGTATCCGCATCGATGGCAATGTGCTGGCGCGCGATGAAAGCCTTGTGAACGCCAACCTTCCCACCGGTGAGGTTGAGGTGTTTATTCGGGACCTCGAAGTGCTCGGTTCTGCGGCGGAACTGCCGTTGCCTGTGTTTGGTGATCAAGAATACCCAGAGGACACGCGCCTGAAATACCGCTACCTTGATCTGCGCCGCGAGAAGATGCAAGACAACATGAAGCTGCGATCAGATGTTGTGTCGTCCATGCGTAAGCGGATGTGGGACAAGGGTTTTCGCGAATACCAGACGCCGATCATCACCGCATCTTCGCCCGAGGGCGCGCGCGATTTCCTTGTGCCGTCGCGTTTGCACCCCGGCAAATTCTACGCACTGCCGCAGGCCCCACAGCAGTTTAAACAGCTGATCATGGTGTCGGGCTACGACAAATACTTCCAGATTGCGCCGTGTTTCCGTGATGAAGATCCGCGCGCTGACCGATCCCCGACGGATTTCTATCAGCTGGATTTGGAGATGTCGTTTGTGGAGCAGCAGGACGTTTTCGACACGATCCAGCCTGTGATCACTGGCATCTTTGAAGAATTCGGCAAGGGTCGCAAAGTTGACCAAACGTGGGAACAGATTTCGTATCGCGACGCCGCGTTGTGGTACGGCTCCGATAAGCCCGACTTGCGCAACCCGATCAAGATGCAGGTCGTGTCCGAGCATTTCGCAGGCTCTGGTTTTGCGATCTTCGCCAAGTTGTTAGAAACCGCAGGCACCGAAGTGCGCGCCATTCCAGCCCCCAAGGGCGGGTCGCGTAAATTCTGTGACCGCATGAACGCATTCGCGCAAAAAGAAGGTCTGCCCGGCATGGGCTATATCTTCTGGCGCAAGGAATCTGCGGACAGCATCGCGCAGACCCGTGGGATCACCGTGAAAGAGGTCAACGCGTTGATCAAATCCGGCGAAATCACACTTGGCAACGAAGCGGCAGGACCACTGGCGAAAAACATCGGGCCCGAACGTACGGAAGCCATCCGTGTCCAGCTTGGTCTTGAGGTTGGCGATGCGGCATTCTTCCTTGGTGGCAAGCCAAAGGCGTTTGAAACCGTCGCTGGCAAGGCGCGCGATGCGATCGGTAAGGAACTTGAACTGACTGACCTTAACCGCTTCGCCTTCGCTTGGATCGTCGATTTCCCGATCTATGAACGCGACGAAGAAACTGGCAAAATTGATTTTGAACATAACCCGTTTTCGATGCCGCAGGGCGGGATGGCCGCACTGGAAGGGAACCCCGAAGACGTGCTTGGCTATCAATATGACCTCGCGTGTAACGGGTACGAATTAGTGTCGGGCGCGATCCGGAACCACAAGCCTGAGATCATGTTCAAGGCGTTCGAAATCGCCGGATACGGCAAAGATGAAGTCGAAAAACGCTTTGGCGGTATGGTCAATGCGTTCCAATATGGTGCCCCGCCCCACGGTGGATGCGCGGCAGGTGTCGACCGGATTGTCATGTTGCTCGCGGATGCGGACAACCTGCGTGATGTGATCATGTTCCCGATGAACCAGCGCGCCGAAGACGTGATGATGGGTGCGCCCAACGTGCCGCAAAACGAACAGATGCGCGAATTGCACCTGCGCACGCTGCCGCAGGAAGACTAAATTTTCGCGGTCAGATTTGAAAACGGGCGGGACGGTTCCTGCCCGTTTTTTATGCTTGATCGGTGTCTGCGGTGAAGATCGCGATGAATCTAAGGTTAACAATGCGCAAAGATTCCACCGCGACATGATGGACATTGTGCGCGAGGCGGTCATATCCGATAAGACGCACAACAGATGCTGGAGGGTAAAAGATGATCGGACGATTGAACCACGTGGCCATTGCAGTGCCCGATCTGGACGCTGCATGTGCGCAATACGCATCCGCCTTAGGTGCCAAAGTCGGCGCGCCGCAGGACGAACCTGATCATGGTGTCACGGTCGTATTTATCGAACTGCCAAATACGAAAATCGAATTTCTGTATCCGCTGGGGGACAACAGCCCGATCAAGGGGTTCCTTGAAAAGAATCCTGCGGGCGGCATCCACCACATTTGTTATGAGGTCGACGATATCGAAGTCGCACGTGACAAGCTGTTGGGCGAGGGTGCGCGGGTTCTTGGTGACATCAAAATCGGTGCACACAAAAAGCCTGTGTTGTTCTTGCACCCCAAAGATTTCAACGGCTGCCTGATCGAATTGGAGCAAGTGTAATGGGTATCACATCCGCCCTCGTTCTTTTCGCTGTCGTTTGGTTCATGACGTTTTTCATCGTGTTACCGTTGCAATTAAAAACGCAAGGCGAGGCTGGTGAGGTCGTGCCTGGCACTCATAAATCCGCCCCCGCAGATGCCCAAGTGGGCCGCAAGGCGCGCATCACAACCTATTGGGCGATCCCGATTTGGGCAGTGCTGGCCTTTGTCATCCTGTCAGGCTGGATTTCCGTGCGTGATCTGGACTGGTTTGACCGCATGTCGACCCCCACATCCATTCAAGACACATCCAACTGAACCCAAAGAGGGCGGTGGTCGGACAGGTGATAATTTATATGCTTTCGAAAGGCAGAACTGCGTTTCGTGTCGCTTTGAATGTGTGAAAGCTTGCGCCACAACCCGAAAACACGGCATTGTCGAAATCAAACACAGCGTAGTCCATGATCCGGCTTTGCAGGCGGTTCGGGGCGAAGGCCATTTGATCGTAGGTGTTTTTACCTGAGAGGTTCGACCCACCCACGCGCGACGCATACTTCAACGGCTGCATTCCATAGCCGATCAACGGGCCATAGCTTGCCTGAAGCGGTGTCATCGTCGGCACGTTCATATCCCCAAGCAGTATTATGTCTTGGTCGTAGGTCGTCGCCTTCTCGGACCGTTTGTCGGCTCACGCCGCCAGTGCGTGAATTTCCATCACACGCCGCGCGTATTTGGTTTGCTTTTCAAGGGTGGTCGGATTGCCGCCTGCGCCCCAATACAAATGACAAGTCGCCAAAGTGCAATCGAGAGATCCGCATGCAAACGATCCAATAAACGGGTTTCTGTCATAGGGCTGGAATTCGAGCCCCTTGAATTCCTTGGATTTTGGAACGCGGTTGAAGGTGTAATTGACGGTCACATCGCGCTTGGGGAAATCCCGCGCGCGTAACGCAATTTCACCGAACAATTGTTTTGGCGTCACGCGGTCGCGGTCAAACACAAACGCCAGTCGTTCATAATTGCCAGCCGTATCCGACATGATGAAACCCCACGACGGCCCCAGTTCTTTGACCAGATCAGCGAGGGGATGCCAGTTTTCATTCACCTCTTGCACAGCGATCAGATCAAAGCGGCGGCAGATGTGGGCCAGTAACGCGATGGCATTGTCACTACGGTTCTGAACGCCAAAATTGGCGATGTTCCAACAGGCAAGCATCAAGGTGTCGTCGCTTTTGGGCGGCACATTGCGCAGGTCAAAATGCGCATCAAGGGCTTCGATTTCATGGGCCGTTCGAAACCGAAACGCGGGGTCGGGTTTGCCGTGGGCGGGCATAAATGGACCTCAAAACTAGATACAACTCTCCCGCAAGCCTAAGCCACCTTGCCCGATCTGCCTAGCCTGCCTGAGTTTGCGCCAAGCGGTGATACAAATGCGTGAACGTCGCAGCACCAAGGATTGGGATGAACAAGTTCATAATC
>JABBAI010000128.1:0-2148 GCA_018608045.1 Octadecabacter sp. | reverse complement strand
TGAACTGGCGGCGCATTTCCTTTGCACCTGCACGACCCTCACGGCGCATGGCAGCGATGGTGAAATATTCGCGACCCAACAAATACCCGTTTAGCGCGTAGAAAATCGGCACCGCAAGAAACGGCAGCATCGCGTAGGCAAACAGCGCCGCGATGTTGGCCCCGATCAAGACAAAGAAGAACAACGCCGTATCGCTGAGCGCGTCAAAGAACCCGACTTTGGGGGCGGGCATCAGGGTTGGATAATGCTTTGCCTCAACCGCGTCGGCCACATCTTCGAGGAAGAATGATGTGATCGCGGAGGCCACGGGGATCATCAGGAATATGGACATCAGGACGATCACACCAAGGCCGCCCCAATTCAAAAGGGAGCCGATCCACGTCACCTCGCCCACAAATGGCAGCACCAAGGGACCATCCGCGATGACATCCACCAATGCCAGCCACGCTGCATAAAGCCCGACCAGAAATGCGATTGTCAGGCCAAGGCCAAGGAACAACACACGCCGGAACGCGCGGTCATCCATCTGCCCGAGGGCTTTGAAGAAGTCGGTCAGGATCACTCGTTTACCCAAGTGGTTTTCTGCGCGATATCGGGGCGGGGCCGTTCGGGCGGGGTGTTGGTTTCCGTGCCGATGTGGATCAACCCCGCAATGCGTTCATGCGCGCTAAGGCCAAGACCTGTGCGGCAAAATGCAGGATCATGGGACGTCCAGCCCGAAAGCCAGTTCGCGCCCCATCCGGATGCAAGGGCCGCGTTAAGAAGCGACAGGCAGACCGCGCCCGCAGAATAGGTCTGTTCGATTTGTGGGACTTTGTCAGACGCGATAGGGCTGTCGACCACCACAATCGCAAGGTCTGCATCACGGTACTGCGCGATCGCCTTTTCCACTTTGTCCGGATCAATCGATAGGGCCTTTGCGCGCGCAGGCACCATGCCAGCCAATCGGGCCAAGGCAGGTTTTTCCAGCACGATAAACCGCCACGGTTCCAATTTGCCATGATCTGGCGTGCGTGCCGCAGCCGTCAGAAGGGTCTGGATCGTGTCACGGTCCGGCACAGGTGCGCGCAGTGTTTTGGCAGGGCGTGACCGGCGCGTCAGAAGAAAATCAAGGGCGGCAGGGTTGGGGATCGGCATATCTGTTCCTTTTGTTGCCAAACAGATAGTCGCTCCCCGCGCTCTCTGCTAGGTCGGGGGCACATTGGGAGGAGAAAAACCATGATCGAACGTATTGAATCCGGGGCGCGGTCCAGCAAAATCGTAAAGCACAACGGCGTTGTTTATCTGACTGGCCAAGTCGCCGAAGGGGACACCATTCAAGAACAGGTGCAAACCTGTCTGGACAATATTGACGCGCTGCTGATCAAGGCGGGATCATCACGCGAACAGATGTTGCGGGTCACGGTTTGGCTTGCGGATATGGACGACTTTGCAGGCCTGAATGAGGTCTGGAATGCGTGGGTTCCCACAGGTCACGCCCCCGCACGCGCCTGCGTTAATGCCAAACTGGCGCGCGATGTTCTGAAGGTCGAATTCATGGTAGACGCGGCTTATTCTTAAGGCGGCGAATTTGAACTCATGACCAAAGACATGTCTGTTACACTGGGCGAACATCTTGCCAATCGCGCAGCGGGCCATCCCGAACCCTCACGTCTGAACTGGCAACGGTTGAGTGTTTATGCCGTGGCGAACGGCGCTGTTTGGGTTGGGTTTATCCTGCTTGGGTGGGCGTTTTTCACCACAGGTGGCTCTGTATTTATCGGTGCAGGGCTGATCGGATTGGCGGTAATTTGGGCCGCATTGGCGATCTGGGGCACTCCCCAACGCGGTCAATTCAGATCACGCCCATCGCCGCATTTTCTGCTGGCCCACGATCATCAAGGTTTTATGGGCGCGCTGCGTCTGGATGCCAAAACGGTCGTTTTTGACGGGAGCAACATTTTTCATTTCGGGGTGCAAAATGGCCTTGGCGCCAGCGGGCTTCGTCTGACTGTCCATCAACTGCGGGCCGAAGGGTATCGCATCGTTTGCTTCTTTGATGCCAACATTTTTTACACGCTGATTGAAACGGGTGGGATGGCCGCCGGACAACGTCACGATCTAAGGTTGCTGTTGCAAATTTTCGGTCTGAACGCCGACGAAGTCTAC
>JABBAI010000171.1 GCA_018608045.1 Octadecabacter sp. | reverse complement strand
CTAGGCCCCGCTATTCGCCGTTTTTGACCGACATCGCTAGGACTTCGCCGTCGTGCACAAGAACCTGCGCCCAGCGCGTCGGCACAGCGCTAAACGTGCCGCCAAAGAAGTTATAGACGGTGATAAAATGGGTGTCGCGATCCATGCGCGCCAGACGTTCACCACAAGGCTGGCCGCGACCCACACGACACACGCTGGCCTTTAGCGCCTCATAGGCATTGTCGGCTGTGGTATAGGGAACGCGTTCATTGCTGGGGCGGTAGCGCACAAATTCATGGGTTTCGACGTCACCTGTCACGACCACAGCACCGGTAAACGTGCGCGCACAATCGTCAGAAAATCCTGTGATGTAGAATGGACGTGGAGCCGTAGAGTTAGGGATCGTATCGTACACGCGGAAATTGGCGGCCGTGTCGACTTGGGTGCCAAGTTCATTGGCGCGCAGCCCGCAAACGCGCGCGATATGACCAAAGGGCATGACTGTTCCCGCTTCGACATCTTGCGCGTCGGCCCCTGTGCGCGGAACTGGCGCGCGGTCGGGGTTGCGGCGGAACAATCCGGCAAGCCCCGTGCGCGGACGATCCGGCGTGGCTTGCGGGGTTGCATCAACAACAGCGGCAGGTGTCGGCGCGATGTCTGCAACGTCACTGACAGCCGTATCGGCCAGCGCGGCTTCCACGGCAGCATTTGTGGGATCTTCGGGAGTTCGGTTCAAAAGGCGGCTGAACAAACCACCACGCGTGTTGGTCGCTTCTGTCGGCGTGCGCGCAACGGTCGCAGCCCCGCCATCGACGGTCACATCGCTCAATCGCGCAACATTGCGCAGCGGATCGCCACAGGCTGACAGCGTTACCACCATCCCAATGCTCAACAAAATATGGCGCATTCAGCGTCCTTTATCCCTACCGTCCCTCAACACTTAACAAGGGTTTAACCAACGAGCGCGCAGCCGTCCACCAGACCCTTTGTACAGGCGAGGGTTCGCCTAGATCTCCTGCACCTCAATCACGCCCATCAGACTGCGCAACGCACCTTTGATCTGCGGGTTGACGGGGAAATGATCGTCAAGCTCGACATCAATCTCACCCAGCTCCACATCATCGATTGTAAAGGTAATCGGCCCACGCCCCGCTTTGACGCCGTCTTTGATCGCGTTGTTCAGGATATCACTGACCGTCGGGATCGCGCCCACATCACCCAAGAACACCCGCAATCCGGACGATCCTGCATTGGCCACGGCCATATCGGCGGGCACCACGGAACGGCCAAGCAATTTCAGCTGTTCAGCTTCCATCGTGGCCTCAACCCCGATGACGACCTGGGTGCCTGTTTCAAGGTGGTCCCGCGATGCCTCAAGCGTGTCAGAAAACATCGTGACTTCATATTGGCCCGTGGGATCGGACAGTTGCACAAAGGCAAAGCGGTTGCCGCGCGCGGATTTGCGTTCTTGGCGCCCCGCAACTGTTCCCGCCATCTTGCATACGATTGCGCCACCCGCGGCCTTAGCCGTGACCTCATCCAACGTCAGAACTTTTTCGGTGCGTTTCAGCGCAGCCATGTAGTCGTCCAGCGGATGCCCAGACAGATAGAACCCGACCGCCTTGAATTCTTCGGACAGACGTTCGGCGGGCAACCAATCCGCCGCAGCAGACAGGCGTGGTTCGGGCAGATCGTCACCCGCTTCGCCAAACAGGCTGACTTGATTTGAGTTTTTCTGGTCGTGGATCGCCGCGGAATACCCGACCAGCGCATCCAAGCTGTCGAACACCTTACGACGGTTCGGATCAAGCACATCAAACGCTCCCGCACGGGCCAGCATTTCCATCGGGCGCTTGCCCACACGTTTCAGATCAACACGGCGCGCCAGATCGAACAATGTGACGAACGGCCCATCCGCGCGCCCGTCCACGATCAAATTCATCGCTTCAACGCCGACGTTTTTCAACGCCCCAAGGCCGTAAATCAAGGTGGCGTCCTGCACATCAAACGTGGCAAGCGACGTATTAACACATGGCGCTTTCCAAGGCAGTTGCAGGCCCTTCTTCACCTCTTGGAAATACACGGCCAGCTTATCCGTCAGATGGATATCGCAGTTCATCACGCCAGCCATAAATTCAACCGGATGGTTCGCCTTCAGCCATGCGGTTTGATAACTGACCACCGCATAGGCCGCCGCGTGGGATTTGTTGAAGCCGTAGTTGGCGAACTTATCCAGCAGGTCCCAAACCTCATTCGCCTTCTTTTTGTCGACGCCATTTTCCAGCGACCCCGCCAAGAATTTCGGCTTCTCGACGTCCATCGCTTCTTGCAGCTTTTTACCCATGGCGCGGCGCAACAAGTCAGCCCCGCCAAGGGAATAGCCCGCCATTTCCTGCGCAATCTGCATCACCTGTTCTTGGTAAACAATAATGCCCTGCGTTTCGTCCAAAATATGATCAATCGAGGGATGCAATTGATCACGGTCCGAGATGCCATTCTTGACCTCACAGAACTTCGGGATGTTTTCCATCGGGCCGGGGCGATACAGCGCGACCAGCGCGATGATGTCCTCAATACAGTCCGGTTTCATCCGCCGCAGCGCGTCCATCATACCGCTGGATTCCACCTGAAACACGGCCACAGTTTTCGCAGCAGCATACAATTTGTACGACGCTTCATCATCCAGCGGGATGGCGTTAATCTCGTTCACCGCACCCTCGGCGGGTTCATAAAGCTGGGTGCCGTCGGGTGCGATATGAATGTCGCGTCCGGATTTCAGGATCAAATCCATCGCGTTCTGGATCACAGTCAGGGTCTTCAAACCCAAGAAGTCGAACTTGACCAGCCCCGCCTGTTCCACCCATTTCATGTTGAACTGTGTCGCGGGCATGTCGGACCTTGGATCTTGGTACAGCGGCACCAATTCATCCAAGCTGCGGTCGCCAATCACAACACCCGCCGCGTGGGTCGATGCGTTGCGCAACAACCCCTCAAGCTGCTGGCCATAGGTCAACAAACGATCCACAACTTCTTCGGTTTTGGCCCATTCGCGCAGGCGCGGTTCATCCGCCAAGGCTTTGACAATGCTGACAGGTTTGACGCCCTCAACAGGGATCATTTTGGACAGTTTATCGACTTGGCCATAGGGCAGCTGCAACACACGGCCTACATCGCGCACGGCGGCCTTGGACAGGAGCGCACCAAACGTGATGATCTGACCCACGCGATCACGGCCATATTTTTGTTGAACGTAACGGATGACTTCTTCGCGCCGATCCATGCAAAAATCGATATCGAAGTCGGGCATCGACACCCGTTCGGGGTTCAGGAACCGTTCGAACAGCAACGAATATCGCAGCGGATCAAGGTCGGTGATCAACAGCGCATAGGCCACCAAAGACCCCGCACCAGACCCACGGCCAGGGCCCACAGGAATGGCATTGTCTTTGGACCATTTGATAAAGTCCGCAACGATCAGGAAGTACCCAGGGAACCCCATGCCTTCAATAATGCCGAGCTCAAATTCAAGCCGCGCTTCGTATTCTTCTACAGTTGCCGCATGGGGGATAATCGCCAGCCGCGCTTTCAGCCCCGCTTCGGCCTGACGGCGCAGTTCCGCGACCTCGTCATCGGCAAACTTCGGCAGGATCGGATCGCGTTTATACACCTTGAACGCGCAGCGCTTGGCGATTTCGACTGTGTTTGCAATCGCCTCTGGAAGGTCGGCAAACAGCGTCACCATTTCTTCTTGGGACTTAAAATAATGCTGCGGCGTGAGGCGGCGGCGCGGTTCGTTCTGATCCACGTATGCCCCATCCGCGATACAAATCAACGCATCGTGGGCTTCATAAATCTCGGACTTCGGGAAATACACATCGTTGGTCGCCACCAGCGGCAGGTCCATCGCATAGGCCATTTCGACGTGGCCTTGTTCAGACAATTTTTCAGCCTCTGGCAACCCGTTGGCATCTGGGTGACGCTGCAATTCGACATACAATCGATCTGGAAACGCCGCAGCAAATTGCGTCATCAAGCTTTCGGCAGCGGGGCGTTGACCTGCGCGCAGCAGGCGCCCAATCGGCCCATCGGGACCGCCCGTCAAACAGATCAATCCGTCGGAATGTTTGACCAGATCATCAACAGACACCTGCGGCAATTCCCCGCCCGCATCCACGTAGGCACATGAATTCAACTTCATCAGGTTCATGTAACCCGACTCATTCTGCGCCAACAAAACAATCGGCGCGGGCGGGTCTGCACGCCGCCCCTGTTCGCCCTGCGGCATCGTCAAATCAACCTGACAGCCGACAATCGGCTGCACGCCTTCCTTGGCCGCATATTCAGAAAACTCGAGCGCGCAAAACATATTGTTGGTATCGGTCACAGCCACCGCAGGCATGCCCGCTTTGACGGCGAGACCGGATAATTTTTTAACCGGAACGGCCCCTTCCAAAAGGGAATATTCGGTGTGCGTGCGCAGGTGTATGAATCGGGGATCAGCCATAACCGCTACCCTAGCTTGTGGCGGTGCCACGGGGAAGGGCCGGATATGGTTTGACCGACGGAACATCGAACGTGCACGGCAAGCCGTTGTAAAAAAACAGATATACCTGAACTATTAAAACACTTAGCAATTTAGCTAACCATCTTGACGTAACCTAATCACCCCACCATACTCCCTGCATGCAAACCCACCTCGATACCGCCCTCGCGGCCCTGTCTGACCCGACCCGCCGCGCGGTCGTGGAACGATTGGCGCGCGGCCCCGCGACGGTGACCGCCCTCGCAGCACCCCACGACATTGCCCTGCCCACGTTCATGCGCCACCTCAAGGTGCTCGAATCTGCGGGGCTTGTGCGGTCTGCCAAAAAGGGTCGCGTGCGCACCTGCCACATCGAACCCGCGCCCTTGATGGAAATTCAAGGCTGGCTTGAATGGCAGCGGCGCGTTTGGGACAACCGCCTCGATAAACTCGCGGCCCTCGCAGAGGGCATCAACAGGAGCACATCATGACCACAGACACCTTCATCTATACCCGCGACGTGGCCCTGCCCCCCCGCGCGGATGTGGCCGCTTTTGACGACCGCAGATATGCGCGCGATATGGGGTGCACCGGACGCGGGCAAGACACTGGACACCGTCGCATCCGACGTGCGCGTGGGTGGCGTTGACCACCAACGCTGCGGCCCCGCTGATGCCCCTGAATTTGAATCGCACACACGCTGGTATCACCTGTCAGAACCAGAAACCGCCGTTTACACCGAAGTGATTGAAGCCGGCGGCATGGCCTTGGGTGCAAGCCTTGTGACACTGAACCTGACGCCGAACGGCAGTGGCGCCACCCTGAATGTATCGGTTGCCGTATCGTCCTTTGTCGGCCCCGAAATGATCGCAGAGTTCAAAGGCGGCTGGGATGGCAGCATGGCCAATCTTGATCGGTTAATCGCGCAGCAATAAGGCCCAGCGCCAACAGGGGCTTGCCAAATGCGTGTCTAGCGGCTTTGATCGCAGGTGCGTTCGGGTCTACGCCGCATCGACCCCGCGCCATTGAGAACCTTGGTACCGCGGCAGAGCACTCTCATGAATGTGACGTTTCTTCTGAATGGAGAGACCGTGGAGGTGAACACCCACCCCACGCAAACTCTGCTAGACTGGCTGCGCGAAACCCGTGGGCTGACGGGTACCAAAGAAGGCTGCAACGAGGGCGATTGCGGGGCCTGTAGTGTCATGATCACCGACGAACGTGGCGCGCGGTCTTTGAACGCCTGTATTCTGTTTGTGCCCCAACTTCACGGCAAAGCGGTGCGCACCGTTGAAGGCATCGCGGCCCCTGATGGCACGCTGCATGCGGTGCAACAGGCCATGGTCGACAATCACGGCAGCCAATGCGGATTTTGCACCCCCGGTTTCGTGGTGTCCATGGCGACAGCGCACCTGAACGGGCGCACGGATCATGACGATGTGTTGGCGGGCAATCTTTGCCGCTGCACGGGCTATGCCCCGATCATCCGCGCCGCCAAAGCGGTTGAAGGCGCGGCCGTGCCCGACCACGTGATCGATCATCCCATCGCGCCAAAAACTACGGATTTTCCCGCACCGGAAACCAGCGACGCACTGGCCGAATGGTACGCGGCCCACCCCAATGGCACTCTGATCGCGGGGGCCACGGACGTTGGCCTTTGGGTAACAAAACATTTCACCGATCTTGGCGATGTGGCGTTCCTGAACCGCTGCAAAGACCTGCAACAGATCGACGATCAAGGCGACACGCTGCGCATCGGTGCAGGCGTCACAATGACGGATGTCTTGGCCGCCGTGCGCATCCTGCACCCAAGCTTTGGCGACATGATCCGCCGCTACGGGTCCGATCAAGTGCGCAACGCGGCGACCATTGGTGGCAACATCGCCAATGGTTCCCCCATCGGGGACAACCCGCCCGCGCTGATCGCCATGGGGGCAACCTTGCATCTGCGACGTGGCGACACCCGCCGCGACACGCCGATTGAAGATTTCTTCATTGCCTACGGCAAACAAGACCGACAGCCGGGCGAATTTGTTGAGGCCGTGACGATCCCCAAATCGGCCCCCGCCTTGCGCTGCTACAAACTGTCTAAACGGTTTGACCAAGACATCTCCGCCGTGTGTGGCTGCTTCAAAATCACAGTTGCAGACGGCAAAATCACAGACGCCCGCATCGCGTTTGGCGGAATGGCGGGCACGCCGAAGCGGGCACCGCTGAGTGAGGCCGCCTTGGTCGGACGACCTTGGTCGTTCGACACAATTCAAACCGCCGCCGCGACACTTGCCGAAGATTTCGCACCACTGTCCGACATGCGCGCATCAACCGCCTACCGCATGGACGCCGCACAAGGCCAGTTGCGCCGCTATTTTGACGACATAAATTGCATCGAAACGGATGTATTGGGGGTAACCGCATGAGCGTCTCAAAACCCCTCCCCCATGATGCGGCCAAACTGCATGTCACCGGACAGGCGCGCTACGTCGATGATGTGCCGATGCCCGCGGGAACACTGCACCTCGCGTTTGGGGTCAGCAGCATTGCACGCGGCACCTTCACCGCGATCAACCTTGATGCCGTGCGCGCAGCTAAAGGGGTCCGCGCTGTTCTGGTCGCGCAAGATCTGCCGTTTGCTAATGATTTGTCTCCTTCGGTTCACGACGAACCGATGCTGTCGGACGGCCCGATCCACTACTGTGGTCAGCCGATTTTTCTGGTGGTCGCAGACACCCACCTCAACGCGCGCCACGCCGCCCGACTGGGCGATATCACCTACGATGCGCAAACCCCGATCCTGACGATTGAAGATGCGCTTGCCGCCGACGCACGGTTCGAAGATGGCCCGCGCATTTACACCAAAGGCGACGTTGATACGGCACTGGCCACCGCCCCCAACCGCTTGCAAGGACGCCTTGATATGGGGGGCCAGGAACATTTTTACCTCGAAGGGCAAGCCGCCCTCGCGCTGCCGCAAGAAGGCGGTGATATGGTCGTGCAATCCTCCACCCAGCATCCCACGGAAATCCAGCACAAGGTCGCGGACGCCTTGGGCGTTGCGATGCATGCAGTGCGGGTTGAAATCCGGCGCATGGGGGGCGGTTTTGGCGGCAAGGAAAGTCAGGGCAACGCGCTCGCCGTGTCGTGCGCTGTGGCCGCACAGCTGACAGGCAAGCCCTGCAAAATGCGGTATGATCGCGACGACGACATGATCATCACCGGCAAACGCCACGATTTTCGGATTGAGTATGACGTGGGTTACGATCCAGACGGACGGATCAGCGGCATCGATTTCACCCACTACACGCGCTGCGGTTGGGCGCAGGATTTATCCTTGCCCGTTGCCGACCGCGCCATGTTGCACGCAGACAACGCCTATCTTTTAGGGGCTGCGCGCATCACGTCACACCGCCTGAAAACCAACATGCAAAGCGCGACGGCCTTTCGCGGGTTTGGCGGACCCCAAGGCATGCTCGGGATTGAACGGGTGATGGACCACATCGCCCACGCCCTTGGCAAAGACGCCGCCGACGTGCGCCGCGTGAATTATTACGGCGCTGCGGATGCCCAGCCGACGTCCGGCAAACGATTTGGCGCAGAACATTCGCCCAAACAAGCGGTCGACAACACGACCCCCTACGACATGCCCGTGACCGATTTTATCTTGCATGAAATGACGGACAAACTGCTGACGGATTGCGACTACCACGCGCGCAAAAAGGCCGTGGCGGATTGGAACGCTAATCACGCGACGCTCAAGAAAGGGATCGCGTTCAATCCCGTGAAATTCGGCATTTCCTTTACGCTGACCCACCTTAATCAGGCGGGCGCGCTTGTGCATGTCTATGCGGACGGGTCGATCCACCTCAATCATGGTGGTACGGAAATGGGACAAGGACTATTCCAAAAGGTGGCGCAAGTGGCCGCAGCACGGTTCGGGGTGGATATATCTGCGGTCAAGATCACCGCGACCGACACAGCCAAAGTGCCCAACACATCCGCCACGGCGGCATCATCGGGCACGGACCTTAACGGGATGGCCGTGCAAAATGCCTGCGACACGATCCGCGCGCGCATTGCCGACTGTCTGGCCGAAATGCACAATGTCGCGCCCGACACGATCACCTTCAAAGACGACCACGTTCATGTGGCGGGGCATTCGATCCCCTTTGCGCAGGCCGCCAAAACCGCCTACGAAAACCGCGTTTCCCTGTCCGCGACGGGATTTTACAAAACCCCTGATGTGGCGTGGGACCGCATCGCAGGCAAAGGGCGCCCGTTCTTTTATTTCGCGTATGGCGCATCCGTATCCGAAGTGGTCATCGACACCAACACAGGCGAAAACCGCATCCTGCGGGTCGACATTTTGCACGACGCAGGCGCATCGCTGAACCCCGCATTGGACATCGGCCAGATTGAAGGCGGGTTCGTGCAAGGCGCAGGCTGGCTGACCACCGAGGAATTGGTGTGGGATGACAAAGGCAGCTTACGCACCCACGCGCCCAGCACCTATAAAATCCCCGCTTGTTCGGATCGCCCCAGCGTCTTCAACATCGCACTGTGGGACGGCGAAAACCGCGCCGAAACTGTGTATCGTTCAAAGGCCGTGGGGGAACCGCCCTTTATGCTAGGCATTTCAACCCACGCCGCATTGGCCAACGCTGTCGCCGCCTGCGGTGCGGCCTATCCCGATTTGCAGGCCCCCGCCACGGCGGAGGAAGTGTTGCAGGCCGTCAAACGGGCCCGAGGATGAGCGATTTTATCGCCGTGACCGTCGCGGCCGTCAAAGGATCAACCCCGCGCGACGCTGGCACAACCATGCACGTGTGGCCCGACCGCCAGATCGGCACAATCGGCGGTGGCGCGCTGGAGTGGGAGGCCACACGCATAGCCCGCGATATGCTCGCACGCGGCACCATCCAATCCCGCCACACCATGCCCCTTGGTCCGGACCTTGGGCAATGTTGCGGCGGCGTTGTCACGCTGGATTTCAATCGCAATGCCCCGACCGATGAACCGATGGGCAAACCTCTTTGGATTTGGGGCGCAGGTCATGTCGGGCACGCCATTGCCCAAACCATCGCCCCGCTTGAGGATCGCGCGATCACCCTGATTGACACCACAGCCGGTCGGATGCCCGATACGTTGCCCCCAACAGTGTCACCCTTGGTGGCGGCAGACCCCGTTCGCGCCGTGGCCCATGCGCCCAAAGACGGCGACCATTTGATCCTTACCTATTCCCACGATCTTGATCTGGCCTTGTGTGATGCCCTACTGCGCCACGGTTTCGCCTTTGCGGGCCTGATCGGGTCCGCGACGAAATGGGCACGGTTTCGCTCACGGCTCGCCTCAATGGGGCATCTGGATGCCCAAATTGCACGTATTGCTTGCCCGATCGGGGATCCAGACCTTGGAAAGCACCCGCAGGCCATTGCCGTAGGTGTCGCGGCTGCGTTAATCTGTCACGGCAAAGATCAGCGCGGGGGGCGCACCGGATGACCGAACTGCTCATGACGCTGACAGGGCTGACCAAAGCTTACCCCGGCGTGGTCGCCAATTCCGATGTGTCCTTCAACATCCAAAAAGGCGAAGTCCACGCGCTGCTGGGTGAAAACGGTGCGGGGAAATCGACCCTCGTGAAAACGATCTACGGATTGGTGAAACCAGACAGCGGCGCGATGACGTTACAGGGCGCACCCTTTGCACCACTTGAACCCCGCGCTGCGCGCGCAGCCGGCATCGCGATGGTGTTTCAGCATTTTTCCCTGTTTGAGGCGTTGGACGTGGCTGAAAACGTCGCCCTCGGCATGGAAAACCCGCCGCCCATGACCGACCTTGCCCAGCGCATCAAAGACGTGTCGGAAACCTACGGGCTGCCACTTGATCCGTCTCGGGTTGTTGGCGACCTGAGCGCGGGCGAACGCCAGCGCGTCGAAATTATCCGCTGCCTGTTACAAGACCCCAAAGTGCTGATCATGGACGAACCCACGTCCGTCCTCACCCCGCAAGAAGTTGAAATCCTGTTCGAAACCCTGCGCAAGCTCAAGGCTGAGGGCACAGCGATTTTGTACATCTCTCATAAGCTCGAAGAAATTCGCGCCCTCTGTGACAACGCCACGATCCTGCGGCTTGGCCGCGTCGTCGCCACCTGTGATCCGCGTAAAACCAGCGCGCGTGAAATGGCCGAATTGATGGTCGGCGGCACCCTGCATGTGCCCGAACGCGACGCAAAAGTAGACGGCGATGTTTTGATGAACATCACAGGGCTCAGCGTGAAATCCCCCACCGACTTTGGCACCTCTCTCAAGGATATCTCGCTTGAGGTGCGCGCAGGCGACGTCATCGGCATTGGTGGCGTGGCGGGCAACGGCCAAGACGAATTGCTGGGCGCGCTGTCTGGCGAAATCAAAGCGCCAAAAGGGCAGGTTTTCTTGGGCGGTCAAGACATCGGCCACCTGCCCCCCGATGCGCGCCGCATGATTGGGATATGCGCCGCCCCCGAAGAACGCATGGGCCACGCCGCCGCCCCTGATATGTCCCTGACGGAAAATGCAGCCCTGACCGCACGCAAACGCAAGAATTTGACCAAAAATGGCTTTGTCAATTGGGGTCGCGCGCGCAGTTTTGCCGAAGAGATCATCGAACGCTTTGATGTGCGCACGCCGGGGCCAAACAATGCCGCACGATCGCTGTCCGGCGGGAATCTGCAAAAGTTCGTCATCGGGCGTGAGATTTTGCAAGACCCCAAAGTCCTGATCGT